>LCEZ01000019.1:0-8118 GCA_000995845.1 Parcubacteria group bacterium GW2011_GWD2_43_10 | reverse complement strand
AAAATTCTTACTTTAAATTTATTCTGCTTGCCCGCCTGTCGTGCTTTTTCAGCCAAAAGTTTTGGCGTCATTTCACCACCAGGAATATTTCCCAGATCACGCGCCAGGTTTACCTGTTCACCCATAATTAAACCGACTTCAATTCCTTTTTGTACTGCCTGATAAGATTTAGCTAAAGTAAAAAAGTTAATTGAACTAACACTAAAAACTTTTTCCGGCTTAGTGCGATATTGGGTGAACTCATAATTTGCCATCACGGCATTTTCTGCAACAGTCTGCCCTAAACGCTCATCTGTCACTCCAACAACCACAAAATTATCAAAAGGCAAGCTAAGCTGCAGAATTTTTTCAGCTTTAGCTACCACCACAATCTGGCGCGCCACTAATACTGCCCGTCGTAAATTCCATTTGGCTCGCTCGCCCAAACCTACTAACAATATTTTCCCTTGGCCAACTCGCGGCAATACTTTAACTTCATTCTGCTTAGCGGAAAAGTTATTGTTTTTAAAATACTGTTCAACTAACCTCTTTTCGCTATTTTTTAATAACTTAAAAAATAAATGACTGGAAAATTTTTCCTTGGCAAAATACGCCAGCACTAACGAGTCACTGGCCTTTCTAGATAATTTAGTAATAGCTGATATTTTCATACAAAAAGATTAACCTATTATCAATCACCACTATACGGCTCAAACAACATTTTGGCAAACCGCAGGATAAAATAAAAACCCCTAGGAACTTGTCCTAGGGGGTCATTAAAATGTTTCACTTCTTTTCTTTAATGAAAGGAGGCATTTTTTATTTTGAGTAGAAAAGAGATAGAAACACTTATAATTATTATATATAACAACCTGATTTACGTCCAATACTAGTGCCAGTTAGTAATATACAGATAAATGAAAAACCACTCGTTTATTTGTGAGTGGTTTGGTTAAAATTCGCTAGAGAGGCTCCAAATTAATTGGAATAAGTAGTTGCCTCTCTAGCATAAGGAGAGAACATATGATGCCTATGCAATATATCTATCTGCTTATCTTTTGTCAAGATATATAAAAAACGGCTGAATTTTTCAGCCGTTTAGTTATTGCTACCCCAACCGGATTCGTCATGCCTGCGGCAGATCACCCGCAGGGTGAAACCTCTATTGCCGCCTTGAAGGGCAATGTCCTAATCCACTAGACGATAGGGTAAATTATTTTAAATAATATTGTGCTGCCGGCAGGATTCGGACCTGCGACCACCTGCTTGTAAGGCAGGGGCTCTAACCAACTGAACTACGGCAGCTTTTAATTTTTGCGGGACCAACTGGATTCGAACCAGTAAGCTCTACCGTAACAGGCAGCGTTCACACCAATTGAACTATGGTCCCTATTTTTAATTAATTTTTGGGGGGAGAGCTAGATTCGAACCAGGGACACCCGGATTTTCAGTCCAGTACTCTACCAGCTGAGTTACCTCCCCCAGTAAAAAGACACTTTTTTGAGCGGATAAAAGGACTCGAACCCACGACCTTCGGAAAACTCCTATTCTCAAGGTAGATTAATCCGACGCTCTACCAGCTGAGCTATACCCGCGAATATTGCTTCGGCACCTTACTTGAACTTAAAAATAATGTCAAGAAAATAAATGAGCTGACGGGGTTCTAACCCGCAACCTCTTCCCTTGGCCTGGAAATTGCTCTGTCAAACCAGACTATAGTTGCCGCTAGGCGTTTTAGAAGGTTATTTTGAGCTACAGCCCCAATTAATAAAGAACGATTTGAACAAACTTTAAAACACCCTACCTTATCAAAAGTAGGCTGTCAAATTTTTATCTCTATTACTAGCTGACAGTCAGCGATAATAATATCACCGAGACAATGGCAATGATTACGCCGGCGTATTGATGGTGCTGTAATTTTTCTTTATTAATAAAAAGTCCAAGCAAAACCGCTAGGGCAATGTAACTCTCTGAAATAGTAGTGGCAATGGCAATGGGGATATAAGTAACCGCCACAGCAAAAAGCAGCCAAGCAGCATTATCAAATATACAAACTGAAATTACTGGCAATGGGTTTTTGGCCACTCCTTTAAAAAGATGGCGCACTTCCCCACGCCAAACCAAATAGACTAAAGAGAGCAGGGTAAAAACGATATTAGTAAACCAAATGGCCATGACTGGCGAAGTTTGCTGGCTAGAAAGCCCAACCAAGAAATTCACCCCACCCATCACAATTGCCCCGACTATGGCAAAAATCACCCCGGGTTCAAGTAACCGACGGTGGTACATCAGGTGCCTGTGATGCTGGGTAACTGACAAAATTATACCACTGAAAGTAGTAGCCGCTAAAACAAACTGCACTGGCGTAAGCCGCTCTCCTAAAAATACTGCGGCCAAGGCAACTGCTATTGGCAATTCAAATGACAAGACTGGCTCAATTACGGCAATCTTACCGCGCCTAAGGGCCTCAAAGTCCAAAATAGCTGCGGCAAAAATAACTACACCAGTAGCACTTAGTAATAAAAGCCGAGCTGAATCCTGAAAAAGTACGGCAATCTCATTATAAACAAACGGAAATAGTCCAATAATTCCAGTAAGACCTATAAAAATAAGCGTACGCACATCTCCAAAAGCACGCGTTGATTTTTGTATGGAAAAATCACCAAATCCCCAAGCTATAATCGCGGCTAACAAAGCTAAAAGCCCCAACATAGATTATCCCAGATATTTAAATCTCGGCACTTCTTTACCATCAATCATTACGTTTTCGCAAAACATCTTCACTGGCCTAACCCAATAATACTTTTCACCCGCTCGTTTGCCTGTCAGGTGCCGATAAACAACAAACTCTTCCAATGTTTCACTATGAAAACAAGTACCCAGCACTTCTACTTCATCTCCCTTAAAATGCTGGTACCTGCCCAGCGTGATTGTTTGGCTGGTGGCTGGTAATTCGTCTTTATTATGATTCATAACTAAGCTTCTTTAGCTGTATTAATATTTACCCAAGATAACTTGGTAATAGCCAAGAGCAATACAACGCTGCCAATAATCTGCATAAACGTCAGGCTGGCATCCAAGAATATCCAATTAATAACCACGGCCGCCATTGGGAAAGTTAGTTCGGCTAAAGTAGCAATTGAGGCTGAAGTGTATTTTAAGCCGCGATAATAAATCAACAAGGAAACAAAACCGGCAACAATCGCCACAATGAACACAAAAATCCAATCTTGGCCTGAGGCGGCCCCGACTTCGGCTAAGCGGCCATAATAAACCTGGATGACTAACAAAAAAATAAGAGCGGAAATAAATCTTAGGGCGGTTATGGCTTGCCAGGTTAAATCTCGCAATAAATATCGGCCAAAGACTGTTGCCCCTCCCCATAAGCCAGCTGCCCCTAGAGCGAGAAGAACTCCCGTAGTTCCACCGGCGAACGATAGACCTTGAGGACTAATTTCAGGGAACGAAACTATATAAGCACCAGCCAAGGCCAACAAAGCCCAGATCCAAAATTTCTTATTCAATCTCTCATGTAGGAAGATAACGGCCAAAAGGATGGCGACAAGTGGCTGAATTTTCTGCAACAGAATAGCTACCGATGGATTGACGTAATGAAAGCTTTGGGTGAAAAGCACGGTCGCTAAAGCCGAGCCACCAAAACCAATGAATGCAATAGCTAGCCAGCCGCGCCAATTAAGTTTCTTGAATTCTTTTAAATATGGCCTTAGTCCAACCAGCACTATTATTACGATCAAAATATGCTCCATGAACACAATGGTCGTGGAAGAAAGGTCGGCTGTTAAATACTTGCGGAAAGGCGCGTCAATCGCCCACAAAAAAGCAGCCAAAGCCACTAGCCAGGGACCGGTGCGATAATTATTCATATTCTAATCTTACTCTACTCACTTAAACTATCAAAAAATTGTTTAGCCGCGGTAACATCAAATTTCATTTGTGCCACCAGCTCATCAGCCGAGGAAAACTTTTTATTATCCCTGATTTTTTTTAAAGCCTCCACTGTAATCTCCTGGCCATACCAATCGTCAATTTTATCCAAAACAAACACCTCCACCTTGCGATTAGTCTCATTAAAAGTTAAAGCCGAACCAATAAATAAAAGCGAGCGGTATTTTTGCTCGTCTTTATAAGTAAAAGCTAGATAAATGCCTTCAGCCAACTCAGTCGCGGGTATATTCAAATTAGCCGTCGGAAAACCTAAAGTGCGCCCTCGCTGGCTGGCAGGGAACACCTCTCCGGTAATTTTAAATAATATATCCATTTAAATAATCTGGTGGGCGAGGAGGGACTCGAACCCTCAATCCTTGCGGAACATGGTCCTAAGCCATGCGCGTCTACCAATTGCGCCACTCGCCCATATATTTTTAAGAAAAGTGGTGGCTTGTGTCGCCCTGGGCAACTTCTGGTTGCCCGCTAAAGACTACGCTTGCTCGTCTTTAGCTCACTCGCCCCCGCTATGTCGTAACCAAATTTTACCACATAGTCAAGCTTAGCATATTTGACAAAAGGGTATTATGTATTTTAAAGTCAATTATCAATTCAAAACATTATGCCGTTAAATATAGGTAATATTTATAAATTGAGCCTGCTTATCGTTTGCTGGGCTTTGCCGATAACAGCCCATGCCTCCTTGCAATTAACGGAAATTTTACCCGATCCTGTTGGCGATGACAGTGCCGAATGGATAGAGCTTTTTAATAATAGTGACAAAGAAATATCTACTGATGACTGGGCTATAACAGTAAAAACCAGAACAACTAAACTGCCACCACACAGTGTCTTGCCACATCAATATTTAGTACTAACCAAATCGGAAACGGGCTTCACTTTAACTAACACTGGGGCTGATATCAGTTTAATTGACCAGACGAATACTGTGGTTACCCAATTAACTTATGCCCAGGCCCCGGCAGGACAAAGCTACGCTTTAATAAATAATTCTTGGATGTGGACAAAAAAACCTACGCCTGGCCAAGAAAATGTTGTTGAAGCTATTGAAACAAAATCTGTTAGCCAAGCTCAAAGCGCTATTACAAATCCTTACCCTTATTTTGAAGTTAAGGATATTTATCAATTAAAAAGCGGGGCCAAGGCGACAGTTAGTGGCGTAGTTGTCGCCTTACCAGCAGAAGTTGGCGAACACTTTGCTTTTGTAGATGGCTTGCAATTGAATCTAACTGTCGGCAGTTGGCCAGCGCTAGCCTGGGGTGATGTTATAAAAGTGAAAGGCAGTGCTTCTCACACTAAAACTTACGGCACTAGGCTCAATGTGCGCTCGCCTGATGATATAAATGTTTTGAAAAACGAGACACCGCCTGAACCGCTGGTACTTAATCTGGCCGATATTGATGAACTATATGAAGGTAGGCTAATAAAAACTTCTGGCCTAGTTGCTAATAAAGGCAGTAATTGGTTCACAATTGAATCTGATGACAAAACACTTCATGTTACCCTAAAAAATCGCGAACTTAGCTGGCCAAAATTATCAGCTGATAACCACATAGAAATAACCGGGCTCATTACCTTAAGTGACGGTGAATTAAGGCTTTGGCCACGTGTGCCTCAAGACATAATCTTAAATCAACCTACATCAGTTGAAGCAGTCGCTGAAACTATAGACTTATCAAAAAAAGAACCAACGGACTGGCGCGGGTATATCGTTCTTATATTCTTAGGTCTTATATTGCTAATTGGTTGGCTTTGGGAAAAAGGTAAACTTGCCAAATTTTATCAAAAAGCTATTGAATTTTTACGCCAGAAAATTAAGCACTAACTGCTTCAGCTAAAAATTTTTTACCATTACTAATGTATTTTTCTACATCTAGAATAGCAGATTCTATTGCGTGCTTGAATTTAGCATCATAAGCAACATCTTTAACATCTTCATAATCCAATCTAATTTCAATCAATTTATTTTTTCTAACTTCCAGTTCATCAATAACTTTATTAATTTCTATTCGTTTTTCAGCCGACAATATAACTTCTCTATTATTTAATCCTTCAATAAATTTATCAGGGTTATAAAAAACAGCTTCTAATCCAGATCCGTCAATAATATCGTAAAAATCGATATCATCACCCCACTTAGCTTTAACCTCGTTCCAGGCTTCTTGTCGTACCGGATCATCTATGAATTCACTTTCATTCTTAATAAAATCTCCTGCACGCACATCAGGGTTGCGGATTATCTTATTTTTATCCTTTAATTGATAGCTGCCAATTTCTTCTGGCGTTAATTGAATTTTCTCAAGTTTGTCCATAGTTTAAATAGGTTATGGTGGGCGAGGAGGGAATCCCCTAACGGGCCTGGGTTCGTCGGCCGCAGGCATCGCCTCACCCTTCGATTCCTCACGCGAACCAAGCAGTTGGTTCGCTCTCACAAATAACTTTGGTGGGCGAGGAGGGAATCGAACCCTCAATCCCTTGCGGGCCCAGGATTTTACCTGCCCCGTAGTTCCGCCCATGGCGGATACTGCGGGGAGTCCTGTGCGCCCCGCACAAGTGGTGCCGGAGGAGAGACTCGAACTCTCAATCCCTTGCGGGCCCAGGATTTTAAGTCCTGTGCGTATACCAGTTCCGCCACTCCGGCACCAACTATGCGGGGTAAATATGCCAGCTTGCCCCGTAGTGAACCGAAGGTTCTACTGCGGGGTTCCGCCACCCGGGCAAATTATCAAGTAGCCAAAAAATAACACTTAAATAAGATTTTGACAAGAAAACCCCGTTCCTTTTGGAACGGGGTTGAATAACAAATATTTTTTGTGGCTATACGACTAGCCTTTGCCTTTCTCTTTCTGATTCTACATCAGCTTCTTCCATAACCTTGGCAAGCTTATCCCACTCATTTTTGGGATCCCAGATAATATTTCCGCTCTCCACGTCTGCCTTTACTAAAAGATGGTCCTGCCTGTACCTGACGAGTACCTCTTTAATTAGAGTAATGAGCATTATTGGGCCTTGCGGAGCGTGTATAAAATCAGTGAAACACGTATCAGGATTAACGATAGTACAAATAAGAGAAGCTAGTTTACCCTTGTTTCTGTTTGCCTCAATGGCTTTACCTAATGGTATTGGCTCTAAAATATCTTGCACTAAGACTACTTTATCTCGGCCATTATCAGAATTAATGGAACTATTATTACTAAGTAATTTATCCATTTGCAATTGCAAAATATGAGCTAACATCTCACCACCTGGCCCCAAGCCCTGAAATTCTGCCTCTTTAATGGCATATTCCTTATTCATCTGCGTTAAAATCGCTTGCGCCAGATGTTTAATAACCAGAGGATACAGCAGCAGCACCTTACCGTTGTAATAGTTTTCACTAACATAATGCAATGGCTCCTCGCCATTTACCGGGTTGGTATAAGTTGATTGCCGTCCCACCGCCGGGCCAATTGGCTCTAACCCCCTTTTAGGGCGGACATAAAGTATACCTAATTTCTGTAGCAAACGAACAAAGTTGTCACCACAGCTTTTTATGAGTCTTAGTACTTCAACATTGCTTTTCATTTTTCCTCCAATAATTATTTTGATTGTTTGTTTAGTTAATTTCTTATTTAGTTGTTAAATAGCGCTTTTTGCTATTTATAAAAAATCCTTCACCCGAAGGTGAAGGATTAATTAATGAAAGGGAAAGCCGCTCTCCCGGCTGGGCCAAAATTGTGATGACGATCGCGCCAATACATATACACTGCCACTTATGATAATCCGATGAATTTAAGTGTCAATCTGTGGATAAAACATATCCAAAACCATAATAAAAAGCCCGTTTCTCCTTAAACGGACTTTGATTATAATTATTATTAATTAGTTTACTGGCAACGACTGTGAAGCTAGGTAAGATTTGAATTTTGGAATAACCTTTGAACCCAGCCTGCAAAGCTCGCACTCTTCGGGTTTCCATTGTTTTGGTTTATCTACCCTTAAAAGAGCAATGATCCTATGTCCATCAATCTCTTCCTTTCCGGAACGATTCACAAAAGCAGCGATTAATGGGAAGAACTCAACTGTCCCTGCATTACCAGCTATTATGCCAGCCTTTGTTTTTAAAACGCTGGCACCTGTTGTGGTAACATCTTCCGTCATCAGGACCCTCTCTGAGTCTCTAATTAAGAATCG
>LCEZ01000018.1 GCA_000995845.1 Parcubacteria group bacterium GW2011_GWD2_43_10 | reverse complement strand
TTGTTCTTTGAAAATTAAATAATTCACATAATATAAACAAAATAAAAGGGAGAATTATGCAGATAAAAAACGTTAAGCAGCTGGAGAAAATTGCTGACAAAAGAAAACATCGAACCAATATACATCTACTAGCATTGATCATTGTTGAGTATAGGTTATATTAACCTGAGAAGCTTTATTCGCAAGTGTGACTATTTTGGGACATAAGTAAGCACCGTTGTAAAACTAGCGGTGCTTTTTCTTGTTTAAAATAGCAAAAAAAGTTATACTAGAGTAGTTCTTAATTATTACTTATATGAAATATAAATCATATTTGGGCGTCATTTGTTTGTTGATTTTAGTCTTACCGGTGGTGGTGTATGGCAAAGGTAAGGGTAATGTTTATGTACCTTCCGGCTCGTCAATTGTCGGTAATTATTACGGCGCTGGTGATACCGTGGAAATTGCCGGCTCAGTAGAGAGTGATGTAATTGTGGCTGGGGGCAATGTAATTGTTTCGGGCGCAGTTGGGGGTGATGTCATTGCCGCTGGCGGTAATATTCGTATTACTGGGCCGGTGGGGGGTAATGTTCGGGTAGTTGGCGGTAATGTGGAAATTTATGGCACAGTGGCACGCAATGTTATGGTTGGCAGCGGTACTTTAGTAATAGGTGAGAGTGCCAAAATTTCAGGGCAGATCACTGCAGGTAGCGGCACTATGGAAATTCGCGGGTTAGTGCAAGGGGGAATTTTAGCCGGCTCTGGGGCGGTTATTTTATCCGGAGAAATCCAGGGGCCGATAAATTTGTATTTAGACAAATCGGGCAGTTTGGATATTAGGGAAACTACTAAAACTGGCAGTTCATTTAATTATTATGGAGTGAAGCAAGCTCAGGTTGCCTCGGGTGCTCAGTTAGTAGAAGCGCCTCAATTTCATGAATTTGTGACTAAACCAGCCAAACCAGTTTGGTGGTGGCGTTTTTTGATCTCGCTGTTCTCAGCTTTGGTGTTAGGTATGGTGTTAACGAGTTTAATACCTGGCAAGTTACAGGAAGTAATAACAGAAGCCTTATCAAATCCTTGGCGCTCATTGGGCTGGGGAGCGTTATGGGCTTTTATTGTCCCAATTATGGTAATAGTTTTAATGGTTACAATAATTGGTTTGCCCCTAGCTTTGGTGTTAGCGGCAATTTATTTTATAGGTTTAATTTTGGCGCCTATTGTCGCCGGCGCTAGTTTAGGCTGGTTTATAAAATCAAAGTCAGGTGAAGGTTGGCTTACTAAACAACGACTTTTAGTAGTTGTGCTAGTTGGCATTTTTATTTACCGATTGATTGTATTTATTCCGTTTATTGGTGGCTTGGTAGGTTTAGTTGGAGCTTTATGGGCTTGGGGAGCGATTTTGCAAGTCCAGCGTAAATTAATTCAGTCATTCCGTTAATATTTGTGTCATTCAATCAAAATATTTTCAAAGCTTATGACGTCAGGGGAGTATACCCTGAGGAATTAAACGAAGAGGCTGCTCAAGCTGTTGGCTTAGCTGTGGCTTCATTAGTTGGTTCGGGGCGAGCAGTGATAGGGCGAGATATGAGATTATCCTCCCCTCAACTTCATCAAGCGCTTATTAATGGTTTGTGTGCCGGCGGTTTAACGGTTGATGACATTGAAATGGTGCCAATAGATGCTGTGTATTTTGGCGTGGGAGCACATAACTATGATGTTGGTATTATGGTGACTGCTTCACACAATCCACCGCAGTACAATGGCTTTAAGATTACGCGCCGCCATACCCAGTGGGTGCGCGGCAGTGAGATTAAGGAACATATTTCAGCAATTTTGCCAGCTAATACCCAGCCCGGGGGTTTAAATGTTTTTGATATTTGGCCAACTTATATAAAGCATGTTCGCTCTTTTATAAATGAGGCTGTTTTAAAACCTTTGAAAATTGTAGTTGATGCCGGTAATGGCATGGCTGGGAAAACCATACCTTTATTATTTGATAAATTACCTTTTAATTGGCAACCATTATTTTTTGAGCTTGACGGGACTTTCCCTAATCGGCCGTCAAATCCATTAGCGCAAGGGGCCTCCCAGGCTTGTGCTGAGGCGGTGAAAGCCAATAAGGCTGATGTTGGCATAATGTTTGACGGTGATACTGATCGCATTTTTTTCTTAGATGAAAATGGCCAGTTTGTACCAGCGGATGTTACTATGCTGTTATTAGCTAAAGAGGCTTTACGTAAAGAACCAGGCGCAAAAATTGCCTACAATTTAATTTGTTCTCGGGCAGTGCCTGAATTTATTACTCGTTGGGGTGGCCAGCCTATCCGAACGGCGGTTGGTTATGTTAATGTCAGTCAAGCTTTATTAAATCAAGGTGCAGTGATGGGGGGAGAGCTTTCGGCACACTATTCATTTCGTCGGAATTTCAGTGCAGATTCTGGGATGATCGCGGCTTTAATGGTTTTAGAGTTGTTATCACAAGAAAATAAACCATTGTCTGAATTGGTACGTGAATTATCGCCCTATGCTAAGTCTCCGGAAGTAAATTTTGAAGTTGAGAATAAAGAGCTGACGCTTAAAAAAATAAAAGATCATTTTAACGATGCCAAAATTGATGAACTTGATGGTGTGACGGTGGAATATCCTGATTGGTGGTGTAATGTTCGCCCATCTAATACTGAGCCCTTACTACGAGTGACAGTTGAAGCTAAAACCATTGAGTTAATGAAAACCAAACAGGCTGAAGTTTTGAAGTTAATTAAAGAATCATGATCGGACTTTTTGATTCCGGTATTGGTGGGTTAACAGTGGTGCGTGAAGTCATGAAGCGCCTGCCGGATTATTCGTTGTTATATCTTGGTGATACTGCTCGCACGCCTTATGGCAATAAGTCAGCTGAGGTGGTGGCAGCTTATGGCTTACAGGCCGCTAAATTTTTAGTTGATAGGGGAGCTAGGATTATTGTGGTCGCTTGTAATACCGTATCGGCTGTTGGTTTAACAGCTATCCGCCAAGCCTACCCTGATATTCCTTTTTTTGATGTTATTACCCCGGCCATTGCTACTGTTAAGAAAGTAAGCCAAGGTCACCATATTGGCGTGATGGGTACTCGGGCACTGGTGGCTAGCGGCATCTATCAGCACTTATTAAGCCAGGAAAATAATTTTCAGGTTACAGCCCAAGCCGCGCCCTTATTAGTGCCTTTAGTGGAAGAGGGCTGGTTAGATCGGCCTGAAACCAAGAGAATCATCCGGCGTTATTTAGCTCCATTCAAGCAAGCGCAAATAGATACCCTAGTGCTGGCCTGTACTCATTATCCGCTGCTTAAGTCTTTGATAATTCCCCGGATGGGTAAGCGAGTTAAGGTGATTGATCCGGCCGAGGAAACCGCCATAGCCTTAACGCAGTGGCTGGTGGAACACCCAGCTGAAGCTGATAGCTTACCATTAGGTGCTAGCCATTTTTATGTGACAGACTTTACTCCACAAACAGAAAAAGTCGCCAGTAATTGGCTGAAGCGAACTATTAAACTGGAAAAAGTTGAGTTAAAATAATTGTATGTCCACAATAATTTTTACAGAATTAGAAGGCTGGGAACAGGCGTATTTAACCGAAAAACTACCTCAGCATAAATTGGTATTTTTAACCAAACCTTTAGCCGCTGGCGACTTTGCTGAATTTGCCGCCGCTGAAGTAGTGGCGCCGTTTATTTATACGCCTATTGATCAGGCTGCCATCTCTGCTTTACCTAACCTTAAATTAATAGCCACTCGTTCCACTGGCTTTGATCATATTGATTTAGCTGCTGCCAAGATCAGGGGCGTAACAATCTGCAATGTGCCTTATTACGGTGAAAATACGGTGGCTGAGCATACTTGGGCTTTGATTTTGGCTTTGTCCCGCAAAATTTTTCAGTCTTATGAGCGCACGGAACGGGGTAATTTTCAAATAGACCAATCTTTGCGCGGCTTTGATTTGGCTGGCAAGATTTTGGGCATAATCGGTTGTGGTCATATTGGCCAGCATGTAGTGCGAATCGCCCGCGCTTTTGCTATGAAAGTTTTAGTATTTGATCCCAAGGCCAATACCGAACTGGCTCGTGAATTAGGTTTTACTTATGTTTCCCTGGATACCTTGCTAAAAGAAGCTGATGTTATAACTCTGCATGCCGCCCTTAATGACAAAACTCGCCATCTCTTGAACGCCGACAATATGAAATTAATCAAACCAGGAGCTGTTTTGGTGAATACTGCTCGGGGTGGGTTAGTGGATACCCAAGCGTTGGTGCAAGCCTTAGCTAATGGACGGTTAGCCGGCGCTGGTTTAGATGTTTTGGAAGAAGAATCAAATATTCGTGAAGAAAGTCAGGTGCTGTCGCCTGAATTCCATAAAACCGTGGATTATCGGAATTTAGTGGCTAATCATATTTTACAAACTCGCGATGATGTTATTATTACGCCGCACAATGCTTTTAATTCAACTGAAGCAGTCAGACGGATTTTGGATACTACCATTGATAATATTAAAGCTTTCTTATCTGGTAGTCCTATAAACTTGGTTAAATAAAAAACTCCGACCCACGGGTCGGAGTTTTTTATTATGTGAGACCCATTTTTTCCTTGACTTCGGCTAGAGTTTTACCAGCTATTAATCTAGCTTGATCTCGGCCCGAGCGCAGGATTTTTTCTACTTCTTTCGGTTTAGACATCAGCTCTTTCCTTTTCTCCTGAATTGGTTCTAATAATTTGATAATAGCTTCTGCCAGCAATGGTTTGAATTCTGAATATTTAAGTTCACCGGCGCGGTATTGATCATCTAATTGTTGCTTTAGCACTTTATCACCAGATAAAACTTTGAATAGTTGTAAGAGATTGCGTCCGCCAGAAATATGTTCACCCATGCCACCGCCTTCATCAGTTACCGCTTTAGCGATTTTTTTACGGATAATCTCAGGTTCATCAGCCAAAAAGATACAATGGCCAGCACCGGCAGACTTAGACATTTTTTTAGTTGGTTCTAGTAATGACATTACTCTTGGCACTGGTGCTTCGTAGGCTTTGGGCTCTGTAAAGTATTCACCGAATGCATTATTAAATTTGCGTGCTATTAATCTAGCAAGCTCAAGATGTTGATATTGATCTTCGCCTACGGGTACTAATTCTGCATGGTAGATGAGTATATCAGCCGCCATTAGTACAGGATAATTCAGTAGGCCGGCTCCAACTGTTTGCTGCTCACTGGCCTTGTCCTTAAATTGAGTCATGCGTTCTAGTTCTGCCACTGGTGTGATAGTGTTCAGTAGCCAAGCTAATTCGGTATGTTCTGGTACATGTGATTGTACAAAAATGACACTTTTTTCAGGGTTTATTCCCGTGGCTAAAAAGTCTATGGCAATATCCAGGACTTGCCGGGGCATTTCTTTGGGGTCATAGGGTACGGTAATAGCATGATAGTCTACAACAGAAAAGAAGCATTTGTTCTGTTCCTGGAGGGCAGCCCAATTTTTAAGTGTTCCAAGATAGTTACCTAGATGTAACTCTCCAGTTGGTTTAATGCCTGAAAAAATAACTTTATTCTTGGGGAACATATATTAGTAAGAGTAAATAGTAAGAGTTGGCAAGGCTGATTTTACTTTAGACTTCTATGACGACTGGCAGTATCATTGGTCGGCGTTCGGTTTTTTGGAACAGGAAATACCCGAGTTCGTTGCGAACCTTATCTCTGATAAAAGTCTCGTCAGCTAGTTTTTTACCCTCAGCGCTCTTCAGTATATCTTTAATGCGAGAACGTGCTTCCTCAATCAGTTTTTTTGAATCTTTCATATAAACAAAGCCGCGAGAAATAATATCCGGCGAGCCCACTAGTTTGCCTGAAGTGCCGTCAATTGTCATTACCACTACCACCATGCCATCAGCTGCCAGCATTTGCCGGTCCCGTAAAACTACATGTGAAACATCACCTACACCTAAGCCATCCACAAAAACATATTCAATTGGGATTTTTTGCTGAGGCGGATTAAAGCCAGCGGGCGTAATTTCGGCCACACTGCCGTTGTCTAGATAAAATATATTTTGCGGAGGAAAGCCAATAGAGGAGGCAACCTTACCCGCTTCCCTAAGTAAATAATGATTGGCGTAAACTGGAAGCAGATATTTTGGCCGAACCTGGCGAATCAGTAATTTTATATCTTCAATCAGGGCATGCCCGCCGCCGTGAACATCCATAATTTCCTTATGCACCACATGATCGCATTGGCGGTAAAGACTGTCTTTTAGCCGCTGAATCGTACGTTCGTTGCCCGGAATCACTGAAGAAGAGAAAACAATCGTATCATTTTTCTTTAATTTAATAGATTTATGCTCACCGGTGGCAATGCGCATTAACACCGCCCGGTCTTCACCTTGGGCGCCGGTGCAAACCACCACCACTTTATTATCCGGATAATCGTGAATTTTTCTAACGTCGATGATGGTATTTTTTTGAAACTTTAAATAACCAATTTTTTTGGCGATTTCCACGTTCATTTTCATGGAATAACCATCAAGGGCTACTTTTTTACCCAGCTGTTCTGAAATATTTATTAGCCAGCCAACGCGCTCAACCATGGAGGCAAAAGTGGCAATAATCACGCGCCCCGGAGCACGTTCTAGTAAGCCTTTGATATTACGGAAAATTTCAATTTCCGAGATTTGACTGCCTTCTTTAGTTGAGCCTAAAGATTCCATCATTAAGACAGATGGAGTAGTTTTACTATTCCAGCGAGCTAATTGAGAAAAGTCAGTTGGTCGGCCAGTTACTGGATTAAGATCATAGCGCCAGTCACCCGGATGAACTATATTAGCTACCGGCGTTTGAATAACAACTCCCAGAGCATCCATAATGCTGTGAGTAACATCAAAGAACCCAACTTTTATTTTTCCCAAAGTCAAAGTTTCGTTGGCAGTTTTAATTTCATAAGCTTTCAAGTATCGTTGTAATTTGGCTTCTTCTAAGCGTCGACGAACCAACGCTAAGGTCATACGTGACGCATAAACCGTAGGCCAGCCTAAACGTGGCAACAAGTGAGGTACGGCACCAATATGATCAAGGTGACCATGCGATAAAATGACCCCGCGGATATTTTTTTCTTTGCCCTTGAGATAGCGAATATCTGGAATAATATAATCAACTCCAGGCATGTCCTCCTCGGGAAATTGTAGGCCCATATCAAGTACTATAATATCATGGCCATATTCAAATATGGTCATATTGCGGCCGACTTCTTCTTGTCCGCCAAAGGGGATAATTCTAAGCTTCTGTTCGTTACTGCTACGCGGTTGATGCAGAGCATTAGCTGGCGTTACAGGAGCCATACCCATAGTATTGCGGAACCGCGGAGTACTAGGGCGATGGCGGCTTTGGTATTTATTAAATTGTGTTGTCATATATTAAGTTAGTCAATCGAACCAAGACTGGCTCAGTATTTTAGTTGATAAATATTGGTAAATAGTAAAAGTGGATTTACTTGGTGGGCGAGGAGGGACTTGAACCCTCACGACCTTGCGGCCATACGCTCCTGAAGCGTACGCGTATACCAGTTCCGCCACTCGCCCTAAATTTTTAAAAAAGTGGTGGCTAGTGTCGGCCCGGGCAACTTTTGGTTGCCCGCTGAATGCTTTATACATCGCATCCAGCCCACTCGCCCTAAATTTTTAAAAAATTGATTTCAATTATCCCCCAAGGTATTTTTTGATCCGCTCGCTGATATATAAAAGTAACTATTTGCTTGCCCGGCTGCGTGTGGTCCGACGGTACCAACCATCGGCGCTCCAAAATCTTTCGGCCGGCTGGCCCATAATTGATCGGCTAAAACCTTTAACCGAATAATTTTGGGCGTAGCTGTAATTAATACTATAAAGAAACGTGGCAGGACTTTCTTGGCGCAAGATATTTTGCCAATTCGCATATTTTTCTAAACGGGCAGATTCATCAAACATCTGTCGCGCCTCAACCAATAATTGATCAGCTTCACGATTTTGGAATTGAGCTAGATTCAAGCCGGGGGCGGCTACTTGTGATGAATGCCAAAAAGGGTAAGGGTCAGGGT
Organism: Parcubacteria group bacterium GW2011_GWD2_43_10; assembly: GCA_000995845.1. Classification (GTDB taxonomy): domain Bacteria; phylum Patescibacteriota; class Patescibacteriia; order Veblenbacterales; family UBA10138; genus UBA10138. Next base: position 1,950 of record LCEZ01000018.1, on the reverse strand, counting down.
CAAGACCAACCACTTCGCTGGCTAAAAGCGCTTGGTAATTTCGTGGAGTTAAAACCTCACTTTGTAAAAGATAGTTGGCTACCGGCTGGATCTTTACAACCACTCCCACTGCTTCCCATTGCTGCTTAATTACATTAGCGACTCTGAGTTGTACTTCGTTATCAACTACTGTCAAGGTAATTTCTAAAAGTTGATCGCCCTTCTTAAAAATGCTGTCACCTTCTGTTCGTGAGTAACCCGCTAATTCAAAAAGTTGAATGGTCTTAGTTGGGTCATAAGTAATAGTTTGGGTATTGGTTTTGGTTTTGAATTCTCCAAAAGTAAATGGACTAGTGGCTGGCTGGGCTTGGCCGAGCAAAGCTTGTTGGATTAAATCAGGGCGATTAATAGCATAGCTTAATCCCTGCCGAATGGCCGCTTCTTTTAGAGCATTATTAGTGTTTGGATTATAAAAAATAGCTGTATATTGAGGTAGAGTAATATCATAAACAATGAATCTGTTTGGATTTAAATTGGTCTTATCTTGGCTGGATAAATCACCCAGGCCATCTATCATGCCTTGACGCAAAGCTTCCAAGGCACTCGGCATATCAGGATAAAATCTTAAGCTGAATTTTTTAAAGTATGGTGCGGCTTCATACGAATATGGGTTTGATTCCAATATATAGTTGTAAATATTACCCTGGCCATCGCGCGTGAGTGAGTTAAAGCGGAATGGCCCAGCCCCAACCGTTTTTAAACTTGCTTCCGATTGCAGCCACTTCTCAAAAGGGATACCCTGCCAAATATGCTGGGGGATTAGCCCGACTGTCAGGGCATAAAGAAACGGTACATAGGGTTCTTTAAGTGTAAAACTGGTAGTTAGTCCATCATCAAGAGCAGTAATGGTAATATCGCGAAAGCTTCCTGCTAGAGGACTGGCGAGTTTTTCTTGTCTGGCGCTGGCAAAAGTGAAAACCACGTCAGCCGCGGTCAATGGCTGACCGTCGGACCAGCGCAAATTCGGGTGCAATTTAATAAGGTAAGTTTTTTTATCCGGGCTCAATTCCCACGATTCAGCCAAATCCTCGGTTATTTTACCCTGGTCATCAATACTGAATAAGCCGCGATGAGTCAGAAAAGCTAAATCCAAATCAGCATCAGAAGTTGCTAGTAAAGGATTGGCGGTGCGCGGGTTTCCTACCACCCCTTCTTTATATTCGCCGCCAATCTGAGGAGTAACGGTAGTGCTTTTTTCATAAAGCCGCCAACTTAAGGCCAGACCACCGAAGACAACGAGTATAATTAAACTTAAGGCCGCTCTTTTTTCATGTGCAGTTAATATCCTTGGCAGTAGTCTGATTTGTCGCCAAGAGGGTAGGCTAGGTCCAAAAGCCGGACGCAAACCGTATTCAGCTCGGCCTTGTTGGCTGCTGCCAAAACTTCGCCCGAGCCATGACATAGAGTTAGAAGTTAAATCAACTAAAGAACTCCAGCCATGCCTGAGCGATTTTATTAATCGCTTTAGGATATTAAAATATTCCAGATAGCTAAACCAAAGAAGATGATAGCAAAGATAATAGTGCTGACAAACAGCCCCTTTTCCAAGCCGCGCTTGGTGCGGTAAACATTACCTTCACCGCCGAATATACCACCTAAGCCCGCGCCGCGGTTCTGGAGTAAAATCGATATAATCAAGAGTACCGAAACGGCAATCTGAGCAATTTGCAGATAACGTTCAATATCCATCACAATATGATAATCTGATCAAGTAGCTGTATTAAGACTTTAGTAACATAACATAAGAGTTATATTATGTCAATCCTTAGAATAATCCCATTACTGTTATTGTAAGATTATGTCCAATACGGAAGAATCATTATTAAAAGGTTTAAATGAACCGCAGCGCCAGGCCGTTACCACTCGCGACGGGCCGATTTTGGTGTTAGCGGGTGCCGGCAGCGGTAAAAC
>LCEZ01000017.1 GCA_000995845.1 Parcubacteria group bacterium GW2011_GWD2_43_10 | reverse complement strand
ATGAATTTCACTCCAGTCCAAAGGCGATTCTTTGTCGTAGCCTGGTTTTAAACTCCTTTGCTCTAAGATGTGATCAGCCCGAAAACGTTTTTTGCATTTTTTGCAGTCAACTAACGGATCGGTAAAGTTCTGCAAGTGCCCCGAAGCTTGCCATACTTTCGGGTTCATAATAATACCGCTTTCCAGCAGCACCATATCATCCCGCGAAGTAACAAAATGACTCAGCCAAGCTTGGCGGATATTATTCTTCAGTAACGCCCCATAATGTCCAAAATCCCAGGAATTAGCCAGTCCGCCATAAATCTCGCTGCCGGGGAAAATAATCCCGCGCTGTTTGCACAGGGCAATCAGCTTATCCATTAAATCAAGATCGTTTTTTTCTTGTTTCATGACCACACTAATTTAAATGATTTTATAACTTTTTGCAAGCTGGATAGCGTCCTAAGCTGTAATCTTACTTGAATCAACAATTAAGCAGTGCACACCTGGTTATTCCGGTGCCACCTCGACAGGTAATCAAACTGGCTATCTAAGACAAAAAAGAGCTCAGTTATCTACCGGAAATTCTTCTCTACCTAAATATCTTCTAAAACAAAGTCACCTGTCTGAGTTAATGTTTAAATCATGACTAATCCACTACTTCTTACAATTGGTTTAATTAGATAGTTCTATCTGTGTCCCCAAGACAAACTTGATTCATCATATCCCACCATATGTTCATTGCATCAAATCTCGCATTGGAATCTCTATTACTCGCTAGTAAACGTTTATAATGATTCTCAAATACAAGTTTTGATCTTTTGGATGAGTCCTGCGCTGAATGGCCTTTGAGTAAGGATATGACCACTTGATTTGATCCTTCCATAAATGGGCGCGCTCTGTTGTCTTTCAATGGATGCCCTATACTGGTACCGTCCATGGATATAATAAAATCATCTTTATAACCAACGTAAGTTGTATTGATTTCTTTGCTACATAATTGACCTAATAGCTTAGCTGATCTACAAGATACAGCATAAGTGACTCTTGAAAAAAGTATTTCTTCATTATTCCCAGCTTCAACTAAAATATTATTATCTTGACCAGCAACACAGTTTTCTGATCCATGGCCGTTTATCATTACAAAAGTAGGGTTTAGTTTCTTCACCCTACTCTCAAATTCTTCTCTACTTGCCTTACGCTTTCGCAAATCAATTACGTCTTTACCTTTAGTTCTCGCAAGGCTGATAAGCTCCTCACACCAATAAGAAAGGTAACGAGTACCAAGATCAAATTCTGGTCTCGTAAAAATAATACTGTTCATACACTAGCACGAGCTGAATCACTGCCCACTTCCTTAAGTGATCTTAACCATGCTAATTGTATTTCAGTAAATTTCTCACCAATATTATCTCCTTGTTCCACACTTCTAATCAACTGGTCCCTTGTAAAATCACCTTCTGAACCTATGGAAACAAGGGTGTCAGGTGATAAAATAGATAACCTAGCTATAACTAGATCCCGAATCTCGTTATCTGTATCTGTTAATAAAGTTTTATTCTCTTCCTTTTGATCTGTTTGATTAGACATGTTCTTAAATAAGTTTTAGCTCGCTGAGTCTTTCTAATATTTCATGACTTAATTCAGTATCATTATCAACCTCAATAAAGGCCACTTCCCAAGTAATTGGTTGGTCATTTAATACCAAAATTATCTCCTTTCTTACACCAAGGGGAAGATTGGCAAAGACTCTTAAAAACCTCTCTTTTTCTTCCATAGATTTACCCTAACATATTGAGCTATATATCATTACTATAATTATATATGTCCGTCAAGTAGTTGTCTAAGTGGCTACAGAAATTGACCAAAAAATGCCAATTTCAAAGTTTTTCTGCTTTCTCCACCCGGATAACTCCGCCAGGCTCTAGTACCACTACATCACGCCTAGTAATTTTGCCAGTCAGCATATGGGTGGCTAGGGCACTATCCACATTGTCCTGAATTACCCGCCTTAGAGGTCTCGCGCCATATAAAGGGTCAAAACCCTTAGCCGCTAACTCTTTGATTGTTTCAGGTGAAGCTTTAAGGTGCACTCCTTTACTTTCCAGTTCACGCGCTAATTTACTGATCATTAAACCAGCAACTTGTTCAACTTCTGCTATTTCTAGGGGCTTAAACACAACAATCGCATCAAAGCGATTTAAAAATTCTGGTCGGAAATACTGCTGCAATCCACCACGCAATAATCCACGGCGAATATTTTCTAGAGGAACATTTTGTTGTAATTGCTCTTGAATAAAAGCCGTAGCAGCATTAGAGGTGGCAATAATAATGGTATTGGTAAAATCAATCGTTCTCCCAGAGGCATCGGTTAATCGCCCATCATCTAATACCTGCAAAAAAACATTAAGTATATCCGAATGAGCTTTTTCCAATTCATCTAATAAAACCAGGGTATAGGGTGTCCGACGCACTGCTTCTGTTAAAAGGCCGTGTTCCCCGCCCACTCCCGCTGGCGCACCGACCAAACGATAAAGACTTTCCGCAGTTTGGTATTCTGACATATCAAGCCTCACCATTTTATCTTCACCGCCAAAATACTCTGCCGCGACAACTTTAGCCAATTCAGTTTTACCAACACCAGTGGGGCCTAAGAATAAGAAGGAAGATACTGGCCTTTTTTGATCACGTAAATTAACGCGCGCTCGCCGCAAAGCCTGACTCACCAACTTCACAGCTTCGTCCTGCCCAATAATACGCTCGTGCAATATTTGCTCCAAATTAAGTAATTTCTGACTTTCAGCCGCAGTTATTTGAGTCACGGGCACATGAACTTTATTAGCAAGAACCTGAGCAACATGTTCAGCTGTAATCATGCCATCTTTACCCGTTCGCTCTCGTGCATAGATTGCTACCTCTTCTAAAAGAGAAATTGCTTTCTCCGGTAAATAACGATCAGGCAAATAACGCTTAGCTAAAGTAACTGCTTGCGCTAGGGCGCCGTAAGAAAAATAAACATGATGCTGCATTTCAATGCCGGGCACGCGCGATTCCAAAACTTGAATAGAACTATTATCATCCAGCTCTTTTATTTCCACCCGCTGCAGAATTTGCCCGAGTGAACTCCTTTCCACCATCTCACGCCAAGAGGCGTTTGTCGTGGTGGTTATAATAATTAACTGATGATTGGAAACAGCACTGGCTAAAACATCACCTAAACTAAGATCTTGCCCACTACCAGCATCTAAACCGATAATTTGATGAATATCTTTAATCGCCAAAATAATATTACCAGCATGCACTGCTTCATTAAGCACCCGCAATAAACGTTCACCGGCCTCGGCTGGATTAGCTCCAGAAAGTAATTGAGCGGTTGATAACAGCAAAAGATGTTTATCCTGCAAAACAGCCGGCACTTCTTCGGCGGCCATATCTTGGGCAATCCCTTCTAAAATTGAACCGCGACCAATACCTGGCTCACCCACCAAAACAACACTTGATTGTCCGCCTTCAATAATATGATAGGCTTCAGTGGTTTCACGACTACGGCCAACACAAGGCATTAAATAACCCCTGGCTGCCAGGCTAGTTAAATCTTGCGCTACTCTATTTAAAAATGGGGTGGCTACAGCTGAATAAGTCCGATCCAACGCCCGATGCGGTCTAAAGCTGGCAGACCTACCTTGACGCGAACGCAAATTGACTAATTTACGCCGCAAGCTGTACCAAGCTGTCACATTATCCAAGGCTTCGGGTTTTATTTCCAATTCTTCTAACACTTCAGTCACTATAGATTCTCCACTACTTATCGCTACCAAGACCTCACTCATTTCAACATGACGACTTTTACGAACCAAAGACAGTTCAGTAGCCTTTTTTAGGACATTAATTGTTTCGGTAGATAATCCTGGTATTGGGCTTGGTATCAACTTGCTTAAACCGTGGCGTAAAGTTGCAGATAATTTTGCACTATCTACTCCCAATCTAGAAAAAACCCGCTGACCAGTTACAAAACTTAAGGAAGCAGCCAATAAATGTAAAGGTTCAACAGCTGGATGCTGCATTCTATTAGCGTAAGCGTAGGATTTTTCTAATACACGCCAAACTTCCTCACTTAGATGTTTTTCCACTGAAATCTCACCAGCACTCGATGATAGGGCTGGATACCAAGCATGTTCGCGATCCAGCCTGTACCAGGCATAACCAGCGAGAATTACTGACAACCAGAACAACTTGGCTCCAGGTTCAGGCGGAAAAAATACTGTCCACCTGGCTTCCTCAATAAAAGGCGCCGCGGCCACCAGTACAAAAATTATGAATAACAGCAAAGCTAAGATAATTGCAACCAAGGCTACTGCTCGATAAATTGCCAGGCGGAAGCGCCGAAAAATCAATTCCGGCAGACTATATTGATTTTGCCAAATAATATTAGTCACCATGATTTAATAAAAAATTACCACCAAGGCTAAAGGGAAAAGCAGTAACCAGGCAACTACTAGGGTCAGATACCAAAGGGCCGATAAAACCAGCCTAATAGATTTGATAATGAGCAAGAACAACCTCATGAAAAAACTTATGGCTCGTCCTTGCAGAGTGTAATCCTGATACATCGGCTTAAATAAATACTTGGCAAAAATACCCAAACTAACACGCGACCGCGTGGCAGAAAAACCTCGCCAGCATTTAAGGGCAACCAGCTTCAATCCGCCGGAATACCACCACCAGGGAAAACGAATTAAATCAAAGAGAAATTCAAAAATTAAGTCAGCTGTTTGTTTGATCGCCAAGGTCATAGTTTCTACTTATAGTATAGGCTAAATATAGCCCTTGACCAACCCAAGCAATACCGTTAGGGTGATAACAAAACAATCATTAAATATCAACAAAAACTGACGGAGGGATTGTGGTAACGTTCATTAACATATATAAACAACTCATATCTCTAACAATTTACCTAAAAAAGCTAATTGACCGCAAAGATGATTTAGCAAACACTGTGATAGATTTCATTGAACCAATTTTTGTAGTGCCAAAGGCTTGGCTGGGTAATTTGTTTGTTGATGCGGTCACACGTTCGATGGATCGCACTGAAAAAACTCGGGGTTGGATACGCCATAACGTTAATCGTTTCAATGATTTACTTGTTGGGCAAATACCAAACCTTCTTACTAGCTATCGCGTATATCTAGCTTATGATCTTTTAATAACCGGACCGTATGCACCTCTTGCTTATTACATTGACCTGCTTGTTCGCGCTATTATTACAGATTATCTCGACGGCATCTTAGCTAGACGATATAAAGCTATAACTCGCTGGGGCCAAGTGTATGACCCATTAGCTGATAAATTACTCGCTCTCTCAGCTATTATAGTTTTTTGGCCACACTTCTGGATTTGGAATGTAACCGCCTGCTTGGTATTAGAAAGTATATTGCTCCTCTTGGGTTTAACCGTCTATCTCTTCCCTGGCCTATCCAAGCCAAACCAATCCAAGGTTCAACTAGGCTCAAACAAAATTGGGCAGCTTAAATATAATGTACAAGGCATAGTTCTCTTACTTTTTGTTCTTAACAACTACACCTCGGGCAATTGGGTACTTATATTTGCAAATCTCTGTTCATTAGGAAGCATTTACTTCCACCTTAATCCAAAACTAAAAAATTTAAATTTAAAAAACCCTTAGCCATAAAGCTAAGGGTTTTATCATATAAACTCAAGGCACTACTATACCCTTACCTTGTGCCCCCAGATCATTGTCTATTTCCGTGGTAATAAATTTGGCGGTGGCAATCAAATCAGCCCCCGAAGAAGTATCGCGTGCTGTGGCAGTTGAAGTTTTTGTTAGCACTAATATTTTATTGGCATCAGTCGCCAAAGGGGTCACCGCCACTTCAAATGAAGCTTCTGGTTTAGCAAAACTAGCACCAGCACCAGCGGGTAAACGGTTTAACGTCCAGCGCACCTCGCGTGTATTGGGATTGAAAGTAATGGCGTTACCTGCCGCCACCGTGCTCTGGCCAGTAAAATTAACCTCGGCCGGTAAGGTAGTTGTCACTACAACATTTTCCACTTCATTTATGGTGTTAACTAACCGCCAGAAAATAACATAAGTAGTAGTTTGATTCACTTGAGGCGGTAGCGGCCCGGAACCAAGCTTTACCAAATCATCAGTATAATACCGACCATCAGCTTCCATAGTGAACCGTGTATTAATTTTACTGATAACCTCATTGGACTCGCTGTTGACTGCTTGTAATTTCTCTCCTACTAACTGACTAGCACCAGCTTCTACCTTAGCCATTAATGATGGTGCGGCCGTAATACCTGTAGGCAGTGCTGGCTGAACTGATATATACCACCGCACTGTTGTCCGACTACCTGGTTGCAATGAAGCCAAAAAAGGTAATGAATCCTTGGTCCAAGTTATAGTGCCAGCACCTTGATTCACCGAACCGCCAGAATCATCTCTTAGGGTAGCCCAATCAAGATATGAGGCATCCAGCTTAGCGACCAAAGTTATATCAGAAAATGGTGTTTCACTTTCATTGGCCAAGGTAACTTGGTAAGTAATTTGCTGGCCTAAATCAACCGCGCTTTTAAGGCTAACATCATTAGCTGTTAAATTAAGCGTTAAGTGTGTTTTTACTAAGTTAAGCTGATGTATTTTTTCTTCTTGAATTGTAACTTCATTATTATCATCTACAATACCAACGGCCACTCTAATATCCTGCGTTTCCTGACTTGATAGCTCAGTAAATCGCCCCTTAAATTCAACTTTAGCCTCAGCCAATGGCTCTAAATCAGGCAAAAACCAGGTATTATTTGCCCCAGGCATAGCTGTTAAGGTTGGCAGATCAAGTTCAAAACCACCCGGCACAGTCAAACGGATTACTAAACCAGTCAATGCTTGAGCGGAGCTATTGCGATAAGTGGCAGTCAAAGCTAAGTCTTCACCCACCGGCAATTGCGCCTGGCCAACTAATTCAAGATTTAAAACCGACGCCACAACTTCGGTGGCAAAATTTAACGTCCTAGCGTATTGGGCATTAATATTGCCAGGTTCATAAGTAATAATGGCAGTGAATTGTTTATTTTCTCCCACTTCACCAACTAGTAAACCACGAACTGAGATATTACCCGATTCCCGAGCATGAATCCGATTAAGCAACAGTCTCGTGCCTTCCTTATTCTCAGCTTCGGGTAGCGATCCTTCGAAAGTGAAACCCGCTGGGTAGCGCAAATTAATTTCTACATTATTTAAATCTACTCCCTGATCATTATGATAAGCAATTATGTATTCGGCCACTTGTCCGGAAGGCGCCTGCTTGGGGCCAGTTAAAGTTAAGCTGATGGCTTCCTCACCAAATTTCCGATCATCACTGTTAAAAAAGAACAATACAGCCAAAGCTACTAAAAATAATAGGCCAAGAGTGGAAATAATAATAAGCCAAGCATGGCGCTTCCTGGCTGTTTTTAAATTAAGTGATAAATCATCTGATACTTTGCGGTCATAAAGCTTGGTAAAGGCTTTCTTAGCCTCCTTGCTCATATACTCTTTATCTGAGTCATCAGAATTTTCAGGCTCAATATAAAAATCTTTTACTTTTGATTCGTCTTTGGGCATAATTTTGGCTATAACTATAGAATACTACGCAATACCTTAATCGTATAGAGTTCTTGCCCGGAGTGACCTTGGACGTAATCTGTTAAAAAGGCTAAAACCGGGGCGGGTAAACCTTCAGTCTGGCTAACTCCCAGGCCAGCCGCTTTTATTAACCAAGCCAGGACTTCCGGCACTAAGACAGCGGTGGTATCCCCTGGCGGCAAGTGAGTCTGATGATAAAAACCATGACTGGTCCAGCTGAAAAAAACTGGCTCAGTTAATTCCCCGCGACAGTGCTCACAGTGCGTTAAAGTAATAGCTAAGCCGGTATATTTAAAAATCTCCACCAAATAATTAGCTAGCAACCAACGGGCCGCCGGACGCCATTCGTCTTCCTTGTGGGGTAACTGACTAAGGTCAATCAGGCACTGGCGCAGTAAATTTAACAATCTTGGTTCGCGCTCACCCACTCGCGTTAAAGCATCTGTTACCTCCAACAAGGCACTACCTAAAACCATAGTTGGTAAGTTAAACGGCGGCTTTAAATACGCTTGTAGTAAACTAGCTGAGGCTAAACGGTCACGCTGCCGACCACGCGCTACCATTAAATTAATTTCACTAAAGGGTACTAAGTGAGGGGAAAGTTTAGAGGAAACTTTCCGGCTGCCCGAGGCCACGGCCTCAACCTTACCGGCTGAATCAGTAAATAAGGTGTAAAGCCTATCGCCTTCTCGCCAAGGCTTCACATTCAGAATAAAACCATTTGTTATGTAAGTGGACACAAAAGATAATCAATCACTTCTTAAGAGTGATGCTTATTTTTATTTCGTTCAGTTCAATTTTGTGCTCTTGAGCTTGATCAGAAAATTCAATAGACTCTGCAATAACCGCGCGCTTCACCTCGGCTAACTGTTTTTCTATAGCACTCTTAAGCTGATCTGGTACTTGCACCACCAAGTTAACTTTATCTTTAATAGTGAGTTTAAGTTCTTTCCGTAAAGCATTAACCTGTCGCGTGAACTCTCGCACTAAGCCAAGAGATTTCAGCTCGTCATTCATTTGAGTATCAAGTTTTGTTTCTGTACCGTGTCTAACCTCCTGAACGTTAACTTCGTCAGCAATAATTGTTTTTATATCATCATCAAATGCCACGGTCGTGGTCAGACTGCCAAGAACCTGGCGAACTTTTAATCCAACAGCGGCGCGCTGCGCCAAGGCAGTTTCAACTTCTTGGCGTGCTTTAGTCATATCATCCAATAACTGTGCATCTTCAACAGATAATTTATTCTGCTTTAGCCATTCCTCAAGATGAACTGATTCAAATCCACCTCTGACGCGGCTGTAAACTTCATCAGCCACAAACGGTGTGAACGGTGCCAACAATATGGCTACTTGCCGTAAGACAAATCCTAAAGTCGTCCGCGCCAAACCGGCGTCCTTTCCTCCTGACTTAAAACGGTCGCGAGAACGGCGCACATACCAAGTGGAAAGTTCTGTGACAAAGTCTGCCAGCTTCCTACCTGCCTCAGTAATCTCATAATGCTCTAAGTGATCAGTAACCTCGTTTGTTGTTTGCTGTAGCAAGGCCAGCACCCATTTATCAAGCACATTATCGGACTTGGGGGCTATCCTGGAAGCTTCGGCCTTATCTTGATACAACTCATAAAATATCATAACGTTCATCAAAATAAGCAAAGTTTTCTTCACCACCTGGTCCACATCGTTCTCGTCAAAATTCTTAGGTTCACCCGGTTGATTGGCAATATAAAAATGCAATCTCAAGGCATCTGCCCCGTACTTGTTCATTATCTCCCATGGGTCCACAATGTTGCCTTTGGACTTGGACATTTTTTGCCCGTGCTTGTCATTGATATGCCCCAGGCAAATAACATTTTTATAAGGCGGGATTTCTTTTATCGCCCCGGCCTTTTTCAAAAGAGCGGCCACGGCTAAAAGTGTGTAGAACCAGCCACGGGTTTGATCAATAGCCTCGGAAATATAATCCGCCGGATAATGCTCTTTAAGCTGACTATTACTATCCTTAGCATGTGGATAACCCCACTGGGCAAAAGGCATACTACCGGAATCAAACCAACAATACGCCACCTCCGGCACGCGCTTCATTTCGCCTTTGTCATCGCACTTTTTGCAGGACCAGCTTACCTCATCAATAAATGGCCGATGCATGTCAAAATCACCACTAGCCACTTGTTCCTGGCCACTAGTCTGGGCCAGGTCAGCTAAACTTTCAATCACTATCTGGTGCTTGCACTCGGCGTTGGTACAGCGCCAAATAGGCAGCGGCGTACCCCAGTACCGTTCACGCGAGATGGCCCAGTCTTTTATTCCATCCAGCCACTCACCAAAACGGCCGTGTTTAATATGCTCTGGATACCAATTTATTTTGGCATTGGCTGCTTGAAGTTCATCCCTAAGCGCTGACATTTTTATAAACCATGATGGCTTGGCATAGTACAAAA
>LCEZ01000016.1 GCA_000995845.1 Parcubacteria group bacterium GW2011_GWD2_43_10 | reverse complement strand
CTATCTTTTACAAATTTATTGTTAGCCATAGTGGTGGCAGCTGGTTTTTTTGCTCTGCAATATTTTATTTCCCGAGGCCGTTGGTTGGGTGCTGGCGACATCCGCTTAGGTGCGTTGATGGGCGCGGCTTTAGGCTGGCCTGATGTAATAACTGCCATAGTAATTTCTTATTGGTTAGGAGCGGTGGTTGGTTTAATTTTGGTGATATTCCGGAATTACGGCCTGAAAAGTGAATTAGCTTTTGGCACTTTTTTAACAGCTGCGACTGTGGCCGTATTCATCTGGGGCGAGGTTATGGTAAATTGGTATATAAGGCTAGTGGGATAGGTTGAAAAATGTAAAAGGTTAACCACAAAATATAATTATAATGAAAAATTTTTCTTTATTTTTGCCGGTCATGAATCAATTTTTTTGCAGATCGCTATTAAATAAAAGGTCTGGTTTCACCTTGGTGGAAATGCTGGTGAGCGTTTCTATTATCATGATTTTGTCAGTGGTGATGATAATTAATTTTAACGCGGGGAAACATAAAGATGATTTGCGCAATTCCGCTTATTACATAGCCTCAATTTTTCACCAAGCTCAAGATTATACTTTAGGCGGTAAAACCTACGATTTTGGGGGCGAAATTAAATATTCCGAGGGGGGTTATGGTATTTTTGTTAGTACACAAGATGACGCTATCACTTTATTTGCCGATACTAATCCAGATGGTTATTTTGCCTTTGGCGATGACCAATGGTACGATGAGCCGGACCAAAATAATTTTGACGGCTTCACTTATTACACCTCTTTTCATAATGTTGAGTTGGATAATAACCTTAATCATGTAATTTATTACGAAGGACAGAATTTAAGGGATACAAATGATGCAAGTTTCTCTTATGTTTTTGTGCCGCCCTTTGGTGATCGCCGAATCAATAATAATACTGGATTAAAAAATTTTGGTCTGATAGAGTTTGTAGTTTGCAGTCCATATTTATCGGATGAAGGTATTATAATTTCAAGCAATGCGGCTTCGGGACAAATTATAGTGAGTGATATAATTCCAATAGCAAATGCCTGTCAATGATAACTTTTATGAAGTTGTATTTTGTTAAAAAACCAGGAATTGGTTTAATAGAGGCTATTGCTGCCATAGGCATTTTGATTACCGGAATAATTTCAGTAGTGGCTTTGGCCCAAAGCAATCTGGCTTATTCGCAAGGAGTGGAAGCCAGAATGACCGCCACCAATTTAGCGCGGGAAGGGGTGGAAGTAGTTAGGAGTATTAGGGATAGTAATTGGCTAAAAGGGAAGACAGCCGACACAAATCTGGCAAATGCCTGGGATGAGGGATTGGAATTTGACAGCGACCCGACGGCTATTCCGGTTTTGAATATAACTAGTTTAATTTGGACTTTGAATCCTGCAGTTGACAATATGAATGAGGAAGGCGCAAAAATTACTCGCCATCCGGCAAAAAATTTATATAGACAACGCCCCAACATAGTACCACCAGATACCATCACAACTTATTCCCGTCTGCTTACTTTATATGCTATTTGTTATGATGCGTTGGGTAATAAAGTAGCCGGCGACCAGGCGCAGTGTACCGGCACCAATATTAAAGGAGGAATTAAGGTAATTTCCCGGGTTGAATGGGAAGAGGCAGGGCGGCGGCTGAGCATAGAGGTGGAAGAATGGCTATATAATTGGCGTTTCAGCAATAAACCTTATGAGCCATAAAGAAAAAAAATTCGCAAACCAAGGATTTTCAACTATTGAACTATTGGTGGTGATGGCTTTGATAATTGTGGTGGTGTCGGCGGCAGCTGGCATATTCTTATATGTATCGCGCGTTCAAAAACGGATAATGGCCAACCAACGCGTGCAGGGCAGTGTCAGATTCGCCCTGGAGACTTTAGTTCGCGACCTTCACAGCAGTGAGATTGATTACGATTATTATAACCAGGCAGGTTTAGATTTAATTGAAAGTGACGGCGTGACAGTAGTAGCGGTTGAAATTTTGGCTTTGCGCGACAGTTCTTATCAGCCGGTTTTATACAGAAAGAATAGTGATACTCTGGAAGTTTGCCGCGGTCTTTCTTGCTTTACAGAAGCCGGCACCTGGTCAGCTATTTTATCCGATGATGTGCAAGTTGTAAGCATTAAGTACTATATTGTACCGGGTGTTGATCCATTTGAACCTTGTAGTGGCGCTGCTTGTGTTACCTTGCCAAGTGAACAGCCCAGGGTTACCTTGGCTTTTACCGCCCAAAGTAAAGATCCTGAACCAGGTACCAGCCCGACCGTATTATGGCTGCAAACTACTATAGTTTCTCGTTCTTATCGCCGATGATTATGCGCGACACTAGAGGCATATCACTATTACTCAGTTTGTTTGTATTGTCGGCTATTTTAGTAACAGCTTTATCGGCGGGTACTTTGATTGTGCGTGAGCTTAAAATAACCGGTGCCGGGGTGAGGGGTGTCCAGGCTTTTTATGTGGCCGAAAGTGGACTGGAAGACGCTTTGTATGAGTTCAGGCAAAAAGGCAATACGAACTTAGATGTTAGTCAAAACAATCCCGAGACAATATCTAATGGCGCCTGGTGGCGGTCTTATACGAAAACAGTTGGGAGTGAAGGCATTATACTGACTCTTTTAGAAAACCAGACTTTTGAAGTACCTTTATTTGATCCGGATAATACCACTGATCAGGCTGATTCTATTACTTTAACTTGGGATACCGATTCCGCCTCATGTCCTGGCGGTCAGTACACTTGGTTGGAAGTAGTGCAGTCATTTTGGACATTAGAGGCAGGTAATTATGTGCCAAGAAGTGAGAGGCGATTATGTTCAAGCAGTGAATCTAGTGGTTGTACCGAACCAATTACCAACTCCGTTACTGATAAATTTCCGTATTTGCGTGTGCGTGCTCTATTCAATGATGCATGCAGTTTAAATTTAAAAGCTTTTAATGATACCTTGACTTTTGACATGCCAGCCCAGCTGCAGGTTAAAGCTACTGGGCAAGTGGGCGATAGCCAACAGGCTTTATCCATTACTGTGCCGATTAATGCGCCTCAATTTGGTGTGTTTGATTACACAATTTTTTCGGAACAACAAATTTGTAAAGAAAAAGACGCATCATCTACTTTTTGTGATGTACCATGATTAAACAAGAAGCTAAAGTCCGCATTCAAAAATTGCGCACCGAGATCAATCATCACCGCTATCTTTATCATGTGTTGGATAAGCAAGAGATCTCGGATGCGGCTTTGGATTCGCTAAAACACGAACTGGTTAAACTGGAAAAAGAGTGGCCGGAATTGATTACGCCCGATTCTCCGAGTCAGCGCGTCGGTGGTAAGGCCTTGGCAGGATTTAAAAAAGTTAAGCACCCGCGGCCAATCCTTTCCATTGAAGATGCATTTAATTTTACAGAAGTAGCTGAGTGGCAACAACGCAATGTCAAGTTAATCGGCCAGAATATAAAAGGTTATTTTGGCGAACTGAAAATGGATGGCTTGGCTATGGTATTAACTTATGAGCAAGGTATTTTTGTGCGAGCAACTACCCGGGGGGATGGTTTAGTTGGGGAGGATGTAACACTAAATATTAAAACCATAGAAAGTGTTCCTTTGCGTTTGGAAAAAGTAGGAATGAGCTTACCTGAGAGGTTGGATATTAGGGGCGAGGTAGTAATTACCAAGGCGGAGCTTGCCAGGATTAATCGCTTGCAAGAAAAAAAAGGAGCGTCTCCATTTGCTAATCCGCGCAATTTAGCTGCCGGCACTATTAGGCAGCTTGATCCTAAGGTGACAGCTAACAGACGTATGGATTTTTATGCTTTTGAAATACTGACTGAATTGGATTTACCAACCCATGCGCAAGTTCATGATTTGTTAAAAAATTTAGGCTTTAAAATTAATCCTCATTGCCGCCCCTTATCAGACTTGGCTGCAGTTGATCTTTATATAAAAACATGGGAGAAAAAAAGAGAATCTTTGCCTTATCAAACTGATGGTGTGGTTATAGTGGTTGATAATATTGCTCAAGAGAGCATTTTAGGTTTTATTGGCAAGTCGGAGCGCTGGATGCTGGCTTTTAAATTTCCAGCCGAACAGGCGACGACGCGCGTTAAAGATATTATTGTGCAGGTTGGCCGTACTGGTGTGCTGACGCCGGTAGCGGTGCTGGAGCCAGTAACTGTTGCTGGCTCTACTGTATCGCGGGCTACTTTGCATAATCAAGATGAAATAGACCGCCTTGATATTAGGATTGGTGACACGGTCATTATTCAAAAAGCTGGGGATATTATTCCTGATGTAGTGGAAGTTTTAAAACGTATGCGCCCAGCTAAGGCGAAAAGTTTTACGATGCCGAACAAATGCCCAGCGTGTGGTAGTGCTGTGGTAAGGAAGGCGGGTGAGGTAGCGCACTATTGTTCTAATCCGCATTGTTTTGCCGTGGCGCGTGAGCGGGTTTATCATTTTGTTTCCCGGTCAGCACTAAACGTTATGGGTTTAGGCCCTAAAATCATTGATCAGCTGATGGATAATGGTTTAGTAAAAGATACGGCCGATCTATTCACTTTAACTGTTGATGAACTGGAACCATTGGAGCGTTTTGCCGAAACCTCGGCTAAAAAAATAGTTGAAGCCCTGGCTGGCCGCCGTAAAGTAAGTTTAGATAAATTTATTTATGCTTTGGGGATAAGGCATGTGGGTGAGGAAACCGCCAGGGATTTAGCCGGACATTTCGGCACCCTGGGTAAATTAATAGCAGCCAAACATGAGGAGTTTGAAAAAATTAGCAATATCGGACCAGTTGTTGCTAAAAGCTTAGCAGAATTTTTCTCTTTAGCGCCTAATAGAAAATTAATTGAACGACTGCAAAAATTTGGAGTGAAAGTAGAAAATTATGTGAGGTCCGGCCCAGGTAAATTTAATGGTAAAACTTTTGTGTTAACAGGCACACTGACTAACTTAACTCGTCAGCAGGTCGGGGAAATAATCAGGCAGCAAGGTGGCTCTACCAGTGAGAGTGTTAGTGCTCAGACTGATTATGTGGTGGCCGGGGAAAATCCAGGATCTAAAATGACCAAGGCTAAAAAATTAGGTGTCAAAGTTTTATCAGAAGATGATTTTAATAAGTTGGTTAATAAGTAAGGATGATTTAAACTAAATGATATGGCATTAACTACTAAAGAAGTTGAGCATTTAGCCAAACTCGCCCGCCTGGAATTGACACCGGCAGAAGTTGAGCAGTATGCGGCGCAACTAGGTGAAGTTTTAGCCTATGTGGCAAAATTACAAACTATAAAAGGCCAGGCAGAAAGTAGTAATCCTGAGGGCGTAAAATTACGCGCTGATGAAGTAAAGGTTTGGCCGAACGCTGAAAAATTAATAAAAGCCGCTCCCGAGCAGGAAAATAACGCCGTGTCAGTGCCGGAAGTTTTTACTAACCGGGAGTAATTTTATGTTGGGTATCCAACAATTAACTGAAAAAATAAAGGCGCGGGAATTATCAGCTGTTGAAGTGGTGGAAAAATTTAATAAGACCATTGCCGCCAGTAAGTTAAACAGTTTTATCACGCCAACTCCCCAGCAAGCCTTGGCACAAGCCAGGCAAATTGATGAGGCTATTACTAAGGGTGAAAAGGTCGGCAGTTTAGCTGGTGTGCCGGTGGCGATAAAAGATGTGATTGTTACTAAAGGCATCCGTTCTACTGGTGGGTCAAAAATTTTGGATAATTATCTGCCGCCTTATGACGCTACGGTAGTGGAGAGGTTAAAGCAGGCCGGGGCGATTATTGTTGGCAAAACCAATTGTGATGAATTTGCTATGGGTTCTTCAGGAGAAAATTCTGGCTACGGGCCATCTAATAATCCATGGGATAAAACCAAGGTTACTGGTGGGTCTTCATCTGGTTCAACTGCCGCGGTGGCGGCAGTTGAATGTGTGGCCGCTCTAGGCTCTGAGACTGGTGGTTCTGTTCGTCAGCCAGCATCTTTTTGTGGTGTGGTTGGTCTTAAACCAACTTACGGCCGGGTATCGCGCCACGGGCTTATGGCCATGACTTCTTCATTGGATCAAGTTGGCCCCCTAGCGCGAACTGTAACTGACACCGCCAGGATTTTGCAGGTGATTGCCGGGCAGGATGAGCGTGACGCTACTAGCAGCCGCCAAAGCGTGCCTGATTATTTGGCTAATTTGCCAAAAGATATTAAAGGCATGCGGATTGGTGTGGCCGCAGAGTTTTTTGCCGACGGCCTACAAGCAGAAGTGAAAGAGCTGGTGGAAAAAGCTATTGCCAAAATAAAATCATTGGCCGCGACCATAGTAGAGGTTAGTTTGCCATCTTTAGAGTATGCCCTGGCAGCGTATTACGTAATTTGCCCTTCAGAAGTCAGTGCCAATTTAGCCCGTTATGACGGCATACGTTATGGCGGGCGGGCGGGAGTAGAAAGCTTGGCAGATTTATATACCAAAACACGTGGGCAGCTATTGGGAGCTGAGGCCAAGCGGCGGATAATGCTTGGTACTTATGTACTTTCCGCTGGTTATTATGAAGCTTATTACCGTCAGGCTCTGCTTGCCCGGCAGGTTATTAAAAAAGATTTTGATAAAATTTTTAATAAGGTAGATATTTTAGCCACACCCACCACCCCAACTACCGCTTTTGCATTAGGCAGTAAACTGGCTGATCCTTTGTCAATGTATTTAGCTGATGTTTATACTGTGCCGGTAAATATTGCTGGTTTACCAGCCATTTCTTTACCTTGTGGTTTGGCAGGCGGCTTGCCAGTTGGTTTGCAATTAATTGGCCCAGCTTGGTCGGAAGACAAATTATTACAGGTAGCTTATCAGTATGAGCAAAGTGAAAGGTGGCGCGAGCAGCTGCCGCCGGGCGTAAAAAGTGTTTATTGATTTATGGTTCCTGAAGTTCAAATACAACTTAATCAGACTAATAAACCCTGGTTTAAGCGCCCTTGGTTTATAAGTATTGTGGTATTAGTTGTCTTGTGGTTTGGTATACCCTTGTTACTCAGAGTATTTAATATAAATGACAATAACATAGTTACAACACCATCACCTGAGATTAATTTGCCGATGGCTTCTATTCCTATCACCAGGTTGGAAACTAGTGATGATCCTTGGCAAGGTTCTCCTGTAGCGCCGTTGGTGATAGTGGAATTTGGAGATTTTCAATGTCCTTTTTGTAAGGAAGCCGCTCCCATATTAAAAGAGGTTTTAAAAAGATATCCAGAAGCTGTTAAATTTATTTACCGTGATTTTCCCGTATCTTCCATTCATAGCGAGGCGATAACAGCAGCGGAAGCGGCTAATTGCGCTTATAAACAAGGAAAATTTTGGCAGTATCATGATGCCTTGTTTGAAGGCCAGGATGATTTAGGTAGTGAACTTTATTTGGCCTTAGCGCAATCATTACGTTTGGATACGGAAGAATTTAGTAATTGTTTATTGCAGCATCAAACATTGGCAGAAATTCAATCAGACTTTTCCGATGGTGTAGCCGCGGGCGTGAGTGGGACGCCAGCTTGGTTTGTTAATGGCAGGAAAATTGAGGGTGTGCTGACGCTTGAATTGTGGCAAAAATTAATAGATTACTTGATTATTAGTGAATTTAAACAAAAAGCCCCCCAATAACCTGGACGCATATATGTGCCCATGTTACAATCAAAGCACTAAATTTTAATTTGTTAATATATTATGGATCAATCAACCATGCATGATCATGAACATAATGAGGCATCAGTCATTCCCAGCCCAGCGAGTAGTGGGTTAACTGGTATTTTTAGCGGTGCTTCACCTAAGTTAACTTTTATTATGGGCTTGTTAGTTGGGGTAGCGGGAGTGAGTTTAATTGGTTTTGTCTTGGCTGCTAGTTTTGCTTTTTCTGGTAAGGGTACAAAAGTAGCAGTTACTAACACTGGGACGCCAACACCAACTGCCGCTGCACCTAGTCAGCCAACCGCACCGACGCCAGTAAATATTGCTGTCAAATCTACCGATTATGTTAGAGGATCTAGTGAGGCACCATTAACAATCGTAACTTATACAGATTTGGAATGCCCATACTGCAAATCATTCCATCCCAGCATGCAAAGAATAATGAATGAATACTCAGGCCAAGTTCGCTGGATCTATCGTCATTTCCCTTTATCTTTCCATGTTAATGCTCAAAAAGAGGCTGAAGCCGCTGAATGTGTTGGTAAATTAGGTGGTAGTGAGGCTTATTGGAATTTTATTGATAAAATATTTGAGCGAACAACCTCCAATGGTACTGGGTTTGCTTTAACAGATTTGTACCCATTAGCTAAAGAGGTGGGTGTGGCCGAAGGTCGTTTCCGCACTTGTTTAGATCAGGGTGAAATGACCAGCAAAGTGCAAGCGGATTTACAAGAAGGCACCAGCTATGGTGTTCAAGGTACTCCGACCAGCTTTATCAACGGTACGCCGGTTGAAGGGGCGGTACCTTATGAACAGCTAAAAGCGGTGGTTGATCAGGTATTAGCTCAGTAAAATGCGTTTATCCAAGCAAATTTGGTGGTGGGGTGGCGGATTAGTAGTAATTGTTGCCTTGGTAGGAATATTAATGGCGGCTAGCTCTAAACCGCCTTATAGGGGTGGTGATGAGACAGCGCGCCCAACTCAAGGGCCGACTGACGCCACTTTAGTTTTGGAAGAGTTTTCTGATTTCCAATGCCCAGCCTGCAAGTCAGCTCAATCAACCCTCAAAGATGTTTTAGCCACGTTTGGTGATCGCTTGAATTTCCGGTATTACCATTTTCCTTTAGTGACAATTCATACCCAAGCTTTCCGAGCGGCTTTAGCAGCGGAGTGCGCTAATGATCAGGGTAAATTTTGGGAATATCATGATTTGTTGTTTGATAACCAACCGAATTTTTCCCGTGACGATTTAGTGGCTTACGCCCGGCAGCTTGACCTTAATATTGATGGTGAGAGCGGATTTGCTGCTTGTCTGGATGCTCGCGCTAAAACAGATATTGTTAGAGCTGATATGCGCGAGGGAGATAACCGCAACATCGGCGGCACGCCAACCTTTTTCTTGAATGGCGAAATGGTTGAAGATTGGTCAAAATTAAAAGAACTTATCCAGGCAAAATTAATTGGTGGTTAAGTGAATTAATAAATTAGTTAACTACAGCCAAGCATATGTGGTTGGCAGAATTATTACATTCCCAGGTACCGGATTCAATTATGATTGAATTTGGCATTTTTCAGGTTCATTGGTACGGCTTGCTGTTAGTAACAGGAATAGTTGTTGGTTATTGGTTGACGCGGTCAAGCTGGCGCCGTCAAGGATTACCTCTGAAAAAACTAGATGAATTGATAATCTGGTTAGTGGTAGCTGGGTTGTTAGGTGCTCGTTTACTGGATGTATTTATATACGAATGGTGGTATTTTCAAAAACATCTAACGGAAATTTTTTATATTTGGCAGGGTGGCCTAGCCTGGCATGGAAGTTTGTTGGTGGGTGTGATTTTTTTATGGTGGTGGAGCGGCCGAGAAAAGTTTTCTTTTTGGCAAATGCTTGATACTTTTGCACCCGGTCTGGCTTTGGGCCAGGCTGTTGGCAGATGGGGGAATTATTTTAATCAGGAACTTTTTGGCGTACCCACATCGTTACCTTGGGGCATACCCGTAGCTGAAATTAATCGGCCGGTAGAATTTATCAGGGCCAATTATTTTCACCCGACTTTTTTGTATGAGTCAATCGGTTTGTTATTAATAGCTTATTTACTTTGGCAAGTGGGCAAGAAAATAAAAATTCCTGGGCAAACATTTGCCTGGTATTTGGTGTTGACTGGATTATTAAGATTTGTTTTAGAGTTTTTGCGAGTAGATGAGCAAAACATCTTTTTAGGCTTGAGAGCTGGTTTTTGGATATCCGGCTTAACCATTATTTTGGGATTATGGTATATCCACCATCAACCAAACCTTAAAAAGGTTTTAAAAACCGCCCCTTAGGGGGCGGTTGATTATTTAGCTGGCGGACCCGACCGGATTCGAACCGGCGATCTTCTCCGTGACAGGGAGACGTGTTAACCGGGCTACACCACGGGTCCGCAATTTAACGCCGGCTAAGTTTAGCTTAAACACTATAACATACAAATAACATTATTTCAAGAGATAATTTGGTGGGATTATTTATAAGTTGACTAAAAGCGTTTTTTTTGGTAGAATTACTACGTAAAATTAAAACAAAAAACAAAATGTTAGGTGATTATTGTGTTTATCGGCCAGCCTGCTCTGTTAAACATGCCCGTTCCTGGCGCACCAGAAAACAGAGAACAATCCAGTATTTTATATTGGGTATATTAAGGCGAGGCTTTAATTTTATGATAATGAGCAATACTAATCCAAAAAAGTAGCATTCGTTGGCGTGAGGGTTAGTTTTTTATTATGAGCAATCAAACTAAAAACCCCGTCGCTGATCAGGCGGTCAGCGTCCAACTTGGTTTTGAGATGGGAGTTTTAATTTCCGGGCTTAAGGTAAGTGATGATGTTAAGGAAGCGCTTTTAATATTATTAGAGCAGGCCACACCCAAACAATTGATAGAGCTCAGCAGGCTTTTTTAATGGAAGCAACTAAAGAAGTGGATGAGCAGTATGAGCAGAAATTGCGTGAATTAGTAAAAGAATTTGAACAGAAGAAGTTGCAGGTAGAGGTTGAGGTAGAAAAAGAGCTGAGTAAGATTGAGAGTGAAGTTAAGGCTAAAGATAATAAGATACTCATATGACAAACCACGAATTGCCACAAGAAGATGACGAGCAGAAAGATAAAACACCGACCCCAGAAGGTGAAGAATTAGCCGTACCTACAGCATCTGAAGTTGTAACTGAAAAACCAGAGGTTAAAGAAGAAGCTTCAATTCCTCTGATGATAACTAGGAAAATGAAGGAAGATTTGTATTCTAAGGGTTATTCTGATGAGCAAATAGATAAACTAACACCTCAGCAGGCGCACGAGATATTGTCTAGACAAGCGGTTGAGGTAACGGAAAAAATTTTAGAAAAAAAAGAGGGAGATTACGCTAAATTTGAAAACCCAGAATATGATTTTGTGAAACAAAGTTATGATCCATTGCACAAATTAATGGAGGAATTGAAAGT
>LCEZ01000015.1 GCA_000995845.1 Parcubacteria group bacterium GW2011_GWD2_43_10 | reverse complement strand
CGATCCGCACTTTGGTCCGTTCCATATTGCCAGCTATATCCTGATTTTTTACGGCTTTGGGCTCCTCTCGAAGGCCTGGAAAGTACTTTATGCGGCGCAGCGTGAACACCGACTGGCAACGACCGGTCCCTATGCTCGCATCCGCCACCCGCAGTATGCTGCGTTCGTCATTATTATGGTCGGATTCTTACTACAGTGGCCAACACTTATCACGCTAATTATGTTTCCAATTCTGGTATGGCTGTACGTGCGGCTAGCCCGCAGTGAAGAGCAGGAATCTCGCGCAGCCTTCGGCGACGAGTGGGCGGTGTATGCACTACGCACGCCGGCTTTTTTTCCGCACTGGCGAAGAGGTAGTTCCATAAGCCTACACATCAAAGAGTCGTCCATTAACCAATAAACCATGTTCAATATTGATCCAGTCTGCAAAAAGAAACTGCGCCGCAAGGAAGCGTACGGCATCGTGAAGTATGGTGGTACCGCGTATCACCTGTGCTGCAAGGCGTGTCAAGAAGAATTCGTACGCAATCCGCTGCCGCATATCCCGGACGGCGCACCGGGAACACCACGAATAACGCCGAGGTCGGGGTATAATTAAACAACAGGTATGATTGTCTCACACGAACCACAATTTGCTTGGCTGTTATGGAGCGCATTCCTCATTGTCATTTGGGGAATAATCTACGTACTTTTAAAAAACAAAGAGAGCAAAAAAGAGATGCTCGTGGTGAGCTTCTGGACATCGCTCCTGGGGCTTACGGAGCCGCTCTTTGTCCCGGAATACTGGAATCCGCCTTCGCTCTTTGACTTGGCGCATCGGACGGGATTCGACATCGAAAGCTTAATTTTCTCGTTCGGCATCGGTGGTGTTGCGGTGGTAATCTACGACTTGATTTTCCGAACCAGACCTGAGCGGATAACAGCGCATGAGCAGCATCTCTCCCAACACAGATACCACCTGTTAGCCCTCTTGTCTACGCCGATTATTTTCCTCTTACTTCTTATTACCGCACCACTTAATCCTATTTACTCGGCGGTCATAGCAATGGTGGTCGGTGGACTTTTCACTTGGTATTGCCGTCCTGAACTGAAAAAAAAGATGCTTGTGAGTGCTATGATATTCTTAGGAATTTATTTTGTTTACTTCCTCACGCTCATTGCCCTATACCCCAACTACGTAGAGCAGGTCTGGAATCTGCAAGACATCTCAGGAATCTTGATCGTTGGCATTCCCTTAGAAGAGATTCTATTTGGGGTAAGCTTCGGCTTTTTCTGGTCAAGCGTGTATGAGCATTTTACTTGGCGGAAATTACAATCACTTTAACGGATAATCACAAATCTATGAATCACAATCATAATGTCAGGCATGAAGATGATACCAAGCACTCGGCACACTGCGTCTGTGGCAGTGAGTGTTTGGGCTGTAAGGCGGAAAGCTTGAGCGTTTCATGTGGGTGTAAGATGGAGGCTAAACAGTATGAGTATGATGTGGCTGAGGCTATCGGCCATCCGGAACACGCCGATGTTGAGACCGTAAAAGCAGCAGAGAAAACTATTTACACCTGCCCGATGCATTCACAAGTCAAGAAGAGTGAACCTGGCCGGTGTTCGGCCTGCGGTATGGAGTTGATCCCCGTCTCCGCTAAACCTGCCCGTCCGGAAAGCGGGGGTACGGCGAGCAAGCCTGAAAATAAAAAAGCAGGTGGAGATGAACATGCCGGACATGATATGCAGGAGATGCCTGCCCGCCGAAGCCTCGGCGCAGGCGGGAGCCATATGGATCACGAGGCGGCCATGACCAACCCGCAGATTGCTAAAAAAATGGAAGCTGATATGCGGCGGCGGTTTTGGATTTCTTTCCTGCTCTCAATTCCGATTTTCCTCTACTCGCCGGTGGGTATTAATTTCTTTGGGCTTAATCTGCCGACCCCAATTCCAGTAAATTGGCTTCTGCTTATCCTTACCACCCCCATCGTTTTTTGGACCGGCTCAATCTTTATTACCGGCACCTACTATTCACTCAAAGCCAAAAAGCTCAACATGGCGGTGCTTATCGCCACTGGCGTTTTGGCGGCCTATCTTTTCAGTGTGCTACTTACGGTAATTCGGCCGGAGTCGGAAACCTTTTATGAAGCAGCGGCTCTACTGGTAACATTCGTACTTTTTGGCCACTGGATGGAGATGAAGTCACGCAAAGGCACATCTGACGCATTACGAGCCCTCTTTGATTTGGTGCCTCCGAAAGCAAATGTTATCCGGGGTGGCAAAGAGATGAGCATTCCGAGCGCGGAGATTACTCACGATGATATTGTTGTGTTGCGGCCTGGCGATAAGGTGCCGGTTGATGGTGAAATCGTCGAGGGAGAAACTGCCATTGACGAATCACTTGTAACCGGAGAATCCATGCCAGTTACCAAAACTATCGGAGTAAAAGTGGTCGGCGGATCAGTGAACCTGACTGGCATGGTCAAATTCAAAGCTACGCAAGTTGGCTCGGAGACGGTATTGGCGCAAATCATCAAGATGGTCGAGACGGCGCAGAACTCCAAAGCTCCAGGCCAGCGTATCGCTGACAAGGCGGCGGGCTGGTTGGTAATTCTTGCAATCGGGTCGGGGCTTGCCGCGTTTATGGGCTGGTATTTTGTGGCGGGGGTCGGACTTCTGGTGGCTCTGACCTTTGCGATTTCTACTGTCGTGATTGCCTGCCCAGACGCATTAGGGCTTGCCACACCAACCGCAGTGGCAGTAGGGACCGGCCTCGGCGCCAAGCACAACATTTTAATTAAAGACGCGGCTACACTTGAGAATACTTCTCGCCTGACCGCTATCGTGCTTGATAAGACCGGAACTCTCACCGAGGGCAAGCCGAAAGTCACTGATGTGCTCGGATTTAACGGTTTTAATCCTGATCAAATATTGCTAATGCAGGCCGCCATCGGTTCGGCTTCCAATCATCCAATCTCTAAAGCGATTGTTGATGAAGCAAAGAATCGGAAACTGAATATAGAAAAAGTTTCAAACTTCGAGTCAATTTCCGGTTTTGGTCTTAAAGGCATCATTAACGGCCAACAGGTGCTCGCGGGTAAAGAAAAATTGCTAACCGATAAAAGTGTGGATACAACCGACCAACGTCGTCAGATCGATAGCCTAGCCGCTCAAGGCAAGACGCTCAGTTTGATGGCTATAGACAATAAACTTGCCGGAATAATTGCTGTTGCCGACACTATAAAATCGAGCTCTAAAAAAGCGATCACCGCACTCAAAGAATTAGGCCTTGAGGTTGCTATGATCACCGGCGACCATACCAAAGTTGCGGAGGCGGTAGGCAAAGAATTGGGCATTGATCGGATTTTTGCCGAAGTTCTGCCACAGGACAAGGAACAGTATGTAAAAAAATTGCAGGACGAGGGCAAGTTTGTCGCAATGGTCGGCGATGGAATCAATGATGCTCCGGCTTTGGCCCGGGCAGATATTGGCATTGCAATTGGCGCCGGGACAGATGTGGCCATTGAGACAGGTAATATCGTTCTTATGAAATCCGATCCATATGATATTGTCGCCGCCATTCGCTTAAGTAAAGCAACTGTTAGAAAAATGAAGCAGAATCTGTTCTGGGCGGCCATCTACAACTTACTGGCTATTCCTGTTGCCGCCGGAGTATTTTATAACTCGCTCGGCTGGACGTTGCGACCGGAAATGGCGGCACTGCTTATGTCTGCATCATCGATTATAGTGGCGACAAACGCTGTATTACTTAAACGAGTTGAACCGAAATTAAAGATATAATCATACATATGAAAAAGGCACACATCGGCATTCTGGCTTTAATGATATTTTTTCTGGTGGCTCCTGTAGGACAAGCCCAAGAACCGCCTATGACTTCGGTGCCAGACCAAATGGTCGTCCCGCCGGTTGATGAATATGCGCGTGCCGAGGTTATGACCATTATTGAGGAAGGCCAGCGCTCGTTTGATAATGAAGCCTATAGCCAACCATACCAGCTGGTACGGTTGCGTGTGTTGAGCGGACCAGAAGTTGGCAAGGAACTTGAGATTCGCCATGGATATGATTTCCCCATACGTGAGCAACAGAAGGTGGCGGTGGGGCAAACCGTAGTGTTGGTGAAGACCCAGGCTTTTGGGGAAACCACCTACCTTATTTCCGACCCTTACCGCTTGCCGTGGGTCGGGCTAATCGTGGCTATTTTTCTGGTCGTGGCAGTGTTTTTTGGAAGGTTCAAAGGCATCGGCAGTGTCATAGGTTTATTGGTTAGTATCCTCATTTTGGTCAAGTACATCGTGCCGACCATCGTATCTGGAGGTAATCCAGTAACAACAAGTTTGGTCGGTTCGGTGGCTATTGCCGTGTTATCATTATATCCCGCCCATGGATTTAGCCGGCGAACGAGCATTGCCCTGGTAAGCATGCTTATTAGTTTGGGGTTAGCCACTGGCTTGGCCAGCTTGTTTGTTGGTTTGGCTCGGCTGTTTGGTATGGGTACTGAGGAAGCTTTCTACGTTCAGATGGGTTTACTGGAAAACATTGATCTCAAGGGGCTGCTCTTGGGGGGTATAATCATTGGTGCACTGGGGGTATTGGATGATGTGACTACTGGTCAGGCGGCGGCAGTTGATGAGATACATAAGGCCAACCCTACATTACCATTCATTGAATTGTATAGGCGCGGTTTATCTGTTGGTCGCGAACATATTACCTCGCTCGTCAATACGCTCGCTCTAGCATACATCGGCGCCGGCCTACCACTCCTTCTGCTTTTCACAACTAATACTGTCCAGCCGCTCTGGGTAGCCATGAACGCTGAAAGTATCGTGGAGGAAATTATTCGTACCTTGGTGGGAAGTACGACGTTGATATTTGCCGTGCCCATTACCACGGCACTTATGGCTCATATCCTGAAACGGTGGCCGTCACACACTAGTGTTTAGCCTATTACTAAAGAAGAATCAATTGAGCTTGACTAAAATTTAAACATATGCTAAATTTCGAATATGAGTTATCAAGGTTTTTTAAGGGTTAAGCCGATTATTACTATAGCCCTCTTGTTGGGGGTTCTGGGTGTTGGCCTAATGAGCACCTGGTACATGGATCACAATGTCATAACCCACCAGGGTTGTGTCGGTGTAACCGGCGGAATGCCCCCCTGCGCAAGTTTGGCTGATATTGCATCGTGCTTACAAGTTCATCTCAAGGTGATTCAGGGGATTTCACAGGTTATTCCATCAAGTGTCAGTCAACTACTCGTTCTTTTTGTCATTGCGGCAATACTATGTTTTTGGTTAAAACAGAAACGACATGAGCTTGATGCTCAATCTCACTTTCATTTGCGCTGGCAGAGTTTTATTGCCAGTCTTAATATTTTACCTAAAAAAATCGAACAGTGGTTAACACTTCACGAGAAGCGCGACCCAGCACCAGCTACGTTAATGGTGCTGGGGATTTTACCCGTGCCGATTATGTAGGTTAACCTACCTAGGTTGCGACATAGATTCCCTAAGCACCATATACAGTGGTGTTTTTTATTATTAATCAGAAGAATTTATGTCTCATCGATCTCATCATCATGCAGCAATCAACCATAGGAGCACAACATGGATAGTTCTTGGTATAGGTGTTGGTATGTTCCTGTTGGTGGGTGCACTTATAGCATTATCGCCACCTTCAGCCCAGAGTCAGAATGGAGCGGTTTCGGACAGTGCCTTGTCTACCTTAGAAACGGCCTACGATTTTGGTACTATCTCAATGGCCAGTGGGAAAGTCACTGTACTCTTTAATATCAATAATGCCGTATCATCTCCTCTTACGGTGCGCAAGCTCTACACCTCATGTATGTGTACTAGTGCTACGTTACTTCTAGCAGATAGGCGAGTAGGTCCGTTCAGTATGGAGGGTCATGGTAGTCCCGTTCCAACCATTAACGAGGAGCTACCAGCGGGTCAGGAGGCGCAGATAGAAGTTGTATTTGATCCAGCTGCCCACGGGCCAGCCGGTGTAGGACCAATTTCACGCAATGTCTTTGTGGAAACTACGGACGGTAAGAAGCTTGTATTCGAAATTAAAGCCCAGGTGACACCGTAATGTATGAAGCAGAGAAAATTCATATTATTCACTACGTTCGCGCTGGTGGTGCTGGCAGCTTTACTGTTCCTAAAGTCTTCTAGCGGCGCCACGGTATTCATCTGGAATTTATCATCAGGTGGGACCAAGCTTTTTCCGTTGGTTTCATTGGCGGCGCTTATTGACAGTATCAATCCATGTGCGTTCTCTATCTTGCTCCTTACCATTGCATTCTTGTTCTCTCTTGGTACATTCGGTCGGGCTCGTATATTGCAAATAGGCCTTATCTACATCTCGGGTATATACGTGGCGTACCTTGCTATTGGTTTGGGAATACTACAAGCACTGCACCTATTTAATACCCCGCACTTTATGGGACGACTTGGTGCGCTTTTGCTGATTGGTTTGGGCACAATCAACTTGATTAACTACTTTTTCCCTGCCTTTCCCATCAAATTACAAATTCCGCGCGCCGCTCACAGCAAGATTGCTGACCTAATGCGAAGAACTTCAATTCCAGCTGTTTTTTTGCTAGGAATGTTGGTTGGATTGTGTGAGTTTCCTTGCACTGGCGGGCCTTACCTCATGGTGTTGGGATTACTCCACGATGCTCAAACTAAGCTCCGAGGAATCGGTTATCTACTGTGGTATAACATCCTGTTTGTATCACCCTTGGTAATTGTATTACTGCTCGCTAGTCAGCATGCGGTTCTTGATAAGCTACAAGCTTGGAAACGAGATAATCTCAACGCAATCAGGCTATGGGGCGGAATAATTACCATATTGCTCGGCCTATTTATCTTCTATATTTAGAACCTATGAATACACCTATTAACCAAGATGAACTCATTAAAAAAATTAACGAACTTAAGGCCTCCGGCAACGTCGATCTGTCTACGGAAGAGGACTTGAGCTTGGCGATTATGAATCTGGTGAGTCTAGAGGAGCACTTCTTCTTCACTGCCCAAAAAACAAATAAACCAACCTATCTTGATTTGTTAAGTCAGACCAGGGAAATAAGAAAATCTCTCCTGGCGCGTATGGTTCCTCAAAATGAAGGTGAGACCTGGTGCATCAGCAAACATCTCTTAGCTGCCACCATGCGCCTGATGGAGGTTGGCACCAAACTGTATTCGGACGGAAAAACTAATGAGGCTAAACTAATATTCGACAGAGCCTATGAAGTGTATTCGTTGTTCTGGGCTTTACGTTTGAAGCTCATTGATGTGTCAGGTGTAACAAAGGTAGGAGCTCAGCAACTTAATGTCCATGACGCTGGCAAGTCGGTAACGCCCTGGACAAAAGAGGATATTGTCAGCAAATTGGTCGATTGCTGCAATGAGTAAACTTAAATCTTAATTACTTAACCTATGATTTTAAAACATTCTTTAATCCGCCACGCGCTTGGTCGACCCTTAGAGCTTGTCCTGTTGTTCGTGGCTGGTGGTTTTCTCTTGTTGAATCAGTGGCACATGGTAGCTATGCATGACTTGTTACCAGCGGCTGTGGCTGCGGGAAGTAGTAGTTCAGTCGCTGTAGCCAAACCTTATAACGGGAGCTCTACTGTTAGTTCAGATATACTTCCCCATGGTATACCAGAGCGCTACGGTACTGAACTTGGGGTAAATTTCGACGACGCTGCCAGCGCTATGACTATCTTAGAAAATTTTGACCGTGGCTCCGGCACTATAACCCTCTCTGGCGATCTTCAACAGCGCTATATTTCAATAGCCAGTCAGACTGCTTGTGAGTTTTGTTGTGGTGCGACTACATTGGTATTCCCCGATGGTAAACCAGCTTGCGGTTGTGCACACTCGGCTGCTATGAGAGGTGTCGCCCTCTATTTATTGCAGCAGTATCCAGAAATGGCTGATAGTGAAATTCTTGCCGAGGTTAATCGATGGAAAGCCGTGTTCTTCCCTGGTCCTACTGTACAAAAAGCAGGCGGGTCAGTCGCCGGTCAGGCACCAACGCCTTCAGGCGCTCTTCCTTCGCAGGTCGGTGGTTGTTAGCCCTTACTTAATTAATTTTTCTAATTTTCTAAATTTATGCTTACTCATCACCATACACAAGACGATCCGACACTACAACAAGACAGTTCGGTTGAAACAGAAGTTAATAAACCAGTAGATGACAACAAAGATGTAATCTCATTCAAACTAAATCGCCAGACACTTGTTGTCTCTGCGCTCGCCATACTCTTGGTTATCTCGGTACTTGAAACAATCGAACTTACACGACTACATCAAGCTCTGCGAACATGGCAAACGCTATCACCCGCAGTTGCCTCCGCTACCGCCACTACACCGGTATCAGCCTCAGGAGGAAGTACTTTACCCAACCAAGTTGGTGGATGCTAAATGTATTCTATATGAAAAGATTATCTAATATCATACTTATCATTCTGGTAGGTGGACTGATTGTGTTGGCAGGCGTACGTTTGGTAGCACTGTTAAATAACGTCCCCGAGGCTGTTGCCCGCGTCCGAGATAAAGAAGAAATAGTTCGGCCTTCTCGGTTGGATGTAGTGGTTGTGGTTGACGGCACATGTCAGACTTGCACAAGCCCTAAGCCATTCCTTGATGCTTTGCAAAAGCAACAGGTAGTGTTTAGTTCCATCATACAAATTGACGGCACGACCGAAGATGGTAAACACTATATATCCTCTCATAAATTAGAGAGTTTTCCAGCTGTAATAGTGAGTGGAGAAACTTCACGAGGAACTGAGCTTGAGCAATTCCTAGCACAAACCAGTGTGCCAGGTGATGGTACGTTTATTTACTCTGTGCCCGCACCTTACCATGAGGTAGTTAGTGACAAAGTACGGGGTCTTTTCCGTACTACTTACATAACACCAGTTGACTGTAGTAGTTGTTATGATGTAACAAATAATGCCATTGCGCTTCAGAATCTTGGTGTCAACGTGACCGAAGATAAGGTGCTAACAGCAGAAAGTCCGGAGGCAAAAGAATTGATTCAAGAGTACAAGATTAGTTATCTTCCCACAGTTATCATAGTAGGAGACCTTGAGGTGTACCCGGCGTTTCAAAATGTTTGGCCTCAGGTCGGCAGTACGGAACAAGGTGGTACATACGTTTTACGCGACGGTGTAAAACTTATGGGTACATACTATGATCTGCAACTCAATCAGGCAGTAACACCTAAGCCCAATCCTTCATCTTAGTTCATATGTTACGAGTTGAGAAAATTTTATTCGCACTCATGGGATTGGTACTCATACTTGGTGGAGTTTGGGTGTTTCAAGGCTGGCAGAGTTGGCGAGAGCTAGGTACGCTCAGTACACCTGACGGTCAGCTACTTAACTATAGTCAGGCCAAACAAGCTGAGGACCCGACAAATCCATGTTTGCCACCAGCTGGTTACACCGAAGCTACATGGCGTGAGCACATGAGCCATCACCCGGATCAATATAAGCAATGCCTTGGTGGGTAAACTATTAAGGTATGGATAACTCAGTACCACAACCTGTTCCTCGACGTAGACCATGGTATCGTAGGTCGTGGTTGTGGTTGGTAGGTGGTGGGCTGGTGTTGTGGTTTGGTATCCCACTCTTCCTGCAACCACTAGGAGTTAAGCCTGAGTCCGAAATTATTGGTGGATACACTAAACTGCCTGGTGCATCAGAGCAGCCAACATCTAAGCTATATAATGTGGTGATTGATAATGCTCCTGGAGTGGGGCCGCGTGATGCACCTGTGGTGATAGTAGAATTTGGTGATTTTCAGTGTCCATTTACACAGCAAGAAGAACCCATACTAAAGCAGGTGTTGCAGAAGTATCCCGAGGCCGTGCGCCTTATCTATAGGGATTTTCCCATTGTAGATGTTCACAATGAAGCACTAGCCGCTGCTGAAGCGGCTCGTTGTGCCGCACAGCAGGATAAGTATTGGCCGTACCACGACGCTCTGTTCGCGAATCAAGAAGGCCTAGGTACTGCCTTCTATGGTTCTTTGGCACAGTCCTTAGGGTTTGATGTAGTGAAATTCAACCGCTGCCGCGACGGCCACCTCACCCTAGGACAAGTCAAAGCTGACTTTGAGGCTGGAGTAGCGGCGGGGGTTACTGGTACGCCAACCTTTTTTGTGAACGGTCACCGTATAACAGGGGCTATTCCACTTGACCTATGGGATAAAATTATCGTTGCAGCGATTAAAGAGAAATTTAATAAGTAACCGAATATGTTTAACAAGGTATTAAGGCAGCACGCTGAACTACTAAAAGTCCTCGCTAACCCCAAGCGCCTTGAGGTGCTATACCTTCTGAGACAGGGTGAGCTCACGGTTTCCGATATAGAACTCGCGACAGGAATGAGACAGGCAAACCTCTCCCAGCACCTTATGGTGCTTCGCAACGCCGGTATTGTTAGTTCTAAACACAAAGGTAGAAAGGTTTATTATCATTTAAAATGCCCCGGCCTCACCAATATTCCATCTATTCTCTTCAGTTTTAGAATGGCAAGCAGTACCCCTAAAACAGGAACGTCCGGAAAGCAAAGTTCGTCTTTCCGTTCATTATAGCGGTTCTAACCTGCCTACCGCAGGCAGGCATCGTCCCATCCCTACGGGAGGCAGGCAGTGCCCCGCGCCCTGGCGTTAAGAGCAATATTTGAAAATATCAGCCAAAGCTATATGATGCGCATATGGCGTATTTTGAGATTACTAATATAGATAAAACAAC
>LCEZ01000014.1 GCA_000995845.1 Parcubacteria group bacterium GW2011_GWD2_43_10 | reverse complement strand
AACTATTACTAACTAAACTGCGGCGGCTGGTTATTAGGTGTTGTTTATTCTTTAGCCTTTGCCCCCGAGAGGAATCGTCATACCTTCGGTAGATCACCCGTAGGGTGAAACCTCTATACCCGGCTTACCTGCCTACCGCAGGCAGGTAAGCCCACAGTTCTATTTTACCCCACTCCATTTGCCCCCGAGAGGAATCGAACCTCTATACCCGGCTTAGAAGTCCGGAGTTCTATCCATTGAACTACAGGGGCAAATGGAGTGGGGCCGTTGTCATACCTTCGGTAGATCACCCTCGGGGTGAAACTACAGGGGCAGAGGCAGAAGAATAAAAGGTTAAATTATCCAACTTAGTTAAAAGTTTCAGTCCGGCATAAGGCTAAGACATTTTTGTTTTTTGGTCAATCCCCAGGCTTGTTGGTTTCTTTGTAAACATGGGTGCCCCCCGGATGTTTAAGGCCTAAACTTTTTTGCAAAGTAGCCAAATCAGCTCCCTGAGTGGCCAGCTGATAAGCAAAAGAGTGACGCAAGGTATGAGGTGTGACTTTTTGTTTCAAGCCAGCAAGTTTGCGGTATCTTTCTAAACTGCGCTGGACGCTGCGCGGTGTTAGGCGGCCAGGTTTATTATCGGCTGCCCGATCATGGCGGATAAAAGCATGGTTAGTTTGATCAGTTCGATGCTCCAGATAATTTTTTAGCAATCGGCAAACTTCTGCCGTCAGCGGTAAATCGTAGGCTGTGCTTCGGCGGATGATACTAAGACGAACGGACGACAGATTAAATTGTGATTTTTCTAGCATGACCAGTTCTGAAACCCTAAGGCCACTGACGGCAATTAATTCTATAATGGCTTCATCTCTCATTTTTACTAAAGTCGGTTCATGGCTTTGCCCGACTGCTTGCAGTAAGGATCGCCGATCATTAGCAGTTAAAAAAATTACTTTTCTTTTTTGCGGTGGGCTTAGGCTGATACTTGACGCCGGAATAGTGGCTACATCTTTATGCCTTAAGTAATTAACAAAAGATCTTAAAGCCGTGAGATGATAATTTTGGGTGGCAGAGGAAAGTGTTGTGCCGCTTAAACTTTTTTGGCGCGTGAGCCACAGCCGATAATCTCTTAACTTTTCCCGCGTAAGGTCAGCCGCTTGCGCTAAGCGACTAGTGTTTCCCCAATTTAAAAATCTTTTGAGATACAGCCGATAATTTCTGACAGTTAAAGCAGTGCGCCCTTTTTGTACCTTAAGATAGCGTAAAAAATCCTCTATTAAATCTGGCAGATTTTTAATCATACTTTCCTGGTTCCTTGTAAGGTAAGTTTACCCTCCTGGTGTCGCTCTCGCCAGCCAGGCCTGCCTACCGCAGGCCTGGCTGGCTAAAATCCTCAGCTTATGGTAGATTTATCAACGCTTATAAATAATATTCGCTGACTTGGGTTACTGGATTTATCCGTCCGTAACTCGACTAGCGAAAGACAAGGAGTTTAACCCATGTTAGACAAACAAGCTAAGGATAAGATTATTAAGAAGTTTAAAACCCACGAGGCTGACACTGGTTCGGCTGAAGTGCAGATAGCTATTTTAACCGAGGAGGTTAAGCGCTTAACCGAACATTTGAAGGGACACAAGAAAGATTTTTCGTCCCGGCGGGGTTTGGTTAAAAAGGTCAGCCAGCGCCGCAAGTTACTTAAATTTTTACAGCGCGAGAATGAATCAAGTTTTGATGAGTTAGTAAAGAAGCTTAAGTTAAAAGTAAAACTCTCAGCCATTCCCCAGGAATTGCCAGAAATTTTAGAAGAGGGCGTGAGTGAGGTAGAAGAATAGGCAATTTAAATTGTCTAATTTTAAGTATGCTTAAACATAAAGATCAGCGCGTTGGGGTATTTGTGGATGTGGCTAACATGTACTATTCTTCGCGCAACCTTTTTGGTAGTCGGACGAATTTTGGCAAAGTCCTAGAAGCGGCAGTCGCTGGGCGAAAATTAATCCGCGCTATTGCTTATGTAGTTAAGGCGGAAGCGCCGGAGGAGGCTAAATTTTTTGAGGCCTTAGACAATCAAGGTTTTGAAGTAAAAACCAAAGACTTGCAAGTATTTGTTGGCGGCGCCAAGAAAGGTGATTGGGATGTGGGCATATCCATTGATGCAATTTCTATGGCCTCAAAACTTGATGTCGTGGTTTTAGTAACCGGCGATGGTGATTTTGTGCCATTGATTGAATACTTACAGTTTTTGGGCCAACGAGTTGAAGTTATGGCTTTCTCTGAAACCGCTTCCGCCAAATTAAAAGAAGCGGCTGATGATTTTTTTGATCTATCGTCTTCGCGCAGCCAGTTTTTAATGTCTTTGCCAGCTTCTTTGCGCCGGCAACTTGCCAAGAAAAATAATAATCATAATTAACAAAAATTAATTTATATTTAATAAGCAATTAATCAGGTAGGAGTTTACTGATGAGGTTCATAAGTTATTTGAAGAGAGGTGTTCCGCCCCAATTGGCGCGGACTAGCTCCTTTCAAATAACAGATACCCACGGTCACTTCCTATCAGAGAAAGGATAAAATATGTCAGAGGTAAAAGTTTTTGAGCACGAACTGGCCGGCAAAAAACTTCGAGTTGAAGTTGGCAAGCTAGCCCAGCAAGCTCATGGTTCTTGTACAGTGAGTTATGGCGACACCACTGTGTTAGCCACGGTGGTGCAATCACCCGAGCCCAGGGAAGGCACTGATTTTTTCCCGTTGCTAGTTGATTACGAAGAAAGGCTTTATGCCGCTGGAAAAATAAAAGGTTCTCGTTTTATCAAACGCGAGGGCCGACCGACCGATGAAGCGATATTGACAGCTCGTTTGATGGATCGTTCTGTCCGTCCACTTTTTAAAGATACGGAAAGGCGAGATGTGCAGGTGGTAGTAACGGTTTTATCAGTTGATCAAGAAAATGATCCAGATGTGCCTTCTTTAATTGCTGCATCTTTAGCTTTGGCTATTTCGCCTGTACCTTGGAATGGTCCGGTGGGGGCGGTGCGTGTCGGGCGAATTGGTGGTGAGTGGGTATTAAACCCTTCATATGAAGCTAGAATCAAGTCTGATTTGGATGTTTTTGTGGCGGCGACTGATGATGAAATTGTCATGTTAGAAGCCGGGGCCAACGAGGTGCCGGAGGCTGAGATTGCTGAAGCTATTTCTTTTGGCCACAAACATATTGGCCGTTTGTTTCCATTTTTGCAAGAAGTTATAAAAACTTGCGGCCAGGCGAAACAGCCTGAGCCAGAGCTAGATCCAGCTGAGCAGGCGGCTACCGAAGCCTTAAGAGCAAAGGTTCAGGCCTATTTAACTGGTAAGTTTGAAGCGGTTTTTGCTACTAGAAGCAAAGAGGATTATAAAAGCAAATTGCGAGAAATTACCCAGGGATTAGATGAAATTCTGAAAGCAGATAATGAGGTTTCCAAAGAAGCTCGGGGTATGGGTTTGGCGATGATTGAAAATTATCTTGATATCGCCGCACGCAATTTAGTTTTAGAGCAAGGTAAAAGAGTAGACGGTAGGGGATTAGATGAAATTCGTCCGCTTGAAGCCTCAGTCGGAGTATTGGCTCGTACTCACGGTACCGGGCTTTTTCGTCGAGGGGAAACCCAAGTATTGTCAGTTGTAACTTTGGGCAGCCCAGGTATGGAGCAAACTTTGGATGGTATGGAAGAGGATGGCAAGAAAAGATTTATGCATCATTATAATTTCCCTGGGTTTTCCGTGGGTGAAGTTAGGCCGGTGCGCAGTCCGGGCCGCCGAGAAATTGGCCACGGCGCTTTGGCGGAGAAAGCCTTAGTGCCAGTAATACCACAAGACCGTGCAAAATTTCCTTATACCATTAGAATTGTTTCTGAAGTTTTATCATCCAACGGTTCGTCATCGCAAGCTTCAATCTGCGGTTCCAGTTTAGCGCTGATGGATGCGGGCGTACCAATCAAAGCAGCCGTCGCCGGCATTGCTATGGGTTTGATAACTGATCCAGCGGATAAATCCCGCTATGCCATCCTTACAGATATTCAAGGTGTGGAAGATCATTCTGGTGACATGGATTTTAAAGTGGCTGGCACTGCCAATGGTGTGACCGCAGTTCAGCTTGATATTAAGCTTGGTGGTATTGCTCCCGCGATCATCAGTGAAACTTTAGCTAAAGCCAAAACAGCTCGCAATCAAGTATTAGAAGTAATGAGCCAGGCAATTGGGGAACCTCGTCCAGAATTATCACCTTACGCTCCGCGCATTGTATCTTTCAATATTCCAGTTGATAAGATTCGTGATGTTATTGGGCCAGGCGGCAAGATTATTAATGAAATCATTGATGCTACTGGTGTGACCATTGATATAGAAGATGATGGTTTGGTAATGGTGACATCAGTTTCAGCTGAAGCTAGTCAAAAGGCAGTTGATTGGATAAAGAATTTAACTCGCGAAGTGGTGATAGGTGAAACTTTTCAAGGCAAGGTCACGAGACTTATGAACTTTGGGGCTTTTGTGGAAGTACTGCCTCGGCAAGAAGGCTTAGTGCATGTTTCAGAATTATCTTGGAATTATGTTAACAATGTTACTGATGTAGTAAAGATCGGCGATATCATTTCAGTTAAGGTAATTGAGATTGATGACCAAGGCAGGATTAATTTGTCTCATCGGCAAACACTGCCTAAACCAGAAGGGTATGTAGAGCCGCATCGGGGTTTTAATGGCAATGGCAATCATCGTGAAGGCAGGCCAAATAGCCGACCTAATTCGGGGCCACCGAGGAATCGTTTTAACCGAGATTAAGACAAAATAGGCAAGATAGCAAATAAAACACAAACCCCGCTGAAATAAACAGTGGGGTTTGTGGATAAATTGTTAGTTATGTGGATAATGAGTAATATATGTGCTCAGTATAAAAAGTTGATTTTTGGCTAATTAAAGACAAAATAAGATAGTTGACCCTGAAGAAAAAGTATGCTATACTCAACTTTAGGAAATTAAAAAATGGTTGTGGACTGAGGCAAGAGCCTGAAAGTTGCCGCTAAAACAGCTCTCAGACCCTTGCTACTGTCCGGATTTCGACCTAGTACTGGCCGAGGTCAAACCAAAAAATTTTTGAAACAAAAACAAAATCAAGGTCAGCTGATCTTAACGGTTGGCAGACCAAAAGGGTGGTAGCGAGATTCGCAACTTAATAATAAGCCAGTAGTTGCGCCTAAGGTGCTTGATGATACATTCTTATCTTTGCGCAGGCCTAGCGAGTTCCCCTGGAAGCAAGGGAGATTGGCTAAGCTTGCGTAAACCTAAGTAGAGCAAGCATCGTAACTAGGCGCCGTTAGGTGCCAATTATTAAATTTATTAACGGGCAACCAGAGCGGCGCCTTTTTCTTTTTATAAAATAAGCGTCGCTTTTCTTTGCTACCGGTAGCCTTGTTTGTTTTCTTGATTGGTGCTATACTTCGTTGGCGTATGGACCAAGACTTTATAAAAGAAATGGGGCAGGCGCTCCTAGATACTAAGCAAAAACTAGAGAAAGATTTGAAAGGACTTTCTCGGCACGATGTTCGTTCAAAGCAAGGTTTTGATGCTGAGTTTCCTGATTATGGTGATAAAGAAGACGAGAACGCGGCTGAGGTTGCTACCTTTACTGATAATCTAGCTCTAGAACACACTTTGGAAGGTACTTTGGAAGATGTTAATGCTGCCCTGTCACGTATTGCCAAAGGAACATATGGTCAGTGTCGTTATTGTGGCAAGGAAATTGATCAACGACGCTTACGGGCGCGTCCGGAATCAAGCAGTTGTGTTAATTGCAAGAAAAAAAAGTTAGGTCAGGCATGAATAAGTCAAGAGCGATTTTGATCTGGTTAGTTTTTATTTTATTTTTGTTTGATCGTTTATTAAAGAAAATCGTCATTCATCTGGCGCCAGGGACGTCAGATGATTTTTTTTATTTTACTCTTTATATTAATAAGTCAGGGCCATTCAGCTTAGCTTTGCCATCAGTATTTTTAATTGCGATTGCTACTGTAGTTCTTATTTGGCTAACTTATTTAGGCTGGCAATTTTTTAAAGTTAAAAATTTAAATAGATTATTAGGAATCAGCTTAATGCTAGTTGGCGGTTTTAGTAATTTTTGGGACAGAGTATTAGTTGGTGGGGTAATTGATATTTGGTATTTGCCTGTATTAACCGGACTTAATTTTAATTTGGCCGATATTTATTTATTGTCTGGAGTTTTGATATTGGTGTTATCTTATTATCGCCCTTACAGCAAATAGGCGAACGGTTAATTATTTATTCGGCTTGGGGTGATTGTACTAAAATTGAATTTGACCAAAATACCAACTTGGTAGTAAGGTAGAGCATTATGCCCAGTACAAGAACTTCGCTACGGCTCGCAGTAATCACCTTCATATTAACCTTATGACTAAACAAAAATTTTATTTCTTAATTCCAACTTCCCAATCATACTCGCCCTTGGAGTGATTGAGTGAAGTTTCTGTACTGGGTATGTCGTCTAAAGTTTATACTTGCGGTGTCTTTGGTTTACAGGCCATGGCCATTGAGGTAGAGGCAGACGTTTCCTCGCAATTACCTGGTATTTTTATTGTTGGTTTGCCTGATAAGGCAGTGGAAGAAGCTAGGGAGCGAGTGCGTTCGGCTTTAAAAAATTCTGGCTGCGAATTTCCACGGACTAAGGTAACGGTCAATTTAGCTCCAGCTGATGTTAAAAAAGAAGGCAGTGCTTATGATCTGCCCATAGCTTTGGCTTTGTTGGTCGCTAGCGGCCAATTGCATAGCCAAGCTGGATTTAACAGCCGATTATTTTTGGGAGAATTGTCATTGGAAGGAACTTTACGGGCAGTGCCTGGAGTATTGGTGGTTGCCCGAGCTGCCCGAAGGCTTGGTTTTTCAGAATTGTATATTCCAGCAGCCAATGCTGCTGAAGCGGCTTTGGTTGAAGGGTTAACCGTTTATGCGCCTAAAAATTTAACTGAATTGCTAAATCATTTAGCCGGGCAGGAAATTATTGAACCAATCGCTATCACTAATCTAGATAGAATAACTATTAGTGATATTCCACCAGACAGTGATTTGTCTCACATTCATGGGCAAGAACACGCCAAGCGTGCTTTGGAAGTTGCGGCGGCTGGCGGGCATAATCTTCTAATGTCAGGACCGCCGGGGTCGGGTAAGACGCTTTTAGCCCGGGCTTTGTCAGGGGTTTTGCCGCCACTAACGCGAGAAGAAGTTTTAGAAGTCACGGAAATTTATAGCGTGGCCGGCTTATTGACTTCAGAACAACCATTGATTCGGCGTCGTCCTTTTCGTTCACCCCATCACACTGCTTCTGAAGTTGCTTTAGTAGGCGGCGGTTCAAATCCCAGGCCAGGAGAAATTTCTTTGTCTCACCGGGGCGTTTTATTTTTAGATGAACTGCCGGAATTTCCCCGTTCAGTTTTAGAAA
Source organism: Parcubacteria group bacterium GW2011_GWD2_43_10 (assembly GCA_000995845.1). Classification (GTDB taxonomy): domain Bacteria; phylum Patescibacteriota; class Patescibacteriia; order Veblenbacterales; family UBA10138; genus UBA10138. The sequence goes on along the minus strand of LCEZ01000014.1, from coordinate 3,522 downwards.
GCCTGCGGCAACCACTGGAGGATGGTTTGGTAACAGTAGCGCGGGCGGCAGCGACCATTCAATATCCAGCGCAGTTTATTTTAGTGGCGGCCATGAACCCGTGCCCTTGCGGCTATGCGGGGGATCCGGTAAAACCATGCACTTGCACACCGGGCATGATTTATCGGTATCAGCACAAACTTTCCGGACCGTTACTAGATCGGTTTGATTTACATGTAAATGTACCACGGTTACCTTTTGAAAAATTAGAACTACCGTCCGCTGAACCTTCAATTAAAGTTCAGGAAAGGATTGTGGTCGCTCGGCAGCGTCAGGCCGAGAGATTTGGCCATCAAGTTAAACTAAATGCCACCATGAAACTTACGGATATAAAAAATTTGCAGTTACCTGCCGAGGCAGTTGAATTACTGCGCCAGGCAGTTAATAAGTTTCATCTTTCTGGACGGGTTTATCATCGCGTACTTAAAGTTGCCAGAACGATCGCTGATCTGGCTGGTTCGGTTGAAATTACTGCCAGCCATGTGGCCGAGGCCTTACAATACCGCCCGCGTGGGCAGAATGAGTAGTTTATCTAATATAATTTAATGGATTGGTGCGGCTACCGCGGATTCTAACTTCAAAGTGCAGGTGAGGCCCGGTAGAACGCCCAGTCGAACCGACATTAGCAATCTGATCACCTCTGGTTACGCGATCACCTGCAGCCACGTGTAATTTTGAGGCGTGACCATAAAGCGTTTTTAAGCCGCCGCCATGGTCAATAATTATATAGTAACCATAACCGCCTTTATTCCAACCAGATACTTCCACAATGCCGTCTTCAGCTGCATAAATAGCTGTGCCAGTCGGGCCGGCAATATCAATGCCGCCATGTCGCCAAGTGTAGTATTGGGTGATTCTCTTAGCGCCTGTCGGCCAAAGTAATTTGGTGGTGCTGGAACCAGCTGGCGCATTAATTGGTGTAACGGTGGCAGTTCGTGCCACCAAGGCAACTGGCGCGGCTGGGGGGCGCCCGCCGGGTATAACAATAGTTTGACCAATAGTTAATGATGAACTGGAAATTTTATTGTAGGCTAAAATATTTTCAGTGGTCACAGCGTATTTTTTGGCAATACTAGCCACAGTATCGCCCCGACCAATACGATAAGTTACGCCATTAGTCGGCAATATAGTCAGCTTTTGTCCCGGGCGAATAATACTGCGAGCGGATAATCTATTTTCCCAAAGCAGAGTGTTCAGGTTTAAGTTAAATCTTTCGGCAATACTGGAAATGGTATCATCAATTTGAACTTCATAATATTCAATAGAGGTGCGAGCGGCTGTACTAGGAGAGGAAGTTACCAAGTGTGGTTTAAGGATAGCGGCGCCAGTACCTGATAAACCAATTTGATTTTCTGGCGTTACCTCGGCATTATCAGAGCCATCTGTTGGATCTAACTGATCTAGTTCGAAGATCGCATCGCTACCGGATTCAATCACAATCAATTCAAAATCAGGTTTGATTAAAGGAAAGAGCAAATTATTTTGGCCAAAGTTTTCTGCGGCCGCTTGGTGTACTCGCCAGCTATTAGTTGTTACCAATACAGCACTTAACAATAGAAGATAAATGATACTTTGATGATGAGACAGCAATTTTAAACTTGGCAGCTTCGGCCACCATTTTTTCAATAGGCGATTAAAGCGAAAAAGAATCCTATAAGGACGCAAAATAAACCAGTTGGCCAGCAATTTTAATACTGGCTGGCTAACTCGCCATAGCCAGTTAAGGCCAGTGATTATTAGTTCAAGCAAATACTTTAATCCTTGTACCAAGATTAAAGCCAACTGCAATGAAATTGTGTTTAGGTCCCCTTTTATATGATTGTTCCTTAGGCGCTGAGCTTAACTTCTAATTATATTTTAACATCATTATCTGCTGGTGACTTTTTGCTAGCTGAACTGACTTGAAAAAGCGTTAATAAGATTACCAATTTAAACTATTTAGGTCAATCGTTATCCGGGTACATTTATTTGTAGAGAGAGTGGGCAAATGCTAGCATAAGAAGGGGTAAGGGCCCCTTTTTCTTACTCTAAGACTTAAGCAGATAAATGGAAAAATACGATCATAAAATTATAGAAAATAAGTGGCAGCAAGTCTGGCAGGATAAAAACACTTTCTCTGCCGCTGAACTGCCTAAAGATGATGCGGCCTATATTTTAGACATGTTTCCATACCCTTCAGCCCAAGGATTGCATGTAGGGCACCCTGAAGGTTACACTGCCACTGATATTTACAGCCGGTATTTGCGAATGAAAGGGGTAGAGGTTTTGCATCCGATGGGTTGGGATGCTTTTGGTTTGCCAGCAGAAAATTATGCCATCAAGACTGGCCGGCATCCGCGCGTAACGACCGCAGAAAATATTGATAATATCAGACGCCAGATAAAATCATTAGGGTTTTCTTATGATTGGGCTCGGGAAATAAGCACGGCTGATCCAGTGTATTATCGCTGGACCCAGTGGTTATTTTTACAACTTTATAAGAAAGGTTTGGCTTATCGCGCGGAAGCGCCAGTGAATTGGTGCCCTAGCTGCCAAACCGTGCTCGCCAATGAGCAGGTAGTTGATGGCAAGTGTGAGCGCTGCCAATCAGAAGTAGAGCAGAGGCAAATGAATCAGTGGTTTTTCAAAATCACGGCTTATACTAAAGAGTTACTTAAAGATTTAGATAAATTGGATTGGCCAGAGCCTTTGAAGGAAATGCAGCGAAATTGGATAGGCCAGAGTCAAGGGGCACAAGTCAGGTTTTATTTAACTGGGATACCTGGGCAAGAAGATAAAAAGCACTTTGTAGATATTTTTACCACCCGCCTGGATACAATCTTTGGTGCAACTTTTATGGTGATTTCACCAGAGCTTGCTCGTCGTTGGATTGAAGTGGGCTGGCAAGCAAGTGATCAGGTGAAAAAATATGTGAGTGAAGCGCTTAAAGGTAGAGAGTTGGAACGGTTAGAGAGGGCAGCGCGTGAAAAAACCGGAGTAGATGCCGGCATTAAAGCTATCAACCCAGCAACTAATGAAGAAATTCCAGTTTGGGTAGCTGATTATGTTTTAGGTTCTTATGGCACGGGCGCGATTATGGCTGTACCAGCTCACGATGAGAGGGATTGGGGGTTTGCTAAGAAATTTAATTTGGAAATAAGACAGGTAGTTAGCCCATTAAGTGCTGGACCTGTAAGAATTTATGATTCAATTAATGATGCTCTTAAAAAAGCCCCCCAAGATCTAGAGTCCGCTATAGAAGACTATGAAAAGATAAAAGCGGGTGAAAAAATTTACACACAGTATGGCATTTTAATTAATTCAAATAGTTTTACTGGTTTGGAATCGGCTGAAGCAGTAAAAAAAATTTCTAAAAAAATAGGCGCTGAACTTAAGGCCCAATATAAATTACATGATTGGCTGATTTCCCGCCAGCGTTATTGGGGCGCGCCTATTCCTATTATTTATTGTGAGCAATGCGGCGAAGTGCCAGTGGCAGAAAAA
>LCEZ01000013.1 GCA_000995845.1 Parcubacteria group bacterium GW2011_GWD2_43_10 | reverse complement strand
GACAGATAATAGTGTATAATTATGGTATATGTTTGCTAATTTAGATAAAAGAAAATTGCTGTTAATCGGCGGTGTGATATTAGCCATTATTGTCTTGATTTGGTTGATATTTTTAGCGTTTCGGCCACCAACCGAACCAGTGCCTGGAGTAAATGAAGGCCCTGGAGGTCCTGGCACCTTGCCATCCGTTGGCAATCTTAATATAAATACGAATGAACCAGAGATAAGTACTGGTCAGCCACTTTTCCCGCAAGCGGCCGCGGTAGCTGATGGTGGTCGTACAGCTTCACCAGCTTTAACTTCAGGCTCAACCTTACAGCCATTTGGTAGTGCCGGCAGCAGTGCACGTTATTATGATGAATCAACTTGTGAGTTTTATGAGATTCAGCCCAACGGCGACAGAACCGTAATAAGTCAGAATCGCTACTGTAATGTGCAGAATGTCACCTGGTCACCTGATGGTAAAGCTAGTGTTTTAGAATTTCCTGACGGGGCTAATATTGTTTATGACTTTGCCAGCGGCAAACAATACACCTTGCCTAAAGAGATGACAGAATTTTCTTTTGACCCCTCAGGTTCCCAAGTTGCTGGCAAATATTTATCTGATACCAATACGGCTGATAATTGGATAGTGAGTGTAAGTGCTAACGGTTCGCAACTTACACCCATAGAACCAATGGGGGAGAATGCTGATAAAGTTGATGTGGCTTGGTCTGCTAATAATCAAGTAGTGGCTTTATCGCGTACTGGTGAAGATAGCGGTGTATTTAGTCAGGAGGTGTTGCTTATTGGTTTTAATGATGAGAATTTCCGTAGTTTACAAATAGAAGGTAGAGGCTTTGAGCCCCAATGGACATCAGACGGGCAAAAATTACTTTATTCAGTATATAGTGATCAATCAAATTATCTGCCGACACTTTATTTAGTAAATGCTAATACTGATAATGTGGGAACTGGTAAGGTTCAGGTTGGCCTTAATACTTGGGCAGATAAATGTACTATTGCCGGTGGCTTTGCTTATTGCGCAGTACCACAAGGATTGCCAGAGGGTGCAGGGTTTACCCGTTCGCTAGCCCAAGGACTGCCAGATGAAATTTGGCAAGTTGATTTAGCCACTGGTGGCCGGGCTTTATTAGCTCAGCCAGTTGGTGAGCAAGGTCAGGCAATTGCTACCTCTGATTTGGCAGTGTCAGCTGACGGTCGATTCTTATACTTTACTGACGCGGCGACCGGGCAGTTAAGGAGTGTACAACTCAAACCCTAGTCAGGGTTTGAGAGATTAAAGATTAAAAATAAAAAATCTAAGATTTATGAGTCAATGGTATCTAAATTTTTTATCTTTGATTTTTGCTTTTTAATTTTCTCATGTGGCGTAATCCGGTAACTTGGTTGTTATTTGTAGTAGTACTGGTTTTAGCAGTGGCAATATTTATTACAGCAAAAAACCAGCCCAAAGAAACCAAGCCAACTCCCCCAGTAAATTCAGCAATCGGGTCGACCAAATTACCCAGTCAGGTTAGTATTTTCCCTTCCGACCCAGTATTAGGAACAGCTGAGGCTAAAGTTAATATTATTGAATTTGGCGATTTTGAGTGTATATATTGTGCTGAAGTAGCTGTCACTATAAAAAAAGTTATTAATGAGAATCCCGGAAAAATTAGATTAGTCTGGAAAGATTTTCCTATACCTTCACATACTAATGCCCAAGCCGCCGCCGAGGCGGCTCAGTGCGCGGCACGGCAAGGCAAATTTTGGCAGTATCATGATGTTTTGTTCCAAAATCAGAGTAATTTAAATGAGGCTAATTACCTAAGTTTAGCCGGCGAAGCAGGGCTTAATTATGAAAAATTCAATCTGTGTTTGAAAAATCATGAAACCTTGCCGCTGGTTCAGAATAATTTTGCCGAAGGCCAGGCCATCGGGGTTGATGGCACGCCTTATTTTATAATAAATGGCGAGGTTTTTAGTGGTATTTTAACCGAAGATCAGCTTAAATCTTTATTAAACTAGTAATAGTACAAGGCGTGTTTTTTTGGTAAGATTAATTTATGAAAATAAAAGCTAATAGTATAAAGCTGAGGCGATCAATATATATATTGTTGGCAATGCCAATCCTCTTTACTATTGGTAATTTTGACATTGCCTTAGCTCAGTCAACTAATTTATGTGTGGCAGGGGGCGGCATTTGTCAGGCGGCTCCATGTACATTGCCAAATATAAGAGAGCTCCCAAGTTTAAATGGTTATTGTAGTTCAGGGCAGGTTTGTTGTGGATTACCACAAACATGTTTACCCGAAGGAACACAAAAGCAAGGTGTTTTATGTGCTGATTTAAATCCAGGATGTTGCCCCAACCTGGGTCTTTTTTGTGCTGATGAAGAAATACAAACCTGTACTGATTCAACCTTTAATTTAGTTGGTGGTTTATCGCCATCGACAGCTTGTCCATCATTAAAAACTGTCAAAGTAGCTGTTTGTAAAAAATTTCCTGAAGAAAAGGTGGAGAAGGAAGAACCAGTATACTTTAAACCACAGATTACAATTCCAGGCAGCATTACTATCGGTGGTAAAGTAATAGAGTTTGTTAAAGGCAAGGGAGTGGAAATAACTGGCAATACCGCCGCTCAATATTTTGCTGTATTTTATAAATTCTTCGTAGCCGCTTTAGCAGTAATGGCTATAGTGATGGCGATGTGGGGTGGATTTAAACGTATCATGGCTGCTGGTAGTCCAGAGAAGATAAAAGGTGCTAATGAAACTATCGTCGGAGCTTTGACGGGCATAGTCATTGGTTTAATTTCTTATTCACTTTTATCTTTAGTCAATCCTGCTTTGATATCGTTTAAAACTTTAACTATAGAACCAATAAAAAAAGAATCTCTAGAATTCTTAACTGATTCACAATTCCAAGCTATTACCGGTAAAGCCCCACTCAAACCTATGGGTGAGGAGATGAAGGGAAAAATTAGGCAAGCAGCGTCATCCACAGGTGTCCCATATTGTGTTTTTTATGCAATTTTTCAACATGAATCAGGTGGTGATGAAAAAGCTGTTGGATTCGACGAAAATGTAAGAAAAACTGGTGTTACAGCCAGACGAGCTTTTGTAGATGGATATAATTGCGTGCAAACTCATAGCAAGACAGCCGCCAGTAGCTGTTCTATTACTGGTTCAGCAAAGAATGATGATAAAAAAGATAATATTAATCCATCAGTTTCTGATTTGGGACTTGATTGGCGGTATTCTCGCGGATTTGGTGTTGGTCAGATAACAATATTTCCTACAGATTCTGTGTGGCAGGCTGCTGGCGGGCGTAAGGGAGCCACTTGCGGAGGAGTGCCTTGCATAATAATTAATGGTCATGAATACTTACCCAAGGATTTATTTGATTTTGATAAAAATATCCAGGCAATGGCCGATTTGTGGAAGTCAGATAAATGTCCAGGTAGTACTGTTACCAGGGAGTGTTTTGTAAGATATAACGGCAGTGGGAAACATGCTGAACAATATGGCACTAGTGCATTTGCAGCATATGAAGCGTGTTTAGAAACATCACAGTAATTTTAATGTCCGCACGCTTATCAACTGTATATTCCTGTTCTAATTGTGACGCTCAATACCCGCGCTGGGTGGGTAGATGCAGTCAATGTGGTAAATTTGGCACCATTAGTACTGAAGGCACAGTAATTCAGAAAGCAACTGTTAAATCAGCTTCTTCTGTTCCTGTTGCCGATACTGTAAATTTGGGTAGTTTAAAAAGCGTTAATGTACCAAAGTTTAGTAGTGGCTATGGTGAAATAGATAGAGTTATAGGCGGCGGCATTGCTCAGAGTGGGGTTACATTAGTCACGGGCGAGCCGGGTGTAGGCAAATCAACATTATTACTGGCTTTAGCTGGGCGTTTAGGCAAAAAGGTTTTATATGTCAGTGGCGAAGAATCAGCTGAGCAGGTTTCCGGCCGCTTACAGCGCCTAAATATTTCTGGTGATCAAATTTCTTTTACTACAGCGAGTGAAGTCGGCAGTTTAGTTCAAGTTATAAATCATCAGCTGCCGCAGTTAGTAGTAGTGGATAGCTTGCAAACTATGGCATCAGGCCAAGCCGAAGGATCAGCCGGCTCACCTAATCAAGTTCGAGCAGTGTTAGCTGGTTTAATTGAAGCTGCTAAATCTACTAAAGCCGCCATTTTTGTTATTGGCCATGTGACCAAAGAGGGTGTGGCAGCTGGCCCGAAATCAATTGAGCATTTGGTGGATGTGGTGTTGCAGCTGGAGGGGAATTCAAACCAAAGTTTACGTTTTTTGCGTGCCAGCAAAAATCGTTTTGGTCCGACTGACGAGGTTGGTGTGTTTCAAATGGAAGAGCATGGCCTGGTCGAGGTTAGTAATCCATCAGCGCTATTCTTGGCCGAGCGTCACCAGGGTGCCGGCTCGTGCATTACCGCGGTGCTGGAAGGCACACGCAGTTTGCTGATTGAACTGCAAGCCTTGGTGGCACACAGTAGATTAGCTTACCCTAAGCGCGCTACGGCCGGTTTTGACGTAAATAGATTGGGTATGTTGTTGGCCGTGTTAGGTGAGAGGGCCGGCGTTAAACTTAATTACAGCGATGTTTATATAAACTTGGCCGGCGGATTTAGGAGCCGGGAGCCGGCGCTGGACTTGGCCGTGATTGCGTCTGTGGCCTCGGCGACCCTTAAAAAACCATTACCCCATGATTTAATCGTGTTCGGCGAGGTTGGTTTGGGTGGAGAAGTGCGGCCAGTGGTCGGCGCGGAAAAAAGATTAAATGAAACCAGTAGGCTAGGTTTTAAACAGGTATTAATGCCAAATTTATCAACTAAAACTAAGTTGCCAACGGGCCTGGAGTTAATTCCAGTTAGAACAGTAGCTGAAGCAGTTGATTGGCTACGTTATTAAAATATGTCCCGAAAATTAGGTAGGAGATTTTTTAATCGCCCCACCATTAAAGTGGCGCGAGATCTTTTAGGTTGTTATTTGGTAAGAAAAATTGGTAACAAAGTAATTCGCGTTCGCATCACCGAAACTGAAGGCTATATTGGCCCCAATGATCGCGCTAGCCATGCGTCACGTGGCCGTACTCCCAGAACCAAAATCATGTTTGGCAATCCTGGTTATTTTTACATTTATTTAATATATGGCATGTATTATTGTTTGAATGTGGTCACGGAAAAACGCGGGTTTCCAGCAGCCGTGCTAATTCGGGCAGTAACTTTGAAAAATAACAACGGTGCTTTTTGTCCCAGGTGGGACAAAAAGCCCGCAGGAGATTTTGGGGCCAAGATCACTAAAACTGATGGACCAGGGAAATTATGTCGATATTTTAAGGTTGATAAAAGTTTGAATAATAAAGATTCAGTTACCAGCCAGCAGTTGTGGTTTGAAGGTGGCAAGTTATTAAGGACGGAGAGAATCATGAGTGGGAAAAGAATAGGTGTGTCTTATGCCGGCGTTTGGCAGCATAAACCCTGGCGTTTTTATATAAAAATAAGACTTAGTAAGCGGAGAGCTCACTAAGTCTTGAGGCGGGATTATTATTTAAAGGGTTTAGTATTCGTACGTTATACTAAATTATTTTTGGTAGGATTTTTTGTAACTTACACCGAGTTTTCGTCGACGACCTATGTGGTTTATTTGTCTGATTATAGAACTCCTGCGAAGTACTGGAGTCACTTCTTTTTCTCTAAGGAAAATATCATGTTCCTTTACTAGTGTTCTAACGATGCAGTAGTTACCTATTTGTACATCTACATCCTTTTTTCTTCGGATGTATTTAATGCCAGCAACTAAGTTAGTTGCAGCTCCAGGAAAGCCGTTCATTAGCGCCCAGTTATCAGCCCTAATTATTATAGGAATTACATTCCCATTTGAATTGGACTGGATTACTCCAATTTGTACTGTGGATATTTTTCCACTTCCCTTTGTGTGACAAGAGCACTGGCTTTTCCTAATACGGCACGATAAATTTAAAGTTGGCATTTCATTCTACCCTTATGATGGTTTTTTATTAATAGGTGGTGAATTATGAGTGTAAGGGTAAAAGATGAATTAAGTTGAGTTAAGCATGTTAATCTCCTTGATTTTTTGTTTTTGAAATTTGTTATTTATGTGGCTGGATTATTGCCAGCAAAATTTTGCCGGAGGGCACGGTTCTGTCAATTGTTGGTAGAGGAGGAGAACCATCGGATTTTACTTGCCGCGGCAAAATCCTACTTAAACCACCTACTACCTTGTGCGAAGTGTGTCCGCTCCGGCTAAGCTTTAATTTTTAAAGGATTTTCTTTTTGATCTGTCAATTATGGAGTTAAAGTGTATTTTTGTCAAGACTTACAGTAGATTACTCTGGATGAAACGATTCCTGGCTAACTTTAGCTTGTAAGGTTGGCCAGTGTTTTAAAGTGTTATCCATAGCCATCAGTAGTTTGCCAGCTTCACGTACAGTTTTAAGTAATTCAGTATTAGCTAGTTCAGCAAATCTAAGTTTAAGCCAGCCAGACTGAACTTCACCTAATAAATCACCTGGGCCGCGGTGGTCTAAGTCAAATTCTGCCAAGTCAAAACCGCTTTGGAATTTAGTCATAGCTTGCAAGCGCTCCAAACCGCGGGGAGTGGTACTGTCAGTCATAAGCAGGCAATAACTTGGGCGCTCGGAACGGCCTACCCGGCCGCGAAATTGGTGCAGTTGAGCCAAGCCAAACCTTTCTGCTCCCTCAATAACCATTATTGTAGCTTCGGGCACATCAACACCGACTTCAACTATAGAGGTGGATACCAAAATAGGCGACCTACCATTTTTAAAATCAGCCATTACTTTAGTTTTTTCTTGGCCTTTTAATTTGCCGTGCAACAGCCCGATTTTAATACCCGGGAAAATTTCTTGCTGTAGCCGAGCCTGTTCAGTAGTGACGGCTTTTACTCCTAGGGTATCCGATTCTTCAATTAGTGGGCAAATAATAAAAACTCTGTTGCCTTTATTAATTTCTTGGCGAATAAGATTGTAAGCAGAGGCGCGTTCCCCAGGTTTAATAAGTTTGGTAGTTATAGGTTGGCGTCCCAGGGGCATGGTTTTTATAAATGAAATATCCAAATCGCCGTAAAGTGTTAGTGCCAGCGAGCGGGGTATGGGCGTAGCTGTCATGGAAAGCAGATGGGGCGCCGACTGGCGATTAGCTATGATAGCTTGCCTTTGTTCCACGCCAAAGCGGTGTTGCTCATCAATAACCACCAGGCCGAGTTTTTTAAAATCTACATCAGACTGCAGGAGGGCATGCGTGCCGATAACCAAATCAATCTCACCTGACTTCAATCGTTGTTTAACCCTACTCGCTGTGGTACTGGCGGTGTCACTGGTGGCAGATTGACCCCGGGTCAACAAAGCGCAAGTTATCTTATGAGGCTTAAGCAAATTAGTAATTGTATGCCAATGCTGTTGGGCCAAGATTTCAGTGGGTGCCAGAATCGCTGCTTGTAGATTTGTTTTTATACAATTAAAACAAGCCAGCCCGGCGACCACGGTTTTGCCTGAACCAACATCGCCTTGTAATAAGCGGTACATTGGCCGTTGCTTACCTAGGTCTTTTATGATCTCCCAGGCCGCGATTTTTTGATCGTTAGTTAATAGCCAGGGTAATGACTTAACTAGCGTCTTAGTGCTTTCCGCAAAAGGAATAGGGGTGGCTTGATTATTTTCCAGAGTTTGACGCGCCAGCAGACTTTTTAGATGGATTGTTAAAAGTTCGTCAAAAGTTACGCGTCGACGAGCAATGGTGAGCTCTTCAATAGAGCTTGGAAAATGGAGATCATAAACCGCTCGGTTTAATTTAGGCAGATTAAACTTTTTTAAAATTTCCGTTGGCAGATATTCTTTAATTAGTTGAACCTGAGGCAAAACCCGAGCAATTAAGTTCCTAATCAGGCGCTGGGTTAATTGGCTGGTTGATGGGTATATGGGAACTAATCGGCCAGTATGAATGCCGCCACGGGCGACCGGTTCAATAACAGGATGCTCCAATTGTAAGCCATAGCTACCAGCGGCTAAGATGCCGGCTAGCATGACTTCAGTGCCCGGTTTAATAGTATTAGTTAAATATGGCTGATTAAACCAAACGGCCTTTACAGAGCCAGTACTATCTTTAATTAGTGCTTCAGTTATGGTCAGTCGGCGTTTCCAGGAGCGCCTAGTATTAATAAGCTGGACTTTGCCTTTAATAGTAACCCGTTCACCGACTTTTAATTTATTAATACTGACTAAGTGTGAGAAGTCCTCATAACGGGAGGGAAAATGGTTTACTAGATCATTAACAGCAATAAGACCAAGTTTAGCTAAACGCTTTGCTAAAGTGGGCCCAACTCCTTTCATTTCAGTAAGGTTGCTTTGTAAACTTAGCATATATTCATTATTGCTCGCGTTAAACGAAAAATCCACTCCCTAAGTAGTGGATTGGTCAGTCTGGTGCCCCCGGCAGGAATCGAACCTGCATCACAAGCTCCGCAAGCTCGCATTCTATCCATTGAACTACGAGGGCAAGTACAAGAGACTATATTTATAAAAACAGGTTTATTTAATGTGATTAATATCCATTGTCATCCCTTCGGGAGATCATTCGTAGGGTGAAACTACGAGGGCAGGATAAAACTTAAACATTAAGCCACCTCATCATAAAGTAGGGGCAAACTTTTATCAAGAGTTATTGCAGTTTAAGCAAGCGCGTTAAAGCTTCTGAGGTCGGCACATCTTCGCGTGATAAATCTTCTTCCAAATATTTATTAAGCAATTTGCGTACTCTTAAAGGATTGATATTACTAATGTGTACTGGCACGCGTGGATCCAGCGGATTTTTTGGAGAAAAATAAAGGTTAGTGACTTCGGGCGGATGATAAGCTATCCAATAATTTTCAATTTCGTTATAGCGCCAAAATTTTTTCCCAACTGCCAGGCCGTTATTGGTAATTTGGCATTCCAAGCGCCGGGGCGAACGGCGGAATTCATTAATAAGCAAAATAGCGATTATGAGAATTATTAAGGCGAACAAAAAATTTCCAGTAAACACTGAATAAATTACTAAAACCCCAGTTATTATGCCAGCGGTAATCCACCAGGCTCTGGGCCGGTGAATCTGCTTAAATTCCATAAAATTCCAGCGTAGCAGCACTTGGCCGATATTGGATTGAGGTTCCAAATTTAAATTAATTGGCATAAAAATTGATTACACTTATTTATATTATACCGTTTTTTCCGCGAGCTGGCGAGCCAAATGATAAACATTCCACAGCAGCATGACTACGGTCATAGGGCCAACCCCCCCAGGTACAGGTGTTAGATAAACATCGCGATTAGCTAAACTAGTAGCATCAACATCACCCATTACTTTGCCATTAACTTTAGTTGTACCAACGTCAATTAAAACTGCTCCATCTTTTATAAACTCGCCCTTGATAATTTGTGGTTGTCCTAAGGCTACTACCACAATGTCAGCTACTTGTAGGTCTTTAGGCTCGGGGGTATGTATAATATTTACTTTAGCCACCCTATCTTGCAGTAATTTTTTTAAAGGCAGGGCAAATTCGTCGCTATTAACTATGAGGCAGGCTTGTTTTTGCGCCAGAGTTTGGCCAGAGAGTTCAATTAATTTTATGATGCCAGCCGTAACTCCAGGGATCACGGCTGTCTGGTTGTTTTGCAGATTGGTTAAATTATGCGGATGAAAACCATCAGCATCTTTCTCTGGGTTCATGGCGGAAATTATCTCATGTTCATTAAGTTGAGGTGGTAAGGGGAGTTGAATTAAAATGCCATGAATATCCGGGCGGTTATTAAAAAATTCAACTTTGGCAATTATATCTTCTTTGGCGGCGGAATTGGGTAACAATATTTTTTCTACACCTATGCCAACTTCTTTAGCTGCTTTTTCTTTAAGCGCCACATAAAGATGCGAAGCCGGATCATCACCCACTAAAATAACACCTAAACGCGGGGTAAGGTTAAGTTCAGCTACTTTATTTTTAAGTTCAGCTCTTAAACTAGCGGCTAGATCGCGTCCGTTTAGTATTGTTGGCATATTAAAGTTCTGGGTACAGAGGGTGTTGTTGGGTAAGTTTTTTGACTTGAACACGGGCGCTGGCTAAAACCTCCTCATTTTTAGGCTGAAGCAAAACATCAGCTATAATATTGCCCACCTGGCTCATATCTTCGGTGGTAAATCCTCGGCTGGTTAGTGCCGGTGTGCCTAAACGAATACCAGATGGATCCAACGGTGGCTTAGGGTCATAAGGCACCAAGTTTTTATTTACTGTAATATCAATGCTATCCAAAACATTTTCAGCTTCTTTGCCAGTAATACCTTGGGGAGCTAAATCAATCAAAATTAAGTGGTTGTCTGTACCGCCAGTAGACAAAGCCAAGCCTCGTTCAGTCAAGGCAGTAGCTAGGGCTTGGGCATTAGCCACCACCGCTTTGCCGTAGTCAGCGAACTGAGGCGTGGCCGCTTCTTTTAAAGCTACGGCGATGGCGGCGGTTTGGTGATTGTGCGGACCGCCCTGGAGGCCAGGGATAATGGCGCTGTCGATCATTTCAGCCAAGTTCTTTTTACTTGTGGCGTGGTGGATATCATGCCAGCGATCGGCTATTTTAGGCACCAGTATCATGGCGCCCCGTGGGCCGCGCAGGGTTTTGTGGGTAGTGGTGGTTATAACGTCGGCATAAGGCACCGGCGATGGATGAACACCGGCAATTACCAAGCCGGCAATATGGGAGATATCCGCCAACAAATATGCCTGAGCCTCGTCGGCGATCTTACGAAAGGCGGCAAAATCAATCAGCCTTGGATAAGCTGTAGCCCCGCAAACTATTAATTTTGGTTTTTCCTGGATTGCTATTTTTCTAATAGCCTCATAATCAAGTAAGTGAGTTTTTTTATCAACGCCGTAATTTACCGCCCGGTAATAGCGACCAGAAAAGCTAAGTTTGTAACCATGGGTCAAGTGTCCACCCTGGGCCAGCTCCATACCTAAGATAGTGTCGCCAGGTTTTAGCAATGCAAACATTACCGCTTGATTAGCCGGTGAGCCAGAATAAGGCTGAACATTAGCATGCTCCACACCAAAAAGTTTCCGGGCGCGCTCGCGAGCTATATTTTCAATGGCATCAATGTACTTATTGCCGCCGTAATAGCGTTTGCCCGGGTACCCTTCGGAATATTTATTAGTCAAAATAGAGCCTAAGGCTGCCATCACCGCCGGTGAGGTGAAGTTTTCTGATGGGATCATTTCCAAGCCTTGACGTTGCCGCTCTAATTCTTCGGCAATTAAGCTATTGATCTCCGGGTCTAGTTGTGACAGAGGTTGGCTCATAACGTTTAAATAGTAGCTATACAAGCGTTTTTTGTCTAATTAATTTGGTTGAATTAAGTTATCCACATCCTAACCCTTGACTATTATTATATCTTGTATTAATGTATTAACACAATATAACAGAAATAATATATAATCTTTATGAAACGAGGGAAAAAATGGAATAGCAAAGAAGCTGATGAGCTATATGCAGCCATCTTGAAGCTTAATACTGTGGCCGAATGCCGCCGTTTCTTTCGTGATCTTTGCACGCCGGAGGAAATAGTTGATATGGCTGATAGATTTCAGGCGGCTAAGTTACTGGCTCGTGATGTTGATTATCGTGAAATTGCCAGCCGTTTAGGCATGAGTACAACTACGGTAGCTCGTGTAGCCCAATGGTTGTGGCGTGGCATGGATGGATATAAATTAATTTTGCAACGCTTAGGTTTAATGCATCATGCCGTTCACACTCGTGGAGAGCGGTGAGTGATGCTGCGTTTTTAATTAGTAGTATCTCTAGCCCCTCTCCTATGAGAGGGATTGTTGTTCTTTGAAAATTAAATAATTCACATAATATAAACAAAATAAAAGGGAGAATTATGCAGATAAAAAACGTTAAGCAGCTGGAGAAAATTGCTGACA
>LCEZ01000012.1:13380-14235 GCA_000995845.1 Parcubacteria group bacterium GW2011_GWD2_43_10 | reverse complement strand
CATCCGCTACCTATGTAAATAATGTGATATTATTAATAACATGGGATCAGTTGTAAAAAAAGTGATTATTCCGGTGGCGGGCTACGGTACTAGGTTCTTACCAGCGACCAAAGCCCAACCCAAAGAAATGCTGCCGGTGGTGGATAAGCCGGTGTTGCAATACATTGTAGAAAGCGCCGTGGCTTCTGGTATTGAGGACATAATAATGGTAACTAATTTTAATAAGCGCGCAGTGGAAGATCATTTTGACAGGCTACCCGAACTTGAAAGCTGGCTACAAAAACAAGGTAAAACCGAAGCTTTGGAACAAATTAAAAAAATAGCCGAGCTGGCCAACTTTATTTATATTAGACAAAAAGGCCCTTATGGCAACGGCACACCGATACTGAATGCCAAACATCTTATTAATGACGAACCTTTTGCTGTTTTGTTTGGTGATGATTTAGTAATAAGTGATATTCCTCATCCCAAGCAACTGATTGATACATATGCCAAATTTGGCGACCCGGTAATGGGGGCAAGCTTGGTTGATGATGCCGGAACCAAAAGCTACGGCATATTAGAAACAGAAAAAGTTGAGGAAAAGATTTTTAAAGTAAAGGGAATTTTGGAAAAACCAGGCCCAGCCGTCACTACTTCCCGCTTAGCGGCCACCTGTGGTTATATTTTAACACCGGATATTTTTACTGAACTGGAAAATACGCCCATCGGACAAGGTGGCGAATTATGGCTGGTTGATGCCATAGAAAAATTGAGACAAAAACGCACTGTCTATGCCCGGCAAATAGATGGACAATATTACGACATGGGCTCAAAATTAAGATGGCTGGAAGCCAATGTGGTCTTTGGCCTAGC
>LCEZ01000012.1:0-13282 GCA_000995845.1 Parcubacteria group bacterium GW2011_GWD2_43_10 | reverse complement strand
TTTGGCTGTAAGGGCGGTAGTAGAGAGGCCCAAGAAGCCGCTGCCAAGGCCGTCTCTCTTAATTGGTGGCGGGTGGGCGGCTCAAAGCAGAATTTTGACATATTGCTAAATGACTATAAAAAAATTAGGCCAAACGTTTCAGTTAATGTCAGCCAAATAAGAGAAGAGGAGCTGGAAAGTGCTTTAATTCAGGCTCTGGCTGACGGCCGAGCACCAGATGTAGTGTCACTGCCTAACACCTGGTTACGAGGCTGGCAGCACCGGTTAGCCCCCTTGCCACCGACTTTAACTCTGCCTTATCTGGAATTAACCGGCACCTTTAAAAAAGAACCGCGCTGGGTCTTAAAAGAAATTAACTCACTAGATCTCAAATCCATAAAAGCCCGCTATGTTGACACTGTGGTAAATGATGTTTATTTTGATAGTAAAATTTACGGCTTGCCCTTAAATTTAGATACTCTGTTAATTTTTTATAATGTTGATCTGCTGACGGCCGCGCAATTTCCTGAAGCCCCAAAAACCTGGAATGAGTTTAAGGAAGCTTCACAAGCAATCACCAAACTGGATAAGCTGGGTCGGTTGCTGCAAAACGGTGCGGCTTTGGGCACAGCGGAAAATATTCCCTATTCTTTTGATATAGTTTCGGCGCTGATGTTACAAAATGGCACACCGATGATGACTGGCGGCAGTGCTTCTTTTCAAAAGCCAATCTCGGTACAAGGCGAAAGCTACTCACCAGGTTTAGACGCTTTGCGCTTCTACACTGATTTTGCCAATCCTAGCAAAGAAACTTACAGCTGGTCAGCTGACCAGATCAATGCTCGCGAAGCTTTTGCCGCCGGCAAGCTTGGATTTGTTTTTGGTTATTGGCGTGATTTACCAAACCTAAAAGCTATGGCGCCCAAAATACGCATTGGTTTAGCTAACTTTCCTCAAATTGAGGGCAGTTTTCAAACATCATATTATGCCAACTACTTTATTGAGACCGTGCTGAAACAAAGCACTCATCAAACTGAGGCTTGGGATTTAATTCAATTCATCACTACCCCGGCTGAAGCTAAAAAATATTTAGAAAGTGCTAAACAGCCCACTGCTCAGCGAGAATTTGTTACGGCTCAGATTGCTGACGAGGATTTGGGCATACCAGCCGCTCAGGTATTAACCGCCAAAACTTGGTACCGAGGATATGACTTCACTTCAACCCAAAGTGTTTTTCAGGATATGATTAAGCAAGTTCTAGTTGGTACGCCCATAGATCAAGCTTTATCGGCCGCGGCTGAGCGAGTTACCCAAACTATGAGAAAACCTTAATAAGGCTAGCTGATGATTTAGCTTAAATTTATGCGCCCTCGTCATCTTATAATAATTACCGCCCTTATCCTGGCTGCTGGCTTTATTCTTGCCTCTCCAGTCTGGGCTTTTAGCTTAGAAAAAGGCATTGTGGGCAATTTAGAATGTGCTGAAAGCGGCAATTGCTCTTTTTGTGACTTTATTTATCTTTTTGTCATTTTGCAAAAAGTAATTTTATCCTTATTCGGCGGTCTGGCTATAATAATGCTGATTTGGGGGGGACAAGGCATCATCACCGCGGCGGGCAACCAGCAAAAAGTTGCTGAATCAAAAAAATTGATTACTTCCACTCTTTTAGGAGTTGTGATAATTTTAGCCGCCTATTTTTTAATAGTAATTTTAGTTGGTATCCTAACCGGCACTAATCCCAGCGATAAATCTTTATTTGGCAAAAACTGGTCTAACGCTTTTTGTACACCCTCAGATTCTCCAGCTTATTGTGTTGGCAAGGCTGATGGTTCTAACTGCACAGTTACTATAAGCCAAGGCACTGGTAATGGGGTGTGTAAAAATGAAGCGTGCATTACCGGATGTCAGTATGAGTGGGGTTCAAGTGGTTATACTTGCAAAGATGTATCTACTTGCAACCCAGCCATACCCTATTTCACTGGCTTATGTCCTGGACCGGAAAATATTGTTTGTTGTATATAAATTATTATGAATAAATTTAAATCAGTTGCCATCATATATTTATTTAGCTTAGCCTTGCCGCTGACGGCCTTGGCTCAAGATACTACTAAATTGGAAAATCCTTTAGGCACACGGGCAGGCATATTGGGTGCGCAAGATGTCTTAGCTCGCGTCGCCTCTGGTCTGGTCTTTATAACCGGCACCTTGGCCCTTTTGTTTATCATTATTGGTGGCTATATGATCTTGAGTGCGGCTGGTAATAGTGAAAGGTTTGATAAGGGTAAAAAAACTATTACCTATGCCATTATTGGTTTATTAGTTACTATCAGTAGTTACCAAATTCTGGCCAACACCATAAACATCCTGACTGGTGTAGCTGTAAACGAAGAAGGTGCTAAACTCCCGGAATTTCGCAACCCAGCAACCTTAATTGATCCGCTTGGTTTAACCACCTTGCCTAATGGCTCATCACCGGCTTTTGTTTTTTTTGGCCAAAGGGTAATTGGCTTTATGGTCAATTTATTGGGTGTAGCGGTTGTTATGATGTATGTTTGGGGCGGCTTGCAGTGGATGCTGTCTGCCGGCAGTGAAGATAAAATTTCCAAGGCTAAAAAAACTTTGCTTTATGCCACTATCGGTGCAATTGTTGTACTTAGCTCTTACCTGCTGATTAAATTTATTTTCAACCCAATAGCTGCAACTTTAGTTACCGGCTGATAATATTTTAATTAGTATTGACTTTTTTACTAACATTTGGTATAGTTAAATCAGTCATATCCACCTTTGTAGTTAATTTTCGGGTGGTTGCTAGAAAGGGGGTGAATGTATGAAGAAAACAATTAAGTATGTTGCTGGCGCATTGGCTTATGGTTTGCCAGCTATGGTAATGGCTCAGGGTATTACCTCAGATCTTTCAAACTTAGGTTTGAATGAGTTTGGAAACGAGACCAATTTGGGCACGAACGTGGCTCTAATTGCCACCATCGCTCGTATTATCAATATCTTACTCGGCTTCTTGGGCGTAATCGCAGTTGTGCTAGTACTTTTGGGTGGTTTCAAGTGGATGACAGCCGCTGGTAATGAAGATAAGATCGGCGAAGCTAAGAAACTCATGGGTGCTGGCGTAGTTGGTTTGGTGATTATTTTGGCCGCTTACGCTATCGCTGCCTTTGTTGTCAACCAATTGGCTTCAGCGACTTCATATAATCAAGGATAAGCATTCTATGAATCTCCCGAATCGCAATACGCGATTCATTCTGAATACTCTATTTTTACTAACGGTCAGTGTGGCCCTCTTTTGGGGGCTCGCACTGACCGTTAGTGCACAACTCCCGAGCGATTACGGTTTGGAGGCCACGGCTAACGCAGCTAAGTTGCCAGTCGGTAATCCCAGTCCGGCAAAATTAGCCGCGACAATTGTAAATGCTCTGCTGGGCACCTTGGGAACTATTTTAGTAATGCTAATTATTTATGCTGGTTTCATTTGGATGACAGCCGCCGGTGATGAACAAAAAATCAGCAAAGCTAAAAAACTTTTAGGCAGTGCGATTGTAGGTTTAGCAATTGTGCTGGCAGCTTACGCCATTGCTTCATTTACTATTTCAAATTTACAAAAGGGAGCGGGCACAAGTAATGGTGGTTCGGGCGGTGTTTCTTGTACAACCCCAGAACCTGACCCGAACTTGTGTAATGGTGAATTCGGCTGGGATTGCGTTAATGGTGTTTGGGAGTGCACCTAACCAACAATTAATTATTTTATTTTAAGACTGAGCTAGCAAATTAATTTTACTCATTTAAAAACAAAACACTGATTTGGTCAGTGTTTTTTGTATATACCTATTTACCTGCCAAACGAAATATCGTAATAAAAAATTCAACAATATCTTTTTTTCTTAACTTTGATTTGCCATAAGTGCGGTCATTAAATATTACTGGTACCTCTGCTACTCGCGCACCAGACCTTTCCAATAAACAAATTATCTCTTCCTGCCAGGCATAACCATTGCTGGTAATTGTTCGCCAAGGAATTTTTTCTAAAGCTTCCACTTTATAAAGCCTAAAGCCGGCGGTAACATCATGAGTTTTTAGCTCTAACATTAACCTAGACACGGTATTTGCCCCCCAGCTGATTAAGTGACGCCCCAGGCCCCAGCCCACTATTTTACCGCCCCTTACGCGCCTGGAACCAATAACAACCTCAGCCCCCTGGCCTATTTTTTCCCATAACTTGGGTAAATCTTCAGGTAAATGGGAAAGATCGGCATCCATCTCGCCTACCACCTGCGCCCCTCGGCCTAAGCAATAAGCAAAGCCCTGGCGATAAGCACTGCCTAACCCAAGTTTGCCCGGGCGATGAAGCACAAAAAGTTTCCCTTTATAAAACCTGGACAATTCATCCACCAACTCGCCGGTACCGTCTGGTGAATTATCATCTACCACTAAAACATTAAGGGATAAATTAAGCTTAAATAACCGGGCCAAATTTTCAGCAATATTATCGCATTCATTATAGGTTGGAATTACTATCCAAAGATTTTGCATATTAAATTAATCTGATGCTGATAATTTATCAGCCGCCCAGGTATTTAAAAATTGCCAGGTATTTTGGTATTTAATTTCTAACTGGTCACTTTCCAAATATCCCAGCATAAAGCCTTGGGTAGTGCGCCATAATTTACCGCCACTCGGTTGCCAACGCGGAAACCAGCTTTGGCGTATTATTACAAATGAACCGGGGTCTGCGGAAAGTCTAATTGATTTATTATTACTATCAACCCTAACTGCCTTCATTGTCATATTATCATTTTTAAATTTATTCCAGGTTTCATTAACTGACATGCATAAGTCTAGCATTTTACCAACATAATCATTTTTATACGCTTGAACATCAAAATCAAGCCAATCCATATATTCATAGGGTTTCCCTTGATAAAAATATTTTTTTATCTCTGCTAAATTAAGGGGTAGTAAGTATACTGATGAATTGCTTGCGAGATTGCCAGTTAATTTAAAATTACCATCTTGGTTAAAAACTAAATATGCTTGGGCTTTAGGATATTTCTGTATAACACCTTCATCTTCACTAACTATAATTGGAAATAAATTATAATCAGCTGAATCAACCCCGTGCGCATCTACCAGGGGTAGCTGATAACCATCGGGTAATAATAAGTTTATCGTATCCGTAACCAGCTGAACGTTTTTTTTACTAACATCAAGTAAGGCTGGCATTGTTATAGCCGCTTGATTAATTTCCATGGCAGGAGAAAATAGCATTGCCTCCTTATTGTCAGTTCCTTGGTCAACTACACTACGATTTTTGTTTGTTTCCTTAACTAATAAATAATCAGCGCCGGCCGCTCCCATAATATTATTTAAAGTCTGTTTATTAAACAGCCATCTTTCCTCCCATTCTATATGAACCGTAAAGTTAAAGAACTTGGGATCACCTTGACTATATGCCCCGGTGACAGACTGAAAATTATAAAACGGGGCATAAGTAACCAAAGAATCAGCCCTTGATAATCTGCCTAAGCGTGTTGATACTATCACTCTTTTATTATTAAGGCTGGGGATTAAATGAGTAATAGCATTGCTTTCAAAATTAATAACCATTGACTCCGACCAGTTTCTAAATTCTCCATAATAAAATGAAGTGATAACAAAAAAAATTGTAAAAAGCATCAAAGATGCAATTACAATTGGGATTGACCCTATCTGATTAAAGGTAATAGTCCGCTGACGATAACGATATAAAATAGTGAGAATTATCGGTAAGCAAAATGATATGATTCCCAAATTAGCAAAACGTGAATTATGCAAAAATTGCCCCACCACGGGCATAAGATCACGTGCGCCCCAGGTTAAAAAGCAACTCCAGGCTAATCCTATTAAAATTATTGATTGGTTTTTTAAAATCTCTTTCTCCTTATATATAAAAAATACGGTTGCAAATAAAATAATCAAAATAATAAAAGAATTAATTTGCTGCCAAACAAATGGGTCTGCCAGTTGTGATAGATAACCCATGGTCAATACCGCTGGCAACCACCACCAAATGGTCGCGGTAACTGCTGGTACCCATAAAATAAATAGATTAATCCAGGGCTTATACCATTGTTGGTTATTAAAACTTTTAATTAAAGTCCAAGTAAATAGGATTAGAGATAAAAAAATGACTGGATAGGGATGCAGTAGAATAGTAATAGCAAGCCAGATTACAGCCCATAAATAATCTCTCTGTCTCTGTGGCCAGCAATAAAAACTCAAAGTTAAAATAGCAGTATTCCAGGCAAATAGATTGGGTTCAGCTCCGTACATATGCAACAGCAACAATGAAGGGCTCAGAGCAAAAATTATACCTGCCCACCTAACCCAAGATTTAGATAAATTTGTCGCCCGTCTAATAAAAAAAGAGAAACAGATAGCTGAAAATAAAAAATTTAGTAGAATCAAAATTTTATAACTCACCACAGCCGAAGTAAAAATTGCTATCGCCGATCCAAATACATAAAACAGAGGCGGGGATTGTTCAAATGGCGGAAAACCCAAATAGGAACTGGTTGTCCAGCTGGGCCAACCAGTCTGATTTACAATGGCTGATCTTACTAATTCAATTTTCGCAATATGTGATCGTAAGTCTGCTGTTCCTTCAAAATTCAATACAGTCGGCTTTAGGTTAAATAATTGACCTTTATATAAAAACGCTAAACAAATCAGTAAAATAATAAAAGGCAAGGCTATTTTAAATAATTGTAGAATTAAATTAACAACCTTCTTGTTTCCAACAAAGTTTACTACTGTAATTTTGTATTTGGTCATCCCGCTTTTAAAATGAAATGCCATAAAACTACCACAAATTTAATCTAATTTATAAACTATTGCTTCTGAGTCTTCATAAACTCTATTCAAACGATTGTCTCGGTTAGCCCAAAAAAGCATGGCTGGGGTTCTTTTTTCTAATAATAAATAGGAGGCACCAAATGAATCATGCGCAATTT
This sequence comes from Parcubacteria group bacterium GW2011_GWD2_43_10, assembly GCA_000995845.1. Lineage (GTDB taxonomy): Bacteria > Patescibacteriota > Patescibacteriia > Veblenbacterales > UBA10138 > UBA10138. Next base: position 6,302 of record LCEZ01000012.1, on the reverse strand, counting down.
TATATATGGCACGTGCCTCACCCTTAACAACGCGCTCCCACTGACGGTATTTTTCTTTATCATATTCATACATAAAAGTCTGATCTAGTCCGGTCAAATAATAATTCTGAGAATTATGATAAAAAAGCATGGGAAACATGCTCCAATCGCTTTGAAAAACTATAGTACCTGATGGGCTGTTTTGTTTAAGCCAATTAGCCGCGCCCAACATCGTATTGTAGCTATATTTATTGGCTAGTGCTGCTTTTGCTAAACGAAAACCGTGAGATAACCCCCAAGGCACAACCATAATAGCATAAACCAACAAGGTAACTAACACGTATTTTTTCATTACCCATTTTGGAATCCAGCTGGCAAACTTATTTTTCAAATAGGCTAATGTAAGATTGCCTAAACCAGCATCACGCAAACACAAACCGGAAGATATGACCATCCAAGGAACAAAGTACTCGGTTTGCCGGCGAGCTTTAAGCGTATAAATCAGAAACAAAACAGCTATTAGCCAGCTCGAGCGCGACAATTTGGTCTGCTTATGCCAGGTAAAAACTGCTACCAGGGTTGATAATAACCAAACCAATAAAGGATAAGAGAGGTTTTCTGGTAAATCAAATGGCGCCAAAGGATACCACTCACCTCCAATGCCAACAAAAGTATGGTAGGGGGTTAAGGCCATACCAAATATCTGTTTTAAATAAACTAGATTGGTTGGAAAATAAGGATTAATTATCAAGGCTACTACTATTCCACCAACTATCACACCAACTAGTTTTAAATTGTTCTTAGATATCAGAGTCTGCCCTATAATTTTAAGATTCAGCTTGGTCTGACTAAGACTATCAATTGCTATCCAAACGCCAGCCATCACCACCACCAAGGGCCAGGCACTGTAAAACCAAACATAAAACCAAGTCCAAAAAAACAGCCAACCAAGTCGTCGCTCGGTAATTAAGTAATAAGCGATGATAGATACGCCAATAGCCAATGACGGTGCTTTTAGTAATGATAAGCGAAATAAAAATGGGGCGGAGGTTAGCAACAAGATAATGCCTACTCCCCAATAAGGCACGCGCCAGCGTTTTAAACACCACAATACTGCAGTGACAGAAAACGCCGCAAAAATTATGGTCGCAATCTTAGCTCCAGCCAAATCATTCGGCGCCAAACTCACAAACGGCAGTAATAAAACATGATAGAGAAAGTGTTGATCGATAAAAATAGTGCGGTAAAGTGAAGCTTGTGTCCAAGGGAAATCTCTCACCAGACCACTATCACGCATCATGGTAGTCAACTTAACATGATACCAAGAATCAGGGTCAGCTAAAGTTTGGGCTGGTTGCAAATAAGCAAACACCGCCAAACACAAAACAAAGACTGAAATCAATTGAACGCCCTGTAACCGCCAGAAGGGATAAACTTTTCTTAGCATCTAATTCTGTTCCAAAAATTAATCAGCTCCTAACTTGGCTTTAAGTTTATTTATTATAGGAATTTCAGCCGGATCTATTCTATAAAGCAAAGCTAAATAATAACTCACCCAATCACCCAAATAAATCAACGAGAGCTTATTAGCCCAAATATCTTCCCCTTGTCCTTCTATCGCTTCCGCCTGAATACCCTGGTGAATTAATTGTTCACGCCATAACGATTGTCGCTTAACAATCTCAGGGTGATCAAAATGTGATTCTAATAATAAAATCACCACATCATCTTTAAAACGAATCGGAAAACCAAAACCTTCAACCGTATTGTGATTAGCCTCAGGCAGACAATCAAACCAACTTGTATTCTTGCTATGTTCGTTAAATTGGTTTTTCCAACGTCGCGCTACAGATTTTGTTATATTACTTCCCACCACTATCGGCACATGATCATACAGGCTGTAGGCTAGTTGTTTAGCTTTATTTTGAGGTGTCGGTGCGGTTGGCAAATAAGAAGCACTGATTTCCTGAATTAAATTGATGGCATTAGTTAAATCTGCTTCTTTGCTATTCAATATTCCTGCTTTCTCCAAAATCATAATTGCCGGCACCAACATATAGCCCAGGGCGTCGCGGGGTGGGGATTTATAATCAAATTTATACAAGGGCACACCGGCCTTTACCGCTTGATCAGCTAATTGCCCGCCTGAAGTTACAACTATAGTTACGCCAGCGCAACTTAGCGCCTGATTAAAACAAGCTAAGGCTTCGGCTGTTTCACCTGAATAACTAATCACCACCACTGCTGTTTCTTTGTTAATCCAGGCAGGTAGATCATAATCCCGAATAACTGCTAATGGCTTGCGTATCAGGCCGGGTGATAAATCGCAAGCTACCTCAGCACCAATCGCACTGCCGCCCATACCACAAAACACCACCTGTTTAACCTGAATGATTTCTTTGGGTAAATCAACTTTGGCAAAACCTGCCCTGGCGCTCGCCAATTGATTGGGAAAATCAGCCAAAATTTTAGCTATATTTTCTTTATCAATCTGCCTGACGGCCTCTGGGGTATCCAAATATGGTGGGGTATTGGTATTGTTCACTTTTTTATTATACCAGCGACTAAGCGGCTAAACCATGGCTTGGTTTTGAACCCTTCTCCTTGCTCTAATTCTTTATAAAAATAAGTTAAACAAACCATCACTATCAAAGCTGCCAAATGGGTAATTGAAAAATACCGATTCATAAACCAAACACCGGTTAACAATAGCGTCCACAGCCACAAAACTAACCACGGTTCAATTGGCCGGCGTTTTTGATATTGCCAAGCATACCAACCAACTAACCCTGCTATTATTAACTGAAAAATCCAAAAAGGGAAGTAACTTGTTCTCTCTGGCACCAACCCCAACTGATAAATTATTTCACCCATACCAATACCCATAATTGGATAGGAATTTTCTACTCGCCCCGATTGATAACTAATGGTATCAGCCCAAAACCCTTGTGGGTCTTTGATTAAAAAAGGCAGAATAATAATAGTCGCGACTAATAAGGCTGTGCCTCCCCAAACTATTGCCCGCCGTCTAACCTCTGGTTTGGCTGTGCCAAAATGTAATTTTTCCCAATGCCAAAAAAACTGAATTAAAAATGGCAAAACGAACCAGGTTGTTTGTTTGGTAGCCAAAGCACAGCCTAAAATAATTGCACTGGCTAAATATTTTCTAATAATAACAAACTCCAAAGCTAATATCACTAAGGCTATTATTACAATATCATTAAGACCATGTAAAAAATAAACCATAAACCAAAAATTAAAAAACAACAATGGCACCAGTAAAATAAGTTTGGGATTCTGGCGATAGCGCCACACTAACCAAAATATTAATAAGGCAAAAATCAGTGCTTGGGTTAAACGTTGGTCATAAAAACCAATTATGAATGGACTAATAAAATATAGGGGGGATCCCAATACTAATACTCCTGGCAGATAAGCATAATGGTAAAGCGCTGGGTTAACTTGGTTATAATAAAATCTAAACTCCTCCAATGAAGTATCAAAATAATCAACACTATATGGATTAGTTCCTTGCCATAAATATGACAAGGCAATCTCAGTTTGAGTAATGCCATCATGAACACCATTAATTGATTCCAGACCATAGTGGCGCTGGGCTATTCTAATACCCAATAGTGTCAAGGTTGCCATCAAAAATACTAAAACAACCCAAGGAGTAAAAATACGCCAAGAAAATTTTGGCAATAAATAAATTAATTCTTTGAAAACAGCAACTCCTATTAACAATACAAGTATAAATAATACCAACATTTTATATTTTTCTGCCCAACATAATAAACTACTATTACTATACACCTTGGGTTCATATACATAAACAATTATTCATTACTCTGCTACAATAGGTGCGTGAATAAATATAACCTCTTCTTTTTTACTCTTACTCTCTATGTCTGGCCACTCTAAATGGTCCACTATCAAACGCGCCAAGGGCACAGCTGATGCCAAGCGCAGCCAGCTTTTTACCAAACTAGCCAAAGCGGTCTCGGTCGCCGCTAGAGCTGGGGCTGATTCCACCATGAACGCTGGGCTCAGACTGGCGATAGACCGCGCACGTTCTTTTAGTATGCCCAAAGATAGTATTGAACGGGCTATTCAAAAAGGTTCTGGCACGGGCGAGGGTACAAAATTAGAAGAAGTGCGGTATGAAGCCTACGGGCCAGGCGGCGTGGCCTTATTAATGGACGTGGTAACTGATAATAAAAACCGCACTTCGGCTGAAATTAGACACTTATTAGAAAGACATGGCGGACGGATGGCGGAAATGGGCAGTGTTTCCTGGATGTTTGTACTTAAGGGTATAGTGCAAATTCCAGCACCAGCAGATCGGGAAGGATTTGAGTTGGCGGTAATTGAAGCTGGGGCGGATGACTTGATAGAACATGATGACGAATTAACCATCACTTGCCCGCCCGAGGCTTTTGAGGATATCAAAGAATTGGTGGTCTCTAAAAATATCACCCCGAGCTACCTCTCGCTTGAACCAGTGGCTAAAAATGATATTACGATTGATAGCCAAGCTGAATCTAATAAACTGAATGAGCTGCGCGAGGCGCTTGATGCTAATGACGATGTCACTAATATTTATGATAATGAGGCAGGATAGTTTAACAAATTTTTCCCAAACCAGCCACCATCCGCCAAAGCAGGAATACTATGAATACTCCAATTAATTCATCTTCCACGTCATTCCTGCGTCGGCAGACGAAGCCTAAAAAAATCGTGTTAGGGATAGACCCTGGTTTGGGGCGGATGGGTTATGCCGTGCTCGCTGGCACATTAAGTCAGCCAAAAATATTAACTGTTGGTTGTTTAGAAACAAGCTCCAAATTAGTGCATGGCCAGCGCCTAGTAGCTTTAAGTTCTGGAGTACAAAAAATATTACGCCAATATAAGCCAACAATAATAGCTATTGAAAAACTTTATTTTTCCAAAAATGTAAAAACCGCCTTGCAAGTAGCTGAAGCCCGCGGCGCAATCATGCTGGAATTGACTCAAGGAAAATGCCCAATAGTTGAGCTGTCGCCGCAAGCAGTTAAGTTGGCGGCCACTGGTGTCGGGAATGCTGATAAATTAATGGTACAAAAAATGCTTAAGCTGATATTCAAACTTAAGCAAGTTCCCAAACCCGACGACGCGGCTGATGCTCTGGCGGTGGCTTTGTGTGGACTTAGCCAAATAAAATAAATGCCCCAACAATTACCCAAACCACATAGCAAGTTAGTGCGCGCATTATTTTTTTGGACCGGCATAACCGCCACCTTCTCCTACCGAGTCATTATTATACTCACCAACTATCCGGCGATTTGGCTGAAATTAGCCTGGTATGTAGGCACTGTGGGTTTTGTTGTATATTTCATCCATCGCTATCAAATCTCCGAACGACGAGCAAAGTTAATTCATGACCACCAACTCAATTCTAAAGTAGCAGCCATGCCTAATCTGAACGAAGCTGATCGCGCGGCCATGGAATATCTTTTCCAAACTTTGGAATCAAGCAAGGAAAAGTGGAATTATATTTTTATCTTCGTCATGTCCGGCCTAGCTCTTGTATGGGGTGTAGTAACTGATATTGCGGCTTGGCTTAAGTAACTTATTACGTAACTAATTACGTAATTCTTAATATCTTAAATTACAAAACACGCCCAAGAGAGTGTATTTCTTGACACAATTTTAGATTCAAACTAAGGTTAGGCCAAAAGTAATTAAAATCACTTATTTAAAAACAACCATAAGGAGGAAACTTGGAAACAACCGAAAAAATTTCCGGCATCATAACCATACTAAAAAGCGAGTACGACTGGCTCCAAGATCATGCCAGTTTTAAAGACGGGGTATGGCGCTGCGATATCACCGACGCAGAAATAATCATGAAGCCGGTTCAACACCCTATCTGGGAAAATGGTGTTGAGCCGATAGGCCGCGAAACCAAAACTGTTTACCACCTGTATTGCCCCAGGTGCCAAAAAGAACCTGAATTTACTCCTGGTTCGCCCATAGAACGGGACGACCTAATAGAAGCCCCCAATGGCTAATCCATACGCAAAAATAATTTTAATACCCGACCTCGGCCGGGTATTTTTATTAAAAATTCAAGACGCCGCCCTGAGCTGTGGCGCTGTGCGGTTTATCAAATTAAGGTTTTGGGCTAGTGTGCCAAAGCCATAAAAAAATCTGTTTCATCAGCTCGGCTAATTCTTTGCTTTCAATTATAAAAGCGTAATCTTCTTTTTTAGACGCGATTACTGCCACTTTATTGGCATAAATTTGTATAAATATTTCAAATCTTTCTTTCCCCAAGCTTC
>LCEZ01000011.1 GCA_000995845.1 Parcubacteria group bacterium GW2011_GWD2_43_10 | reverse complement strand
TGGGAAATAAGGGGCGTAAATACATATGGCTGTCAAAGTATTTTGCAATTTCCCGCGCTCAACACGACTAAATACATAAAGTCAGGTATTAATGTAATTGAATTCACCGCCCAAGGAGAAGGACAGATGCCATTCCATTGTGCCATGGGTATGTACACCGGCAGTTTTACCGTGTTGCCGGATAAAGGGAGTTAATTATGAGAACAATAACATTTCCAATTGCTGGTATGCACTGTGCTTCCTGTGTGGTCTTGAATGAGGATTCGCTCAAACAAGTTAAGGGTGTAGCTGAGGCTTCGGTAAATTTTGCGTTAAAGCAAGCCACAGTCACTTTTGATGAATCGCTAGCCAGTGAGCATGATTTGCATAAGGCAGTGCACAAAGCCGGTTATAGTGTACCCATACATCAAGCAAACTCACATAAAGATTCTGATCATACTAGCTACCTAGCCGCTGAAATTAAACCAACTAAGCAGCGTGCTTTTTGGGCGTTAATATTTACCACACCAATTGCGGCTATAGGCATGCTGGGTTTGGAATTTGGCCCAGAGATTGGGCAAATTATGTTATCCATGTGGCTGATAGCAATTATAAGCATGGTGGTTATTCTAGGTTTTGGCTGGCAATTTCATGTTGGCTTGTTTAAAGAATTCAGGCGTTTAAGACCAGGTATGGACAGTTTAGTTTCTTTAGGAACATTATCAGCTCTAGTTTTTAGCTGGTGGGCAGTTATAGCTAACGAGCCGCATATTTATTTTGAAACTGGGGCGATTATTACCGCGCTAATTTTATTGGGTAAATATTTTGAAGCCAAAAGTACAGGTCAAGCCAGTGAAGCGATTACAAAACTCATGGAATTGGGTGCGAAAAAAGCCCATGTTATTAGGCAGGGTGTGGAAGTTGAACTAGATATTGCCGAGTTACAAATAGGTGAGATAGTAGTTGTTCGTCCAGGTGAAAAAATACCAAGCGACGGCAAAATAATTGAAGGAGCCGCGGCTATTGACGAATCAATGTTAACAGGTGAATCTATGCCAGTAGATAAGAAAGCTGAGGATCAAGTTTTTGGTGCGACTATTAATACTAACGGGCTTATTAAAGTTAAAATTGAACGCGTTGGGGCTAATACCATGCTGGCGCAAATAGTAAAGCTGGTCGCTGAGGCGCAAACTAAAAAAGCCCCCATACAAAAAATGGCTGATCGGATTTCTGGTATTTTTGTACCTATAGTCTTAGTTATTGCGGCCATAACCGCGATCGCTTGGTATTTATTTACAGGAGAAATTGCTAGCGCTTTTATTCCAGCGGTAGCGGTACTGGTAATTGCTTGCCCTTGTGCCTTAGGTTTAGCCACGCCCACAGCTATTATGGTGGGCACTGGTTTGGGCGCAAAACTTGGCATTTTAATAAAAAATGGCGAGTCCTTAGAACGGGCCAAGAAAATTGATGTGGTGGTGTTTGATAAAACCGGTACCTTAACCCAAGGTCGGCCAGAAGTTAAATATTTACAAACAATTGATAACTTTGACAAAAATGAATTTCTACAGTTAGTTGCTAGCGTGGAGAACGCCTCAGAACACCCAGTAGCTCAAGCAGTTGTGAGATATGCCAGTGAAGAAGATAAACAAGAACTATTGCCAGTTAGTGATTTTGTGGCTGAGGCTGGTGGCGGGGTGAGAGGCCGGGTAAAGAATAAGTTAGTAGTTATTGGTACCGTTGGCTATTTGGGGAAAAGGGGAATTGAAATCGGTGCTCTTAATACTGAAATTGAGAGCAGGCAGGAAATGGGCGAAACCGCCTTTGCTGTAAGTATTGATAATCAGCCTGCTGGAATTATTTCCGTGGCTGACATTGTAAAACCTCAGGCGAAGCAAGCTGTAGCTGAGCTTAATAAACTTGGCATAGTAAGCGTGATGTTGTCAGGTGATAGCAAGCGTACGGCTGAAGCAGTAGCGAGGGAGCTAGGTATTAATCAAGTTGTGGCTGAAGTTTTACCGCAAGATAAAGTTGCCAAAGTTGCTGCACTACAGGCTCAAGGGAAAATAATTGCTTTTATTGGTGATGGCATAAATGATGCGCCAGCCTTAGCCCAGGCAGATTTGGGTATAGCTATGGGCAGCGGTACTGATGTGGCTATGGAAGCTGGGAATATTGTATTAGTCCAAGGCAATCCGTTCAAGGCCGTAGAAGCGATTAGGTTATCAAAAAAAACTTTTCGGACAATTCAGCAGAATTTATTTTGGGCTTTTGCCTATAATGTGGCAGCTATTCCACTAGCAGCTTTGGGTCTGCTTAGTCCGATGATTGCCGCTGCGGCCATGGCTTTTTCCAGCGTATCAGTGGTTAGTAACAGCTTACGTATTCGTAGATTTTTTTAAAACAGCGCATCATTGAATTACCTGTTATAATTAATAACATATAATAATTAACACAATAAATTTATGGCATGTTTATTAGTTCCAGCAGCGACCACGATTGTAACCACCACCCTCAGACAGAAATTTCCAGCGGAATTAAGATTAGATTGGCTTAATATAATGCTGTGGGGCGGAGTGGTGATGCTAATAGTTGACCATGTTTTAAGCGGAGAAATAATTTTTATGCCGCCCTTTTTTACCGCTGGCATTGATAAGATTTCCGCAGAATTATTAACAGTAGGCTTGCCCATGACTTTAGCAACAGTATTTGTTTGGGCCGTAATGGTATTATTTTCTATTAAGTTTAAAAATAAGAATGGTTGGGTTAAATTATTAAAATTTGTAAAATAATCTGTTATAGCAAAACACCGCTCCCAAGGGCGGTGTTTTGTGATACAGTAATAATGTATGTTAGGTAAGCCCAAATCATTAGAACCAGCGGCCTGGACCTTTGTAGCTTGGTTATTTGCAGTTATTGGTTTAACTTTGGTTTATTTTGTCACTGGGTTAATAGGACTTGAATTTGGCGTAATTAGGCCGGATAGTATTCCGGTTTGGCTACCAGCCGGAGTTGGCTTAGCCGCCTTGATTGTCTTGGGTTACCGAACCTGGCCAGGTATTTTTTTGGGTTCCCTGCTCATTAGTTTAGTGGCATCAGATAAAGCCATAATATTGTTTGATGAAATTTCAGCCAACAAAATTAGTCAGATTCCGTCAGTTTTATGGCAATTTATAATAGTTTCACCATTGAGTTCGTTGGGGTTAGCCGCTGTTTATACCACAGGACTTTTAGTTGGAGCTTATTTTGTGGTCGTTATGCTTTAGATTTACCAACTGATGCTTCAAAATTTGTATTATTTGGAATTTTATTAAGTACTGGCATGATCGCAACCTTTGCTGTACTGGTGTTTTCTTTTACTGGAAATTTTTCTTGGTCTGAGTTTAATTATTTGGCCTTAACTTGGTGGTTTAGAGATGCCTTAGGAGTATTGATTTTATCCCCGCTATTGATCGCCTGGAGTGACAGCCGGCGTTTGCATTTGAACAGAAGAGAGGCTTTAGAATTTTTATTGCTCTTATTAGGTTTGTTGCTAGTTGCTTATGTGGTTTTTGGTGGAGTGTTGGCGCCGGTCGCTCGTAATTATTCATTGGAATTCTTAGTAATTCCATTTTTGATTTGGGGAGCATTTCGTTTTAAGCAGTTGGGGGCGGGTTCAACTATCTTAGTAATGTCAGTGGTAGCTATTTGGAATACTGTTCAAGGTGTGGGGCCGTTCGTGGGTGTCAATGTCAGTTCTTCTATTTTAGAACTGCAAGCATTTGTTAGCGTAACAGCGTTAATTACAGTTATGCTGGCGGCGATGATTTCTAAATCTCGTTTAAGCGAGCAGCGTTTTCGTGATTTGATTGAGCATAGTTTTGAAGGTATCGCCCTACTTAACAATAAAGCCGAGGTTTATTACGCCAGCCCCTCCACTAAGCAAGTTCTTGGTTTCTCGCCGGTTGATTTAATTAATAAAGAATGGGTTACTGTTGTTAATAAGGATGACCGTGAGCGCGTGAGAATATTGTTAACTGAATTAGTGAATACTAAGGGCAAAACCATTAATATAGAAACGCAAGCTAATAAAAAGGATGGCAAAATTATTTGGTTGGAATGCACTGCCACCAACTTGTTAGACGAGCCCAGCGTGCAGGCAATAGTGGTTAACTATCGCGGCATAACTGATCGCAAACAAGCTGAGCAGAACTTAAAACTTTATAATGCCAGGTTAGCCGAGGAAAAAACCAAGGATGAGGCCTTAATTGCCAGTATTGGTGATGGTATTATTGCAACAGATCCCCAAGGCAAAATAATCAGGGTGAACAGGGCGTTTGAGGATATGACTGGCTTAGAACCAGAAGAAGTAGTGGGGCATACTACGGCAGAGGTTTTACGAGTGGAAAATGATAAAGGGCAGCCGATTCCTGACCAGGAAAGATCACTGCATCGGGCTTTTAGCAGTGGACAAAGAGTAGTAGCTTCACATTATTTAGTACGTAAGGATACTGCAAAATTGCCAGTTACCATCACCGCGACACCCATTATTTATGAAGGTGCTGTTATTGGTGCAATTGAGGTTTTGCATGATATCACCAAAGAAAAACAAATTGATCGGGCAAAAACGGAATTCGTTTCTTTAGCTTCCCATCAGTTGCGGGGTCCGCTAGCGGCAGTTAATTGGTATGGCGAAGCGTTATTATCTGATACCAAAAGCAGTTTAAGTGATCAGCAAAAAAAATATTTGGATGTTATTTATCATAGCAACCAACGCATGATTCATTTGGTAAATGCTCTATTAAATGTGTCTCGTATTGAGCTTGGTACTTTTATGGTGACGCCAGAACCAACTAACATTATTGAAGTTGCAAAAACGGTAGTTGAGGGGTTACAGCCTAAAATAAAAGATAAGAAAATATATTTTACTACTAATTTTGGAAAAATTCCGATCATTGAGGCTGATCCAAAATTAACCTGGACTATTTTGGGGACTTTGCTGGAAAATGCGGTTAAGTATACTCCCGCTGACGGCGAAGTTTATTTTGAAATTTCAACTAAGAAATTAGGCGACAGCCTGGGTGGTAAGAAAATAAAACAAGACAGCGTGGTTTTTATCTTTAAAGATACCGGCTGTGGTATTCCGCGGTTGCAGCAAAATAGGATATTTACTAAATTTTTCCGGGCTGATAATGCCATAAAAACTGATCCTGATGGTAATGGTTTGGGCCTTTATGTTGTAAAAACACTGTTAGATAATTTAGGGGGTGAGGTTTGGTTTGACTCTGTAGAAAATAAAGGAACTACTTTTTATTTAACCCTGCCGCTCGCTGGCATGCCCAAAAAGGAGGGGACAAAGCGTTTGACGTAAGCCGGCCATAGCTCGTATGCTAAAAGTAGATTATAACTATATTTAACACTTATTATTCACTTAATAAAAATATGGCTAACATTGAGAAAAAAATATTAATAGTTGAAGATGAACCTGACTTGTTAAAAATATTAGCAGATAAATTTTCCAATGAAGGGTTTAGGGTAACAACCGCGCGGGATGGCGAAGAAGGCTTGACTGCGATAACCAAGGATAAGCCCGACGTGATTTTGCTTGATATTATCATGCCGCGGCTAGATGGTATGAGCATGCTAAAAAAAATGCGTCAGGAACCAGCCAATAAAGATATTCCAGTTATTATTTTAACCAACCTAGCAGATTCTGATGCGGTGGTTAGCTCGTTAGAGCATGGGGTATTTGATTATCTGATTAAGACCGATTGGCAGTTAGCTGAAGTGGTTAACAAAGTTAAGCGCCGTCTTCATATGAATTAATTATGAAAAATAATTTATATTTATTAGCTTTTGTAGCGGCCGCGTTAATATTAGTTGGCTCAAAATGCTCGCCTTCACCTGTTACACCAACTAAAACATTACCTAGAGCTGAAGAATCTGTTACTGGTCAAGGGGAAGGAGATGATTTAGTAGGCGTAAAATTTGTTGCCTATACTAATAAGGCTCAAGGTTATTCTATTTTGCGGCCGGATAATTGGTACTGGCGTCATTATATTGCCAATGAAATAAAAGATATGAATCCAATGGTCGTTGATTACTTTATTACCGATTCCAATCCTTTGCCAGGTTTGGGCAGTGAATATTTAGGTAAAATTGTTATTGAGGTTTCCCAGCTTGATTTAAGTCAATATGCTAAGCCGGTGTCTGGTTTAGTTAGGAGCGATAGTTTTGTTGGCCAGGTAGCTGCCAAGCGTTTTGCTGGTGAGAGAGTTAACCAGTCAGGCGAAAAGCAGAAAGTGGTGGAATATCAATTTGGTTATAAGGAAAAGTCATATCGTTTAATTTTAAACTCTGGCGCCAGCATGGACGACCAGGCTATTTTTGAGCAGGTAGTGTCTAGTTTTAAATTTTAGAAATAATTTATATTTTGAATTATCGTTGTTCAAGCTTTGTCTAAGTTATTTTATTTCTTCACTAACTTAATGATTAAGGAGAGTATTAGAGGATTTACCGTAATCGAAGCCCTTATTGTTATTGGGGTAGTTGGTGCATTGGCTTCAACTGTATTATTAGCTACTGAGCAATCACGCCTGAAATCACAAGAGATAAGAATTAGGGTTGATTTAACTCAAGCCCGGAGTGCTATTTCTTTGTTGTTATATGATACTGGTAAGTGGCCAAATGGTTGTGAACCGGAAAAAGTATCAAATCCTGAAGTGGCTATAAACACTGCTCAGTCCGGCATAGTTAAAAAACCTAATGTTGGTGATCAGGGTAATGATTGCAAATGGACGCAGAATGATATTAATAATTGGGATGGCCCTTATATGGATAGGGCAGTTGATATTTGGGGAAATTCTTATTGGTTTGACCCATATTATCATCCTTATGAAAAATGTTCTGAAATTCCAGCCAAGCCAATAGTCTCTGCCGTTGTTTCTTTTGGCCGAACCTGGAGAAATGGCGTAAATGATTACGACTGTGATGACTTATTTTTAGAGGTTTATTAAGAGGCTGTTTAAATAGTGATGATTAAGTTTAAAAAAAGAAATACTGGAGGCTTTACTCTAATTGAATTGTTGGTAGTCATTGCGATAATTGGTATTTTATCCTCAATTGCTATAGTTGCCTTGAATAATGCCCGGCGGCAGGCCCGCATAGCCCGGTCTCAGGCTGATTTACGCTCGCTGCGCAATGCGGTAGCGTTATTAGAATCAGATACTAGCAAATGGCCAAATGGTTGCCCGCCAGAGGAAGTGGCTAACCCTGAGGTTGATTTAAGCGAGACTCAGGCTGGTTTAATTCCATCACCGATTGTAGGTGACCAAGGAGATGGTTGTGAATGGATTCAAGAAGATATTGATAAATGGGGCGGGCCTTATGTTGACAGAGTAATAGATCCTTGGGGCAATGCCTATTGGTTTGACCCGGATTATCATCCTTATGAAAATTGTAATACCATTCCCGATGGACCCGATGTCCCGGTGGTCTTGTCATTCGGCCCAACCTGGTCAGGGGCTGATGGTTTAAATGAATACGATTGCGACGATATATTTTTGGAAATGAGATAAAAATCCCCTCAAGTATTAACTTGAGGGGTGTTTTTTTTCGCCTGTTGGCGAGATTTTTTGAAGTATTTGGGTAATTTATATTTACCGGCATTTCTGGCATATGGCGGCATAATATATAGTTCGAATATATAGGGAGTGCCCTTACTTTTAAGTAATGAGCTGATTAATTGTGATGGTACTTCTATAACACTAATTTTTTTGCCATTCACAATAATTTGTTGGGCTAGATCCATTGATTGGTTAGTATGCTCAAAGTATTGAGCAATTGCACTGTTGGTCAACTCATCCTTTGGGTTTACAAAAAATCTATTTTGTTTCATTTAACCTCCTTATTTGTTATCTAAGATTAATCTCGGTATTCCTTTAAATGATGTTTTGTCATCCTCTTCAGTAAATGGGAGATTTGGAGTATTAGTTTTTTCTGTTTTTAGCATTTCTTCTGGTGGAAAAAGCCAACCAGTATTCGATTTCGGTAGTTGTGGTTGCTGTGGAACAGCTGGACTGGTTTTTTCTCCCCCAGCCCATTCTGATGGGTAATTAAGCATAAGTGGAATAATAAGCCCTGGTTTATAGCCCCGTCCGGCGCGGCCGTCTTTCTGTATCCTTTCTACTTTTGTCAGTGGGCGATCATAATGGATAATTGTATCTACACTAGGGAGCGACACCCCTTCGGCTAATACCGATGTGGCTATTATCCCATTTATTAATTCTGATTCCATAAGTTGTCGCACTTCCTTAATATGCTTGCGCTCAGCTCCGCCAAAAGCTACATCAACCTTCAGACCATGATTACTAAGTTGTTCTGCCAAATATCGGCCAGTTATTTTCTCTTTTACAAAGGCAATAAAGTTATCGCCCTGTTCCACTCGATAACAAGCGGTTTTGATAAACTGTGCCACTTTGGGATGAGGCTCGTCATTAGCAATAAATTGTCGTACTAGGTTTGTAAGCTCATTGAACCGTTGGTGGTTTATGATCCATTCGGTGTATTTCTCGGTTCTGTTGTACAAATTATCGGCATACCATAGGTAGTTTTGATATGAGCACAAATTAAGTAGGTAGCGCATGTGGCTTAATGATCGATAACGACCAATTGCTGACACAGCATCTTTGTTCTTAGGGTACGGTAATTGTTCAGCCACTTCATTAGCGTTTATTAGTTGATGTTCCGTAAGCCAAGGCGTGGTTTTTGAGACCAGATGGAGATCAGCCAGCTCCTCGGCGGTAATGGTTAATAGATCTCGGCAATAATCATCTGCTTGGGAGAGAGATTTCGTTGGTTGCACCACGGTTGTGCAAGATATTTTTTTAGGCATTTTTATATCTGCCTTGACGATTTTTGTAACGAAACAATTTTTAAGTGCAAACAAATCGTCAGCCGTAGCTGAAAGTGAGCATATAATAGCCCCACCTCGGTTTGCTCGTTCTGCTAGCGGCACGAATGGATAATGATAATGGGCATGGTGGAATTCATCAATCACGAGAAGCGGAAAATATCCAAAAGGATATATTTTTTTATTTATGTCATTCATGATTACGTGCGGTGTGGCAAACACCAACTTGGGATTATCATCATGCCAGAGCATAGTCCGTTTAAGAGGCGATTTATTACCGGTCATTACTAAGGTGCCACGATGGTGCCCAGTAAGTTTCTGGAATAATTTTTGGTGCTGGTATGCGAGCTCTACTGTTGGGACTACGAATAAGGTGTTCCACTCTAAACCAAGATGAGCGAGAATCATGATAATAGCTTTGCCAGCACCTGTTTTAGCATCTAGGGCAACATGCTGCCCTTGTTTTATTTGATTGAGAACTTCAAGAGCAATTTGCCTGCGCTGCATATTGCGCATTGGGTCATTATCATAGAGCTGTGACCAGTCCAAGGAGGACCAAATCGCAGGTTCTGTTGTAATCTGAGCCATTTTTTGGCCTCCTATATTGTTTATAATAATTGTTAATTTACGTTTTTACCACCTGCTTTTTACCTCTATTTCTATTGCCTTGTCAAATGGCCGATTGACCAAATCTGGGTTGAGTGGTAGTTGTGGATTTCCCCATTTTACAAGGGTTTGCTATACTAGCTGGTGCTAATTTCTTAACCCAGAGAGGAGCCTATATGGCCAAAGGTATGAGTAAGTCTCAGGTTCTGTCCGCCCTGGCGGATAAGACCAACCACAGCCGCAAGGATGTGGCAATGATGGTAGAAGAGCTAGTTTCTCTGGCCTACAGTGAGGCCAAGAAATCAGGCGAATTCACTATCCATGGCCTTGGTAAGCTCATCAAGAAGCAGCGGGCTGCCCGCATGGGCCGCAACCCTGCCACTGGCGAAGCGATCAAGATCCCGGCTAAGACCGTGGTCAAGTTCCGCGTTGCCAAGGCTGCCAAGGACGCAATCCTCTAAATAGCACACCGGTCGGGTAGTCGCCCACTGCTCGCAACTGGCATTTTGACCCTCCGATTTTTAGTCGGAGGGTTGTGTTATACTAAAAATATGTCAATTATTTCAAATATCGCACTGTTTGTAGTATTTTTTTATCTGATTGGCAAATCGGCCGATGTGGTTATAACTAATATTAAAACCCTAGGTGCTAATTTAGGCATAAAGCATTTTTGGTTGGGCTTAATATTAGGAGTGCTAACTTCTATGCCGGAATTTACTGTGGGGATACAGGCTTCATTGCAAAATGTTGGACAACTTTCATTTGGTAACTTAATGGGCGGAGTGGTGGTGTTGTTGGGGCTAATAGTCGGTTTAAGTGTGATCGTGGATCGTGGTATTGATGTGGATATAAGTTTTAAACACCGGGAATTAATCTTAATAGCAGCTTATATAAGCTTGCCTTTGTGGTTGATGTTTGATGGCACCCTATCTTCATTCGATGGATTAATACTGGTTCTGACTTATGGTTTAAGCGTATTTTATTTTATTCAGTCTAATTCCTTGCCCCATCCTTCAATTAAAATAGAAGGTGGTACTTCTAATCTAAAAGCATTTTGGTTAGCCATGCTCGGATTAATTGGTATAGTGGTATTGGCTAGGTTTATTCTTGATTTCACTCTGCCTTTTTTGGAAAGTTTAGATATTCGTCCTTTCTTAGCTGGTCTTATATTCTTTTCCCTTGGTACAAACTTACCAGAATTAACACTAGCATTTCGTTCCTGGCGTAGCGGTGCCAGAGATTTATCATTTGGTAATTTGGTTGGCAGTGCGTTTGCCAATTCTTTGGTCGTTGGCTTACTGGCTTTTATTAAGCCAATGGTTTTACTAATCGGCCCTTCTTATTACTTATTTGTAGCAGTTTTAATTATATTACTACTTGCTTTTATAATTTTATCTTACACTGGCCGGCGTTTAACGCCTCGGGAAGGCTGGGTTTTGATTGGCTTATACGCTTTATTTTTAGCCACAGAAGTGGGCTTGAGGTGGTTTTAGTTGAAGAGAACTAATGGTATTTAGATAGCATTATGGTTAAAAGTAATGGCGTTGGTTTTTTATGGGGTAGTGCAACCTCAGCTTATCAAGTTGAAGGCGGAAATATTTGGAGCGATTGGCATTTTTGGGAAAAGCAGCGTGGTTTGGAACAATGTGGCCAGGCAGTTAGACATTATGAAAAATTTGCTGAAGATTTTACTCTCGCCAAGCAGTTAGGACAAAATGCCCATCGTTTTTCAATGGAGTGGGCTAGGATAGAAACAGCCCCAGGTCAAATTTCTCAATCAGAGATTGAGCATTATCGCCAAGTAATAAAAACCTTAAAAAGTTTAAATTTAAAAATCTGCTTGACTTTGCATCATTTTACTCTGCCTCAATGGCTAGCTAATCAGGGGGGCTGGGAAAATAATCAGGCGATTGAGTATTTTAAACGTTATGTGCAATTGGTTGTTAAAGAGTTCGGTTCAGATATAGATTTGTGGGTTACTATTAATGAGCCTCTGGTTTTGGCAACAGAGGGGTATTTATATGGCCATTGGCCGCCACAAATTAAATCATATCGGCGTATGATTAAGGTTGTTAATAATTTAGCCCAGGCTCATCAGGAAGCTTACAAGATTATTCATGAAGCATTACCGCAGGCAAGGGTGGGTCTGGCACACAATTTTTTTTCCTTAGAGCCATATAGACGCTGGTTTATTCTGGATGAGTGGGCGACTATCAGGGCTGATAATTTTTGGAATAAATGGCTAATGAAATTAACCACCGGCAGTCATGATTTTATTGGAGTTAATTATTATTTTCATCAGCGTGTCCTTTTTAGCTTTAATTGGTCGCGTGGTTTTGTGGCCTTTGCTGATCCTAAAAAATTAAATAAGGAAATTTCTAGTTTAGGCTGGGAAGTTTATCCGTCTGGTTTAGGTGAGGTTTTGCTAACTATTTGGCAGCGCTACCACTTACCGCTTTATGTAACTGAAAATGGTATTGACGCCCAATCTGAAGCCCAGCGTGCCAGTTTTATAACCCGTTCTGTGGCGGCTGTTAAACAAGCCCAGAAACAAGGTGCCGAAGTCAAGGGTTATTTTTATTGGTCATTGCTTGATAATTTTGAATGGGATAAAGGCTACCAGCCAAAATTTGGCTTGATTGAGGTAGATAGGAAAACATTTGTCCGCACACCCCGGGAGTCAGCCCGAGTTTATGCTGAAATTTGTTCCGACAAGATTTAGAAATATGTATTTCTAGAAAAAATGGCAGGGGTGTACACTAATAAGGTAAATATATGCCCGGTACAACAACTTCGCTAGCGCTTGCCATTTCCATTATTATATAAAATTTATGTCTGATTCAGATATTTATCACAAACTAAATCTTGTTCTCCCGAATTCGCGCCGGGATGGACAGGCGAAGTTAATATACCGGGTATGAGTTGGATCGGCTGGGCTACAATCGGTTATTTTTTTAACTCCATAGTTGCGGTGGTAGATAAGTCTTTGCTCGGGCAAAAACGGATGGATAATCCGGCGGTTTATACTTTTGCTATCTCTTGTCTTGGTTTGTTGGCTTTATTGCTGATACCTTTTGGTTGGCAGAATCCTACGCTTTGGGGCTGGGTTTACGGCCTTATATCCGGGGCTTGTTTTACAATTGCCCTTTATATAATGTTCACGGTTTTAAAAACCGGCGAAGCCTCGCGGATCCCAGCTTTTATCGGTAGCCTAAACCCGATATTTGTTTTTACTGGGTCTTTTATTCTAATTGGTGAACGATTAATGCCTTGGCATTTGGCCGCTTTCTTAGTATTAGTAATGGGTGGATTTTTAATGGTTGGCGGTCCAGGTGGTTTAAACCGAAGATCAATCGTCTTAGCCACTTTATCAAGTTTAGTATTTGGCTTAGCGTTTGTTTTACTTAAACTTACTTTCTCTGAGGCAACTTTTGTTACTGGATTAATTGTTTCACGTTTTGGCGCCTTCTTAACCGGTTTGCTTTTGCTTTTGATTCCAGGTACTTGGGCGTCATTTGGGCATATGGTTGGCAAAACTTCCAATGGACTCAAATTTAGTTTTATTGGCGGTCAGGCCTCAGGCGCGATTGCGGGGGTTCTAAATAGTTATGCCGTGTCACTAGCCAGCGTGACCTTGGTTGAAGCCCTACAGGGTATGCAGTATGTTTTTATTTTAATTTTAGCTTTGTTAGTTTCTTATAAATGGCCGCAATTACTACGCGAAGAATTTTCTAAGAGCGCGCTAATACGAAAAGCTTGCGGCATCATTCTCATAGCTGGCGGGCTATGGTGGCTAAGTTGGGGTTAAAATTATGCGTTACTTATTTTGGTTAGTAGTAGTACCCATAATTTTAGTGGTGATTATTGGCCTGGTAGGTGAACGCAAGTTAACTTTTACTGATTCGCCACAATTTACCGTTACCTTTTCCGCCGCTCATGCTCGTTATTTAGGCTTTGAGCCAGATGAATTATTGCAGAGAATAATAGCTGATTATCAGCCAGTTCACTTTAGGCTGCAGGCTAATTGGAATGAAATTGAAGCTACCTCAGGAGTTTATGATTTTTCTGAGCTGGATAAATTTGTGGCTATGGTTAAGGATTCGGGTGCCACTATTACATTGGCGGTTGGTCGTAAATTACCGCGCTGGCCAGAATGTCATGATCCAGCCTGGATTGAAGATTTAAGATTTGATGAAATCACTGTTCGTCAATTTAAAATGGTGGCCGCGGTCGTTGAACATTATCGCTCTGAATCAGCTATCATACGCTGGCAGCTGGAAAATGAGCCGTTGTTTGCTTATGGCGCTTGTTTACAACCCAATAAACACAGGTTAATGGCCGAAATCAATTTATTGCAAAGATTAGATAGTTCTCGCCCTATACTATTAACTGACTCAGGCGAATTGTCTTCTTGGTGGGAAGTAGCGCACTTAGCCGATGACCTGGGTACAACTTTTTATCGCGTTACCTGGAATCCGGTAATAGGCTATTATACATATCCCTGGCCAGCTTATTATTACAGACTGAAGGCGGCTTTAGTTTCACCCTGGGTGAATAATATAATAGTAAGTGAATTGCAATTGGAACCATGGGCGCCGCAGGGTCTAGCCTCACTGCCATTGGCTGAGGCTCAAAATTCTTTGAGCCTAGAAATGTTTAAGGAAAATATTAATGTTTTTAAAAAAACAGGCTTTACTGAAGCAATGCTGTGGGGAGTGGAGTGGTGGTATTACGCCAAAGATAAATTAGGCGAACCAGGCTACTGGCAGGTTGGCAAAGAATTATTTAAATAGTAATCCAGATATATTGCCAGATAAGTTAAATTAAGTTACACTGGGCACGATATATAATAGGATAGCGGGGTGTGGTGTACCGGTAACATGCACGGTTCGGGTCCGTGAGACAGAGGGTTCAATTCCCTCCACCCCGACCAAATAAATTAATTATTCCATCAAGGAATAATTTTTTGTAAGAAAAATTTGAGCGAGTGAACTGCTTCACTCGCGTAGGGAATTGAAGGGTTGGCTGATGCGCTAGTTAGCGCCAGCCAGCCCAGGCCCGCCAGGGAATTCCCTCCACCCCGACCAGACTAAACTAACCTATAACGGGTTAGATTTTTTAAAATAGGATAATAAAATGATATAATTAACCAATGGATCAATTAGCAAATAATGATAGCCCAGCCCATGAGCTAAAGCATAAACTTTGGCTGAATTCTTGGTGGGTTTCATTTATTGTTTTCGCCTTAGGTTGGCTGTATGAATTGGTTTTTTATAAATCAATTAATTTAATAGTTTTAGCCGAAGCCTTGGCTATAACCGGCGCGGTTTTAATAGCCATTTCTTTTGCCCTTTCTGGCTTTAGTTATTATTTTAATTTTCTAGATAACAAACTTGGTTACCGCAAGTACTTAGGGGTAGTCGGATTTTTTTATGCCCTGGCTCACGCCCTAACGCTAGTTGTTATTTATCCGGATAAATACGGTTGGGGTTTGGTTTCTAGATTAAGTGAAACCGAGGTGATTTTAGGTTTAGTGGCCATGACCATTTACCTTGGCATGATAGTTATATCTAATGTCAAGGTTATTAATCAGGCTCTAGGTACCAAACACTGGCGCCAAGGTCTGAGATTTGGCTATTTAGCCATGATCTTACTGGCTATAAGAGCGTACATAATGGAGAGTGATCTCTGGTTTACTTGGCTAGAGACCCACCAGACCTTACCGCCGTCTAGTTTAGTTATG
Source organism: Parcubacteria group bacterium GW2011_GWD2_43_10 (assembly GCA_000995845.1). GTDB lineage: Bacteria > Patescibacteriota > Patescibacteriia > Veblenbacterales > UBA10138 > UBA10138. Next base: position 15,549 of record LCEZ01000011.1, on the reverse strand, counting down.
TCGTTCATTAGTATCTGGGTTATTATTTTGCGGGGTTCAATGATAGTCAGTATGCAGGTGCGGGCTCGGGCCAACAATAACCATAATCATTATCAAGTATCAGGCCAGGGAATTATTAAAGTATTATTAATATTTATTACCGTGGTAGCGGCTAGCATTTTATTTTTTAGTTATCAGTATTTAACAGTGCGTCCGGTACTGGCGCCGACCTCGCCGGAAATACAGTCGGAGGTGAATGATTATGATCAATCACCTCCAGATGAGATTACAGAGCCGTCAGTTAAACCACAAACAGATTCAGAACTTTCTTTTCTTAATTTGCCTGATGGTTTTGTTATCCAAATTTTTGCCAGCAAGTTGGCACCGTCGCTTTTATCAAAGCCCGGCCCAGGTGTTGGCCCTAGGTTAATGACAGTAGTGGGTGAGGCGGTATATGTGGCGGTGCCGGGTCAGGGTAAAATTTTGGTGCTCAAAGATACTAATGGCGACGGGCGAGCTGATTGGCAGCAGGAATTTTTTAGCGGATTAAAGCGGCCGCATAATATAGTTCAGTATGATGGTTGGTATTATATTGCAGCCGAGGACCAAATCTTGCGGGTGCAAGATCGCGATAATGATTTAAAAGCCGAAGCGGAAACAGTTGAAAAGTTGGTCAGCTTACCCACTGGCGGACACTGGACCAGGACAGTTAAAATAATAAATAGGCAGCTATATATCGCCGTTGGTTCCAGTTGCAATGTTTGTAATGAAACTGATAAGCAACGCGCCGCCATCACCCGTTGTGACTTGAATGGCAAGAATTGCACGGTTTTTGCCAGTGGTTTGCGCAACACGGTTGATTTTGTTGAGCACCAAGGGGCTATATACGGCACTGACAATGGCCGTGATCAGTTGGGTAATACTTTACCACCAGAAGAAATTAATAAATTAGTTGCCGGTGGTAATTATGGCTGGCCGATTTGTTATGGCCAGCAGTTACATGATACAAATTTTGATAAAAATGTTTATATTCGCGACCCCTGTGCTGATACTATAGCACCGGCTGTAGAATTACCAGCGCATAACGCGCCCTTAGGTCTAGCCTTTTACCAGGGTGAAGAGTTTCCTCCTGATTATCAAGGAGATTTGTTTGTAGCGGCGCATGGTTCATGGAATCGGCAGCCGCCGGACGGTTACAAAGTTTTCCGGATTGATTGGCAAACAAAAAAGGTCAGCGATTTTATAACTGGCTGGCTTAGTGGCACTACCGTACGCGGTCGGCCGGTAGGGGTGGTAAACTATCAGGGTGGCTTGCTGGTTTCGGATGATGCCGGCGGGATCATATATTTTGTACGTTATTCTCCATAAAATATGTTTGAAGGTGTAGATACCAATAAAGAATTAAGCGCNNNATATGAATCCAGCAGTTAGGGGTGTGGTGGCACCCCCGACACCACCCCAGCCGCTGTCAGCGGAGGATATTTTTGCTAAACCAGCGCCGCCAGCAAAAATCACTCCAGTAGAAAATCCACTACCTCAAGAGGATATATTCGTACCTGAAGTTGAAACTGCACCTTTAATTAGTCAGGTGAGTGATTGGCGTAAAAATTATTTAGCCTGGGTTGCGGGTATAATGGTTTTATTCCCAAGCATTTTTTGGCTGGCGGCTTTACTTTATACCACCGGTGCAAAAATGTTATTGCTTAAGATTGTTACTGGTATTCCATTTCTTATTATCGTAATCCTGAATGCAGCTTTGCCGGTTTTAGCCATCATTTTTTCTTTAGTAATGTTAGCCCGATCCGAGCCAGGCGATAATGGCCGCCTGATAGCTAAGTTGTCTTTAGGAGCTGCAATTTTATGCATCTTACCCTTGGGTTGGTGGTTGTTAGCTGAAGCTTTTTAGAAATAAAAAGTGCCAGAAGCTTATTAACTCTTGGCACTTTTTTTATTTATTCTGTCTGTTAACTCTTTTAACTCTTGCCGCAGGCTAGCCTGCATTTTGGTATTTTTCCAGCCACCAAGTAAGAGATCAGCCAGTTTCTTAACCTGGATATCTAGCGGTAAATTAGCTGTCTCGCTTTTAAAACGGGCAACAACTTTTGCTAATAAAGCATCATCCTGCTCACCCCAATCAGCGATTGCTTCCAATAGATGGCTGACTTCTTCCCAAAATTTTTTATTTAGGACAAGACTTCGCCAAAGTTTCGGGTCGGTTTGCCAGGCAATTTTTATGCTAGCCAGAGTAGTTTTAACCGCTTCTTTATTTAATTCGTCTTTATTCAATTTTTTCTCCTTAGATGTTAGTTTGATTTATCAGGCTGATTATAGTAGCTAGTTTCGTATTTGTCACTGTTTATTTATTGAGGATAAGCTATATTTGGCTATCTTCAGCCGAGTTTTTATTTTATTTGTGCTAAGATAAGTTTATATGTCGGACATAAAACATGTTGGGGTGATAGTTGACGGCAATCGCCGCTGGGCCAAAGCTAGGGGGTTGCCTACCTTAGAAGGGCATCGGGCTGGTTATGTTCGGGTTAAGGAGTTGGCTCGTTGGCTTTTTGCCAGGGGCGTAGCTTATGCTAGTTTTTATTTGTTCTCACGGGAAAATTGGAAAAGAAGCCAATCGGAAGTTTCTTATTTAATGGCATTGCTGGAACAGGGCTTAAAAAAAGATACAGCTGAGTTTGTTCGTGACTCAATACGTTTACGCTTTGCTGGTTTAAGAGCTGGTTTGTCAACCAGTTTGCAGGAATTAATGATTAAGGCTGAACAAGCTACCGTCGCCGGCAATAAGGGTACAGTGGTAGCTTGTATTAATTACGGCGGGCAGCAAGAAATTGTGGAGGCAGTACAACAGTTGGCTAAGTCGGGCAGTGATTTGTCAGGTCTTACCCTTGATCAATTGAAAGCGGCCTTAACTACGGCTGAATTACCGCCGGCCGATTTAATAATCCGCACCTCAGGCGAGCAGCGACTATCAAATTTTTTGCTGTGGGAATCAGCATATTCTGAATTATATTTTACGCCGCAGTTGTTTCCTGATTTTACTGAAACTGACTTAGACCAGGCACTTAGTTGGTTTAATGACAGACAGCGTCGTTTCGGTTCATAATTAATTCGGCAAGGCTAGGGGTTGATGGTAAAATAAGCTTATATGCCCCGCCCCAAAGTACCTGATACTGATTTATTTGATGCGGCCTTAGCTGAGCAGTTACGGGCTGAGGCGCCGTTGGCTGATCGTTTACGCCCAACAGTTTGGCAGGATTTTGTCGGACAAAAAGAAGTTATTGGCTCAGGCACTCCTTTACGCCAGTTGATTGAACAAGACCAAGTGCCGTCTTTAATTTTTTGGGGTCCGCCCGGCAGCGGCAAAACTACCCTCGCCCGATTAATTGCCAAACTGACACGGTCAGATTTTATCCAACTGCCAGCAGTGGCTAGTGGTTTAGCTGATCTCCGGCAGGTGGTTGCCCGGGCATCAGATAGGCGTAAATTACATCAAACACGCACCATTTTATTTATTGATGAAATACATCGTTGGAACAAGGCCCAGCAGGACGCGCTGTTGCCTCACGTAGAAAACGGCACGGTTACTTTGATTGGCGCTACCACGGAAAATCCGTCTTTTGAAGTGATTTCCGCCTTACTTTCTCGCTGCCGCGTTATAATCATTAAAGCCCTTGCCCCTGAGGATATAGAAAGTATTTTACAGCGAGCCTTAAAAGATAAAGAATATGGTTTTGGCAAGATTAAAGTTGAGGGTGCAACTCAAGCTATTAAGCACTTGGCGATTATGGCTTCTGGTGATGCCAGGGTGGCTTTGAATACATTGGAGCTGGCAGTTAAAGCTTCGTTAAAAGATAATCAATCAGTGATCACTGATGAATTGATCAAACAAAGTTTGCAGCGCACCCATCTGGTATATGACAAGGGCGGCGAAGAACATTTCAATTTAATTTCGGCACTGCACAAGTCCATGCGCGGCAGCAATCCTGATGCAGCGCTTTATTGGCTGGGGCGGATGTTGGAGGCAGGGGAAGATCCATTGTATATAGCCAGGCGTCTTATTCGCTTTGCTTCAGAAGATATTGGTTTAGCTGATCCGCAAGCTTTAGTTCAAGCCACCGCCGGCTTTCAAGCCGCGCACAATATTGGCATGCCGGAGTGCAATGTAATTTTAGCCCAAACAGTAGTTTATTTAGCGAATGCCCCAAAATCAAATTCTTTATATAAAGCGTATCAGGCAGTGCAGCAAGATGTTAAAGCCACGATTAATGAGGGCGTGCCGCTTCATTTACGGAATGCGCCCACAGACTTGATGAAAGAAGTTGGTTATGGCCAAGGCTATAAATATAATCCTGATTATGATGAACCAGTGGAACAAGATTATTTGCCGCCTAGTTTGAAGGGGAGAAAATATCTTGATAATAAAAATTACCAAAGTAAAATATAAGATTTTGATTTTTAAAGTTTAAATTTTATGACCCATGAACGTTGGCAGGAAATAATAGAGAGAGTTAAAAAACAGTCTCCCCAAGTTGAGTCTGGTCAAGAGCCCTTGCCAGATGGGGTGGGTCACCGTGAATATATTGAACTGCAATCAGCTCTTGGGCGGATGCGGTTGGAGTTGTGGGTTAGGCCTAGGGTGCTGGAGAAAAAAACCTTGTATTCTCATCGGATGCATTCCGCCGCCACGGTGCAGTATAAATATGACGACAATGAACAGACCCTAACCCTGCATGCCTACCGCTGGAATGAAGCACAAAATGATTGGCAGGAAGTTGGGGTTGAAAGTTTGGCCGCTGGCTTATAAAAAAGCCAATTATAAGCTATACTTTATAATAGAACCTATTAATTTTTAACCTATTTTGCCTATGTTTTGGGGAACAATCTTGGTTGTCATTGGGCTAATCGCCTTGTTAAAGAATTTAGGGTTTATTACGGCCGGAGTTTGGGAGGTAACCTGGCCAATTTTATTGATTGCTTTGGGAGTTTCTTTATTAGCTAAAAAACGGGGTAACAATCATTTACCTTGGTGTTCTTGCCCGGATTGCACCACCAAGCAGTCTTAGGAAAAATCATGACCACACTTTGGACACGAATTTTTTTACTCGGTAGCGTTTTGGGAGTAACGATTAGTTTGATTTTAGTGTCGCTGACTGTTTGGTTGGAAGGGTCGGCGCGGCCGTTAGTAACTATGCCGAATATCAGAGAAGAATATGTAGCGAAATTAGTACCGATTCAACAATCATTGAATTCAGTAGTGGAGCGTCAATTAACTGCCGCTGATCAGGCCGAACTATCAAACTTAAGACTGCAGCTTTTAAATTTAACTGTACCAGCTGAAGCTAAAGAATTTCATCTTACCCTCGTGCTTAAATTGAATCAACTGGAAGATCTATTGGTCCAAACACCAGCCAAGTCAGCCAGTTCATTAGCTAAGCTGCAGACAGAATTGCGTACATTATTAGCTGAACATCAATGGTGAAATAATTATGAGCTTTTTGAAATCGTCCCAAAAAGATATTGTCGGTTTTTTAGGAAAGAGATTTATTAATTGGAAGGTAATTAGCGGTGGACGTAGCCGCTGGTGGTGGCGCTGGTTGGTAGCTGGGGCCATATTAATTCCTTTAGGGCTTGATTGGTATAATCCATTTTTATTGCGTTACGCCATTTTAATTGAAGCGGTAATATTCATAGTCGTGCTTTGGTTGCAATGGTCTGGTTGGGGCAGACTGCTTTCTTGGTTAGCTGCTAGCCTAGTTTTACTGTGTTACTGGGCCAGCACCTTTTTTTTGTGGTTGTTTCTAGAAAATTTTTGGTACCGCCTGGTAATTTTGGGATTAACCGCGTTTTTCACCTGGTGGTATTTGCGGGAATGGCAGCGATTACGCCTGACTTTATTTTTGGGCGAAGCTGGCGCTGGTTCCACCCCCACCTTAGTATTAGGCTTTATTAGTTGTTTTGCCTTTGGCTCTTCCGCCCAAAGTTTTCTAGTTTTTCTTAGCACACCGCTTTGGCAGTTGATTTTGGCTTTTTATTTGCCGATAGCCGCTTTAATTATTTGCTTCGTTTATGCCAGCGGTTGGTCGCTTATCAAACATTGGCCTTACTGGTTTAGTGGCCTTATAATTATGTTACAGATGTTTGTTTTAGTTACTTGGTGGCCGACTAGTTTTTATGTCGTCGGTTTTACGTTAGCAGCTTTATTTGCTTTATTAGCTTTAGTCTTAAGGCAGGAAGCTCAAGGGTTTGTTAACCGTCGTTTTTTTAGTCGCGAGTTATCCTTGGCTTTGGCCGCTTTATTTTTAGTATTATTAAGCGCCCGTTGGTTTTAAATATATGATTCCATCCCCGCCCGCTACTGAATACGAAAAAGAAATCCGCGCGCTTTACCGCGAACGTAATGAACGCACCTTTGGCCATGAGCCCAAGCCGCCTAAAAAGTCGCACCGCTGGTTAGATTTTATTGTTCTATTGATTCTAATATCCGTTTTTAGTATAACCTCTAGCTTGGTTATTTATCTTTGGTTTATACCGCAATTTTCTTTACAATTTGCTGAACAAAATTCTCACACGGTTGTCGCTCAGCCAGAACTAGCTGATGATTTTACTAAGCAACTAATCGGATCTTCGGCTACTGTTTTTGCCGCCAGGTCAATTAAGGCTGGCGCGTCACTAGCCGAACAAAGCTATTTAAGTAGTGAGGCCTTAGGCCAAGCTTTTGTTCTTTCTAGCGATGGCTGGTTGGTGACTACTCAGGCAGTAGTTAGTAATACTAAAGGCAATTATGTGGTTGTGCCGGCTGATGGTCGGGTTTATCAAGCCACAGCGGTGGCTTTAGATCCGGTCGCGCCCCTGGCTTATTTAAAAATTGAGGTGCGAAATTTAACGGCTATCCCATTTGCCAGCCAAGAAGATATTTTAGTTAATTCGCCAGTATTAGCCCTTACTGGAGAAACTCAAGGCTCGGCGCGTAGTTGGTATTTGCGTTATTTAGCTAATGTGGCCACTAGAACACCCCTAGCGACTCGTGCAGAATTACCCACCTCAAGCGAAACTTTGCCTGATCGTTTTATTTTAGATCAGGCTTTGCCGGCAGGCAGTAAAGGCGCGCCAGTCATTAATATGGAAGGCAAAGTTGTGGGATTAGTAGCAGATTATGGGGGCTCCTTACGCGGCTTAGTGCCATTAATTAATTTATTACCAGCAATGGACACGCTTTTTTCTGAACAAAAAGTTCGCCGTCCACTATTTGGGGCAACTTATATCCAAACTGACTGGCTGGTAACTACCGAGCCAATAAATTCGTCTGGGGCAATTTTAGTGAGCAATGCTAAGCGGGCGGCGGTAGTAAGCAAAAGTCCAGCCGCGGCTGCTGGCTTAAAAGAAGGTGATAAAATTTTGAGTGTAGCTGGAGAGAAATTTAGTTATTCAAGCCTTTCCTTGGTATTACAGCGCTATCGGCCAGGCGACGTCATTGAGTTAACTATTGAACGGGCCGGTAAGGAGCAGGTCGTCAAAGTTACATTGGGAGAAATAGCGGGTGAATACTATAACGCTGAAACCAAATAAATAGTAATTAAAAAATTAATTAATTCAACAACTCGCCTATGTCACAAACAAAACCGTATTATAAATTATTGTGGTTAGGTATTTTTATTTTATTATTGCCCGTCATTGTTTCAGCTCAACAAACAGCACCGCCAACCCCTAGTGGCGTATCATATACCGCGACTTCTAGTTATATTAGTATTTATTGGAATGATGTTGCTGGGGAGGATAGTTATAAAATTGAACGAGAGATTCAAGGATCAATGTCATGGACAGTAGTAGCTAATCCAGGGGCCAACAGTACTTATCATAATGATTCCAGTAATATAATCTCTGGCACAATTTATAATTATAAGCTCTATGCTTGTGCCGGAACTATGTGTTCTGAGCCAGCCTGGTTAATGAGTGTACAAGCCGGCTCAACTGGTGGCAGTACACCCTCGGCCCCCAGTTATATAAATGCTAATGTCTCAGGTTCAGCTGTAAATTTAAGTTGGGGAACAGTCTCCACCGCTACGCATTATAATGTTCAACGTAGTACTTATCCTACTGCTGCGAGCTGGACAGGAGTTTGCTCAACCGAAGGGTCAAATAGTACTAGTTGTTCTGATAGTCCTAGTAATGGGACATATCAATATCGGGTAGAGGCTTGCCAATCTGGTTATGGCTGTTCTGGCGCTTGGAATGGTCAATATGCTTATACAACAAGTGCTGTAACTGTCGGCGGTGGTAGTGGCAATACTTGCACTGGTTTAACACTCACTACTAATAAAACTTCCTATACTATAGGAGAGGACTTAAGTTGGACTTGGTCTTGTTATTCTGGTGTAGCTACATCTTATGCAATTGAGCTTGTAAAACCAGATAACAGTGTGTGGCCTTATACTAATGGAACATTTGGAACAGGCCAGAGTTCATATAGTGGTAGTTTCGGAACAGGTAATTTATTAGTCGGTATCCATACTTTGCGCGCTTGCTTTACTGTTGGTTGTCCTACAGTTAATGCCAGTGCTGTTTTTACTATGACAAGTTCGGATGGTGGTGGAGGCGGCAGTTTAACCGCGCCCTATCTCACAATTACAACCAGCGGTATGACAGCCAATCTTACCTGGACCGACCCTTCAGGTAATGCCGAAACCGGCTTTAAGATTTTCCGGCGTTACACTGGCAGTTCCTGGCCAACAACACCAATATTTACTCAACCACCCAATATAACAACTTATACCGATACCATAACCACTTCAGGTAGTTATGAATATAAGGTTCAGGTATATACCAGCACTGCTTCCCAAGATTCCAATACAGTTACTGTTAGTGTTGGTTCGGGCGGTAGTTTAACAGCACCATATTTGAATTACACTGTCAGTGGCATGCAGGTTTACCTTAGCTGGACTGACCCTTCCGGTAATGCTGAAAGCGGTTTCCGTATTTACCGGAAACTTTCTACAGATAGTACCTGGCCAACTACAACTCTAGCTACATTAGGACCGAATGCAATTGTTTATACCGATACCATGCCAACTACTGTTACCTATAATTACAAGGTTCAAGTTTATACCAGCACTACGTCGCTAGATTCAAATTCAGTAGCTGTTACTGCTGGTACTAGTGGTGGCGGTGGGGACGGCGCTAGTTCACCGCCAGCGCCAGGAATGCCCATTGGTCCAGTTGCAGTTGCCACCGGCACTAGTGCCAGCTATGCGGCTATGCTTTATGATCAGATGAGCGCCGGCACCAGATTGTATATGCAAATGAGAGCTATTTTTGACTGGGGTGATGGCACCACTTCAGAAACGTCACTGATTTATCCCGAAGCCTCGGGCACGATGTCGCCCTCCGTAACCCATACCTGGAGCACAGCCGGAACGTATAATGTCCGGGCTAAGGCTCGTAGTGTTGCCGGGGTAGATTCAGGCTGGTCAGGTAATTTAGCAGTAACAGTTGGCGGTGGTACCAGCGGAACTTGTACTGGTTTGAATTTAACTTTAAATAAAACAGCTTACGCCATTGGTGAGAATGTTGATTACACCTGGGCTTGTACTCCTGGTGGTACGGCTACTTTTGTTCAAATGCAATTACTAAAACCAGACGGGAGTGTAGTTATTTACAATACTTACTCTGGTGCAGGCCAAAGTTCAATGAGTATGGGTTTTGGCACAGCCAACCTGACGGCCGGCAGCTATACCTTGCAGGCCTGCTTCTCGGCAACTTGTTTGCCAGTTACCACTAGTGCACCTTTTTCTGTAAGTACGAGTACAGTAAATGCTCCGCCCGCGCCGAGCGCTCCCCAAGGGCCATCAGTCGGCTCAGTTGGCCAAAATATATCTGTTACCGCTAAGCTTTACCCTTCAACTAATACCACGAGTGAATCCCTACAGGCCGTAATTGATTGGGGCGACAATACTTATTTCAGTTTTAGTGAATTTATTGAAGCTACCACCACTGGAGCTTATTCACCATCAGTTACGCACACTTATGCGGCGTCCGGTACTTATAATATTCGCGCTAAGGCGAGGAATAGTGCTGGCCAAGAATCAGGCTGGTCAGGCAACCTAGCTATTACCATTAGCGGCAGTAGTAGCGATGCCCCCCTAGCGCCATCTAATTTAAGCGTTGTTTATACTACAACAGCCAATATTAAATTACATTGGATAGATAATGCCAATAATGAAGATAAGTTCAATGTTGGTAAAAAATTATCAACTGCGGCCACTTGGTCCACGGCTTATGAAGTCCAGCTGCAAGCCCCGGACATTACAATTTACGATGATACCATGGTAACCAGCGGCACCACCTATGATTATCGCGTGCAAGCTTGCCGCTCTGGCTCTGGCTGTTCAGCCTATACTTATTTAAGCGGCGTTACGGCCGGTTCAGCTGACAGTAATCAATATCGCGCGGTCACAGTTAAGATGGCCAATAATGCTATTGTGCCTTACGGTGCCGTAACTTTTGTACGTGATGGTACTTTATTAACCGCCAGTTTAATTAATTCTTCCAGTACAATTATTTATTTATTACCTGGTGAATATGATATGCAGCCAGGTTTTCCAGGTGTAAATAGTGAGGCCATAGTACTTGCCGGGCAGTATGTTAATAATCGTAAATTAAACATTGGCAGTTATAATACCGAGGTTCAAGTAACCATCCCCGTACGTCTACCGGTAAATTTTATAGTGAATAATTCAGCTGGCGAACCGATTACTGAGGCTAATGTGGTTGTCAATATTACAGGTACTACTGCTTATGCTTCCACTTATACAGATAGCGCAGGCACAGCCTGGCTGCAATTACCCGCCGGCACCTACCAAGGACTGGTAAATAAAGGAGGTTATTTAACAAAGAATACTAGCTGGACAGTTTCTGAAACTGCCAAAGAATTTATTATTACCCTTGAATCATTACCCCGTAAGGTTACGGGCAAAGTGTTAGCCGGTACTACAGCCAAAGCCAATGCCATTATCAGGGCAGTAAATGTAGATGATGGCTCATTAGTTATTGTAAATTCAGATAGTGCTGGTCAATATGCAATATACTTAAAGATTGGTAACTGGCGTTTGTATGCCATAGCTGATGGTTATGCCGAAGGTGATAGTGGCACGGTTACATTAAGCAGTACTGACCAAACTCGTGATCTTACCTTGGGGGCGCTTAAGCAATTAATTCAATCAAGTGCCAATATTGTGCCAACGGTGAGTGTTACTGTTACGGCCGCTGAACTTGGGGTGTCAGTTGGTTTGCCCGCCAATTCCTTGGGTGGAGGTTCTTCTGCCACGGTTACAATCAGAGAAAGCACCCAAGCAGTTACAACGGCGTTAGCCGCTCCTTTGCCCCGCAGTGTACGTGATGTTACCGCTTCCAGCGGCGGTCAGATTATAACTAATTTAGCTAGTTCGGCTTCAATTGAATTAAGTTATACTGATAGCGATTTAACTAGTTTGGGGGTTGGCAGTTCTGATAGTAATGGACTTAAGGTGGCTTATTGGAATGAAACAAATAATGAGTGGCAAGTTTTAACCAGCGTAGTTGATACTGCTAATCGTAAAGTCAGAGCCGCGACCAATCACTTTACTTTGTTTGCTATTGTTTTACCGTTCTTAGCTCAGCCAGCCGCCGCTGAAACTACCACACCGCCAACAACCCCAGTCTCAGGCGAGGCCCGCGCCACTCAGCTGGCAACAATAATAGCTGAAGGTACCAAAGTATATGTTAGTTGTTCAGAGTGTTTAGCTACGAGCGTTAATATGAGCCGTGATGAAGCTTTGGAACAAAAATATAACAAGGATATTGTAGCTAGAGTAGTTGGTACCGATATCATAACGGCCGGTGCCAAAACAATTATTTTAAACTTTGTCACTTATGGTACAACTACCACCATTGCCTTAGGTGCGGGCGAGCGCGGCGGTGTGGTTTCCAGTTTCCGATCAGCTTATGGCCATCTGCCCAATTCTGAATATGAATGGCAAGAAGTTTTAAAAATTGCCAATGGCCGCTGGCCAGGCACGCTTCTGCCTGAACGCGAGCAGGCTATGAAAACGACCTTTAGTAAAATTTATTTGCGTGAAGCAGTGGTATCGCAAGCTAATGATAGTGCCGCTCTCTCAATTATGGCTTATGGTCTGCGTTCAGCTAAACGTAATTTAAATTCAGAGGCTTCAGCTATTACTTCATTCCGAGCTATTTATGGCTATTCGCCCAGTAGCGCTACCCACTGGGATGCAGTGCGAGCGGTTGCTTATTCTGGGGCTAAGCGTTAATAAAAAGGGCTGTGAGCTTGTTCAGAGTCATTACTAGTCGGGTCGAGCGCAAGCTGGCGTTGTTGTTGTCGCTGGTGTCGGTTTTAGCCTTATCAATCTTAGGTTATTTGGCTGTGCAAACTGTAACCTTAGCGCGCCAACAAAATGTGGCTGAACTAGAATGGCAATTAACAAATCAATCAGTGGATAGATTACGGAAGTTTATTGATGATAAAATTGAAAATTTCCGCATTGTGGTAGCTGACCCTAATGTTAATGCCATTGGTTATGAGCAACAAACCTTCATACTGGAAGGGCACTTGGCTGGTGACTCCAGTTTGGTTGAACTTTCTTTTATCCAACCAACTGACGGTTTTGAAACTGCCAGGGTAGTTCGGGGTTATGACAAGCCAATTCATCGGGTGTTAGGGTTGGATGAACCAGCCGTGGCTGCCGCCTTAAAGGGTGAGAATTATTTTGGCCCGGTATTTTTCTCTGATAATGAGCCCAGGATAGTATTAGCCTCGCCGGTAACTAATCAACAAGGGGTAGTCATTGGCTTGTTGCGCGGGGAAGCAAATTTGACCACTGTATCGCCCCTTGTGGCTCAAGCAAATTTAGGTGAGAGCGGGTATCTATATGTGGTGGATCAATCTGGCCGAGTAATTGCCTCATCTAGTGTTTTGTCTAACCGCTTATCGCGAGGGACTGATCTTAAGCGCCAGCCATTTGTCAGTCAAGTATTATCTACCGGTTTAGCCCCAGCCCTGAATACCGCTACTATTTATAATTCAAACATAGCTCGGGAAAAAGTTTTTGCAGTTGGTCGCACTATTCCTAAATTCGGCTGGGCAGTGGTAGTAGAATGGCCAGAAGCCGAAGCCATGGCGGTGGTCAGTGAAGTGGTGGGGCGCTTGGTTGCTGGTACTTTTATTTTGTTATTAGCCCTTGTTATTGTAAGTTTGTGGTTAGCGCGTAAAATAACTAAACCATTGCGTCAGTTAACTACAGCTGCCGCTCAAATTGGGCAAGGGAAGTTTGATGTAGTGCTGCCCACAGCTAGTCAAGATGAGGTTGGGGAATTAGCACGAAGTTTTGGCACCATGACGCAAGGCTTAAAGGAATTAGAGCGTTTGAAGGATGAATTCGTCTTTATTGCCGCGCACGAACTCCGTACGCCAGTTACCGCTATCCGCGGTTATGCCGAAATGCTGGGTGACGCTAGTAAAGATTTGCCAGAGCAAGCTAAAGAATTCGTAACACGATTACAGCAATCCGGTGGCCGTTTGGCAATTTTGGTAAATGATTTGCTGGAAGTTGCCCGTTCTCAAGCCGGCCGATTAAAAGTTCAAACTTCACCCCAGGATATAGTAGCTATAATTTCTGCTACCTTGGCGGAGTTAAAATCATTAGCCGATGAGAAAAAACACATCATTGTTTTTTCGCCGCCACCACAACTACCCCAGGTCATGGCTGACAAGGATAAATTGCAGGAAGTTTTGGTAAACTTAGTTGGTAATGCCATTAAATACACTCCACCCCAGGGCAAAGTTGAGGTTGGCTTAAGAATAGAAGGCGATAGTGTGGTTACCTGGGTGAAAGATAATGGCATTGGCATAACAGCAGAAGATCAAGCTAAACTTTTCCAACGATTTTTCCGAGTGGAGTCAGACGAAACCCGTAATATTCAAGGCACCGGCTTAGGGCTTTTTATTGTCAGGCAAATTATTGAGCACATGAATGGCCGCATTTGGGTGGAAAGCACTAAAGGTCAGGGCAGTACTTTTTTGTTCGCCTTGTTGGCAGGAGACTTTTTGGAGCCTGAATAAGGCAACAGAATTTGCGTTTTGGCTTCACTAAACTATGCCAACTAAACCCTACACGCTTCACACCCATCGCTATTGTGATACGTGATATGTGAAATGTGATTTTCTACTCCGGCGGGCGGGGGGAGTATTTGCGGTTGCTGATGCGCCACTTTTCCACATACTGCCCCAAACCAGTTCTATCTAGGTTGCCACGGCGGCGGGTGGAAACTTGGGACCAGGTAAGTACGCTTTCAAAATTAAGCTTATACCTGCCCCTCACTACCACATAGGAAATTAAGCTAGCCTTAATAGCCTGGCGGATTGTTTTTGTGGATAACCCAAACAGCTTACTGGCTTCACTAACTGATATACGAATAGGGGAGGCAGACATAGGGTAATAATAAAATAATTAATTATTTATTAAAGTATACATTATTCTACACTATAATGCCAAGTATAGTTAATTATTCTTTTAATTTAGGGCTTTTCCACATATATAAAACGTTACTATTCAGGCTAAGTAGCGTTTAACTTAGTAGATAATTTAAAGAATAATACCCTTGCAAAATATGCCTAAAATATGTACAGTAGCAACTATGCGTTGTAACATTTAGCCTCAAATAACCGTCTTATTATATGAAGCTATCGCGCAGGATTGAGGACCAGATCCTGCTTTTAAAAATCAAGCACGGTGATCAAGAGGCCTTTGCTATTATCTACGACAAGTATGTAGATGCCTTGTTTCGTTTTGTTGTATTCCGCGTTAGAAGCGAAGAAATCGCTCAGGATATCACATCGGAACTGTTCTTAAAGATCTGGCAGCATATAACTACCTCACCGACGAATGTTGAAAATTTACGCGCCTTTTTATATCAGATGGCCCGTAACTTAGTGGCTGATCATTACCGCACCACCCAGGAAACCCTACCTTTAGAAGAAGCTATAGAAGTTGAAGGTAGCGGCGCCAAAGATTTGAATGTGCGCCTGAGTTTAGCTGAAGTGGAAAAGGGCTTAAGTAATTTGCCAGGTGATTATATTGAAGGTTTTAAACACGCCGAAATTGCCGCCATTATTGGTAAGAGCCCAGCCGCCACTCGCGTACTCTTGCACCGGGCCATTAAAGAACTTAAGCGAATATTGAATCAAGCAACCAATTAAATGAATAAGGATAATTTAATTCACCAGTTGCATGAACTCGGGAGCGTCAGCCGCGCTCCAGTTATGTGGCGCGAGCAAACTCGTGACCGGTTGTTAAAAAATATTGAAGTTACAGCTTTTAAGCCTTTTAGTTTTTCTGAAAGGCTGGTTTATGGTTGGCAGCAAACCCGGTTAACCCTAGCACCAATGCACCTAGCTCCAGTTATCGCCGCCGTATTAATAATGGTAATAGGCTACAGCCCGTTTTCGGCAGCTTTAGCTACTAGTTTACCAGGCAGCCCATTGTATCCGGTAAAGCGCCTGGCAGAAAA
>LCEZ01000010.1 GCA_000995845.1 Parcubacteria group bacterium GW2011_GWD2_43_10 | reverse complement strand
TTTTACATTTTGCATTATCAAACATTACCAAAATAGAGGATCTTAAAAGATATTCCTCACAGGAACGCTCTAGCCTACTACTTGGTTGATAAATTGTCAAGCAGGCGATCTATCTTGTCCGCCTTTTCTAGGGAATCATCAAAATAAAAGCTTATGCGGGGCACGCGGTAAAGCTTTAAACGGCGGTTAACTATCCGCTGCAAATTTGCCGTGGCGGAAATTAATATTTTAAATACTTGGTCCTGTTTCTCGGTTGGTAAAATACTTACGCCAATACGAGTCTGACTTAAATCCGGCAAAACTTTAACTGAAGTTATGGTTAAAAGAGCGCCCCCTGGCAACTCAAGCTCACGCTCCATGGCGCTACCCACCTCGCTCCGTAATAAACTCTCTAGTTTAGGTAACCGGCGATTGGCCGGCGAATCATTAATCTTTAATGGTTCGTTGCCTAATTTCCTCATGATAAATTTCTAACTTATCGCGCTCTTCTATGATTGGCGGCCCGGCTAACAATAACCCGCATTCCCCGCCTTCCGATACTTCACCCACCGCTTCATGACCAATCCTAACTTCAGACAAAGTCATTTTTTCCACTATAACCTTATCTTGCCGAAAAACCATCACGCTGGTTTTGGGCCTGACTACTCCCTTAATTATCCGGCAACCCACAATCATTTCTTTTTTGCCGCGGCGGAAAATCTTTATAACTTGCGCTTCGCCAACTTGATTTCTAATAAGCTCAGGTTTAAGCATGCCAGTGAGCTGCTTTTTAACTTCATCCAATAAATCATAAATGACCTTGTAGGTTTTGGTTAATATTCCCGTGCGCTGGGCCATTACTTCCGCCTCAGGCTTGATTGGCACATTAAACCCGAGTACGATCGCGCCGCTAGCTTCAGCAAAAGCCACATCAGTTTCCGTAATGGTACCTAAGCCCGCGCGCACAATTTTTACCTGAATCTCACCTTGAGTTAAATCTTTAAAAGAAGAAATAATAGCTTCACGCGAACCCAAGACATCAGTTTTTAATACCACATTAAGTGAATTAATTTTGGAGATTGTCTCGTTATTTTCTTCACTATTGGTTGTTACCTCCGGGCCCGCTGGCATGACTGATTGATAACGTGTTGATTTGCGCAAAACTTCCCGCACTAGCTTTTCATCTTCAACTACTCGGAAAATATCGCCAGACTGTGGTACCTGCTTAAGACCTAAAACTCTAACTGGGGTAGAGGGGCTAGCAACAGCAACTGATTCTCCCCGATAATTTTTCATGGAACGAACCTTGCCCGCCATTTGACCAACAATTATATAATCACCAACCCGCAAAGTTCCAGCCTGAACCAAAGCGGTTACCACCGGCCCCTCCCCTTTATCCAAGTGAGATTCAACAATCGTACCTACGGCTAAACGATTAGGATCAGCTGCTAACTTTTCCATATCCGCCAGCAGCAGAACCATGTCTAATAACTCGGTAATACCTTGACGTTTCTTAGCTGAGATTGGTACGCAAATAGTTTTGCCGCCCCAATCCTCGGGCAATAAATTCAATTCCGCTAAAGACTTTTTGGCGCGTTCAATATCAGCATTATCCTTGTCCACTTTATTAATGGCAAAAAGAAAAGCGAGCTTTTCGCGCTGGGCGATTTCTATAGCTTCAATGGTTTGCGGCTGCAAGCCATCATCCGCTGCTAGTACA
Organism: Parcubacteria group bacterium GW2011_GWD2_43_10; assembly: GCA_000995845.1. Taxonomy (GTDB): domain Bacteria; phylum Patescibacteriota; class Patescibacteriia; order Veblenbacterales; family UBA10138; genus UBA10138. Next base: position 13,604 of record LCEZ01000010.1, on the reverse strand, counting down.
ATAATGGCAACATCGGCTAGTCGGCCGCCCCGGCTACGCATAGCCGAGAAGGCCTCGTGTCCAGGTGTGTCCAAAAAAGTAATCTTGCGCCCCTTAGTTTCCACCTGATAAGCACCAATATGCTGAGTGATCGCACCGCTTTCTTGGGCAGCCACATTGGTTTCACGAATAGCATCAAGTAATGTAGTTTTGCCATGATCCACATGCCCCATTACTACCACCACCGGCGGCCGAGGCTGAAGTGAGGCCGGATTGTCTTGTTTTAATAAATCTACCAAACTAGCGGCTTGGGCTAATTCAATTTTTTCATTGTCATTATTTTTAGCGGCCGTAGTCGTATAACCTAAATCCTGCGCAATAATAGAGGCGGTTTCAAAATCTATACGCTCATTAATTGAGGCCATCACGCCATTCTTGAACAGCTCACCAATCACGACTGTAGCTGGTAAACCCAACAAATCAGCAAACTCTCTTGGCGTTAAAGTTGGCGGCAATTGAACTTCCCGGCCCGTACCCTTGCCTTGCAGTTTGTCATCTAAGCGCTTCTGAATAACTACAAAAGTATCCTGCTGCTGTTTCTGTTTTTTCTCGGACCATAGTTTAATTACCTTTTCCGCTACCGCATCATCAATCTTAATTGCCCTCCGACCAATATCAAAACCAAGCTTGGGTAACTCGTCTTTAAGTTGCCCAGTCGGGATTTTCAATCGTCTAGCAAGTTCTGTAATATTCATAAATTAGCCTTTTTCTAGCTAAAGACTTGATTAAACTTACGCTGACTTGACAAAAAAGTCAATAGATAGTTAAATAATCAGCTTACCTATAAAAGCAGCCACAAACATTGACAAAGTATTGTTTATAGGGTAAGTTAGACGGCTATATTATTCTTTATGGCACGAACAGATTTCCAACAAGCTCAAGCGGTTCTGCAAAATGCTAAACATATTTTGCTAACTTTTCCAGCCTCCAAAGCCCATTTGGCCATTGGTTCGGTTTTGGCTTTGGCTGCAACTTTTGATGGTTTAAATAAACGAGTTGATATAGTGGCAGCTGATTTTGCCCTACCGGGCAATTTTAAATTTCTACCCCAAGCTAAGCGCATTGTTAGCCATGTGGCTGGTTTGAGAAAATTCATTATTTCCCTTAACCTCGCCAAAACTCAATTAAAAGACTTGAGTTACGGTTTGGAAAATGAAAAATTAAATATTTTCTTAACACCTGAACATGGCAGCTTTTCGGCCCATGATCTGACTACCCAGACCTCTGATTTTAATTACGATTTAATAATCACGGTTGATACGCCTGATCTTAACAGCCTGGGTAATCTTTTCCACGATAACACTGAATTTTTTTATCAGACTACTATCATTAATATTGATAGTGCTCCTAATAATGAGCACTTTGGCCAAGTAAACTTAGTTAATTTCAATCTGGCTTCAACTGCTGAAACCATCATGGAATTTATCGAGCAAATTCACCCCGAAAGCTTAACTCCTGATGTGGCAACCAGCCTTTATGCGGCCTTAACCGTTGCCAGTAAAAGTTTTACTTCACCCCAAGTTACACCCTTAACTTTAGATAAAGCCAGCCGTTTGGTCACTATGGGTGCCAGGCGCGAAGAAGTAGTGACTCATTTGTTCCGCACCAAAAAATTACCTTTGCTTAAATTATGGGGCCGGGTGCTAGCCAGATTGAAAAGTGACGGTTCGCGTAAACTGGTTTGGTCCTTACTCACACCTGATGACTTTATTAAAGCTGGGGCGGAGGAAGCTGACTTACCGGGCGTGGTTGATGAATTAATCACCGGCGCAGTGGAAGCCAAGACTGTGGTAATAATATATGAGCGCAGCCCGGGTACTACTTTAGTTTACTTACATGCTGGTAGCGGCCGACGGGCGGATGAACTGTTAAAGCCATTTGCCCCCCAAGGCGATCAACACACTTCCCGAGCTACAATAACTAATTGCTCAGTGATTGAGGCAGAAAAGAAGATTATCGATCACCTTAGGGCAGCTATACCACCACTTGAGCAATAAGCGCCTAGGGCAGTAGAATGTCAGAGCAGATATCAGACTGGCGCGCGTAGCTTCACCCGCCGGGTGACCACCCGTAGGGTGGCAATGGTAGAGCAATCGTCTTACCTGCCCGCCGTACTGCATGGATGCGTAGCTCAATGGTAGAGCAATCGTCTTATACACGATCGGTTCCTGGTTCGAGTCCAGGCGCATCCACCAACATTAATTATTAGGCAGGCGGGTACACGATCGGTTCTAGGTTTCACCCTTCGGGTGATCTCCCGCAGGGATGACGAGTCCTAGCGCGCGCACCAAACAATTTTTATGGAATTACAAGTCGGCGTCAAAGCCTTAATTAAAGACTCTCAAGGGCGTTTTTTATTTTTAAAGCGCACCTTACCTTATGAAGGTGATACTAAACCTAAATGGGACATTCCTGGCGGGCGGATTGATGCTGGCGAGCCTATCTTCCAAGCCTTAGCTCGTGAGATAAAAGAGGAAACTGGCCTGACTATGAAAGGCGAACCTAAGATTCTTTATGCTCAAGATATTTTAAGGTTGGACGAAAAGCATATTGTCCGGCTGACGTTTGAAGCACAAGTTGAAATTGGTGAAATTACCTTGGATGCGAGCGACCCCAACGGCACACATCATGATGATTTTACCTGGGTGGCACCTCAGGAAATTAAAGATTTATATCATGATGTTTATCTCGTACCAGTATTCAAGCTCTTGGGAATTGAACCCAACAACCCTTGATAAGATAATATGGATACACTACAATCTCTCTGCTAGAGCGCGCATAGCTCAGTTGGTTAGAGCGTCACATTGACATTGTGAAGGTCCCTGGTTCGAGTCCAGGTGCGCGCACCATAACTATTTACAATCCCTCGCCCCGCACGAGGGATTTATGTTGTTAATTCATTTTATTGTGTCTTTAATAACAAATAATTAACAAATTATTTATTGCTAAAAAGCTTCAATTATCGTATATTATAAGCACTTATGAGCCCCCCCACCAGAGAATTGTCTGTTGTTGTACCCCTACTTAACGAAAGTGAAAGTTTGGCGGGGCTTTGTGATGGCCTAAGAAAAAAGCTTGATGGCAAAATAGATTATGAGATAGTTTTTGTTGATGACGGCAGCCGCGATAACTCGTGGAAGGTCATTACTGATCTTTATCATGAATACGATAATATCAAGGCTGTTTCATTCCGCTCTAATCGTGGAAAATCATACAGCCTGGCCGCCGGGTTCATAGAAGCAAGTGGTAAAATAATCGTGACTATGGACGCCGACCTTCAGGATGAGCCGGCTGATATTCTGAGAATGGTTGATAAAATTAATGAGGGTTATGATGTGGTTGCGGGCTGGAAACACCGTAAAGCCTCGCTCTTTAGACTAATTTTGACTAAAATCTTTAATTTCTCTGTCCGCGCTACTACCGGAATAAAACTACATGATTTCAATTGCAGCCTTAAGGTTTATCGCTCCGAAGTGGTCAGGAATATCAAACTTTATGGCGAACTGCACCGCTTCTTACCGGTACTAGCCAGTTGGCAGGGTTTCCGTGTAACTGAGATTAAGGTAGCAAACTATGAACGACGCTATGGCCGATCTAAATATGGCCTAGCCCGAATCTGGCGTGGTTTTTTTGACCTAGCCAGCATTGTCTTCATTGTCAGATATGGCAAAAAACCTTTGCACGTCTTTGGCGGTTTGGGGATGTTGTTCTTTACCATCGGCTTTATCGTCGATCTGTACATGACAATGCTGAGATTTCAAGGAGAAAAGATCGGCGACCGGCCATTATTCATGCTGGGCACCCTGATGATAGTCCTGGGCGTACAGTTCTTTACCATGGGCCTGCTAGGTGAGTCTATTAACTACTCTTTTTCTGACAGTCGGGAAAGTAGGAACTTTTACCGAGAGGTCCTTAAACATGATGACCAATGAAACTAGATGAACATTTCAGGATATTTAAGACCGAAAAATATCGCGAACGTTCTGCTATAAAAAGGTTTCTGCTTAAAAGGTTTCTTAAAAAGATAAACCGGTTATTTGTCTCGTGCCAACCACATCGGGTGCTGGAAATAGGCTGCGGCGAAGGCTTTGTGCTTGGCTTCCTTTCAACCCTCCATCCAGAGGTCAAATATCTGGGTATTGATATTGATAGCCAACAGTTGAAGTTGCTGAAAGAACATTTCCCTACAATCATCACCAGTCAAGAAGATATCATAAACACGGACCCAGCCGGAAGAAATTTTGACCTAGTATTGGCGATTGAAGTGCTGGAGCATATCAATGACTATCAAAAAGCTCTTAATAATATAAGTCAATTTAGCAACAAATATATATTGATAAGCGTACCCTGGGAACCGGCCTTTCGTCTATCAAATCTATTACGTGGAAAAAACATTAAACGCTGGGGTAACGATATTGAGCATGTCAATAACTGGTCAAAAAAGAAGATCACCAAGATTGTCAGTGATTATTTCAATATTATCAGGGCTGAGATCTCCTTCCCTTGGACGGTTATATTAGCCCAAAAAAAATAAGATGTATAAACGTACCGGCCAGATAATAATTGTTCTGTTGTCTTTATATTTCATTGGCCGGATCTTTTATAATAACTGGGAAGATGTCAGTGTTTCCCTTACGAATATAGCTAGCGGCCCTCTGATAATATCTATTATTATATTCTCCTTAACCTTTTTTTTGCTGAGCAGCCTATGGCATTATCTAATCTTTGGCAAACGGTACGGTCTCGCTACCTCAAACCAACTCTACCTTAAAGCAAATCTGTTGCGTTATATTCCGGGTAATATCTGGGGTATTGGTGCGCGGATTATTTTTTTCAACCATCTTGGTATTGCTAAAGCAAAACTGATCTTCTTTTTGTTTTATGAAAGCGTCCTCATGGTGCTATCTGGCGGATTAGTCTTTCTTATTTTTTCTCTATTCTTCAATGCACCAACTTACTTAATCATTCTTGCCCTGATAATGACCCTGGTGCTGACCATTCTTGCTTTCAAACCTGCTTTCATTCTCCGCTTAGTAAATCTTTTTGGTAGCACGGAGATTGAGCTAGGGACCAACAAGAATCGGATATATTATTTCTTGGCCTACATCATCTATTGGCTCCTCTCAGGTATGGCCACTTATTTTCTCGCCCAATCCATCTTGGGTGTAGGCAACGTAAGTTATGTGAAATTTTCAGCTATTTATATAGTCTCTTGGCTAATTGGTTATCTTAGTATCATCACTCCTTCTGGCATCGGAGTACGCGAACTTACTTTCACCTATCTTTTATCAGCCATGATCAGTCAGCAAGAAGCCGGCCTGATAGCAATCATGAGCCGGCTGGTCTTCACTGTTGGCGAGTTGCTGAGCTACTTCTCATCACTATTGATCTATAAACTTATCTCTCAACAACATGGACGCCTTCCTGCTCAATAGTATAAAGCTTAATCTAATATTTTACCCTCTAGTCTTTGCCATTGGGATAGTGCTGGTGTTCTTCCTAAAGATCGCCTTGCCCGAGCTATCTCGCTGGGTTAGGTCCATAAAAAGAAAGAATCTACTGTTGATAGTCTTTATGGCCATGGTTATTTATACAGTCATATTCGGATTTTTATCGATCCACCGTTATGATGTTTTCGCTGTAAATATATATGATCTTGGTAATATGGAACAAGCCCTTTGGAACACTGTTCATGGAGATTTCATGCGTATGACGACCCATTATCCAGCTGAAACTCGCCTAGCCTTTCATGTTGAACCGATTATGCTCCTGGTCAGCGCTTTCTATTTCCTTTGGCAAGACCCAAGATTATTACTGTTATTACAGACTATCTTGCTGGCGTCAGGTGCTTTGGCCGTTTTTTTGCTGACAGAAAGGATCTTAAAATTTGAATTCATCGCCCTGCTTATGGCAATTGCCTATTTGCTTAATCCGGCATTGCATCAGGCAAACCTTTTTGATTTTCACCCTTTGGTTTTTGGCACCATCTTCATACTTTACGCTTTCTATTTTTTTCTAAAAGAAAAATATCCGCTGTCCTTAGTTTTGTTCCTCTTGGCTGCTTTCTGCCGGGAGGAAATCGCCTTGATGGTATTTTTATTTGGCTTGTACCTATTCTTCCGGCAAAAGAAATGGGGCGCGATTATCGGACTGTGTGGACTGGCCTGGGGATTAATATCTTTGCTAATCATTATCCCCAATGCTTCGCCCGGCGGAGTGCCCATCCAATATGCTCTGTACGAGCAGCTTGGTAATAATCCGACCGAAGTTATCACTACCCTAATCAGTAATCCGTTCATTTTATTGGATTATTACTCCGGTCTTGGTCGATTAAATTATGTTATTTTCCTCTTATTGCCCTTTGCCTTTTTATCTTTGCTAAGTCCTTGGCTTTTGCTTACCGGCATCTTTTCTTTTGGTATTATTTTTATTCGTGATGACCTACGGTTGCTGATGGGTATATATCATTATCATTTTGCTCTAGTTGGATCGCTGCTGCTGTCTGCTCTCTATGGTATAAAAAAGCTAGATGATAAATTTTCGCATAGATTTAAAGATCTCGCACTTTATACTGCAATAATGATCGTCTTAATCAACATGATGCTGCTCTTCGGTCATCAGTCAACGAGTATTAAGATTGATTATTTTGCCACCAAATTATCCACTGCTGGCCAGGAATCAGCCCGCGTGGCAATAAAGTTAATCCCCACCGAGGCCTCACTGACCGCTTCTTGGAATCTAGGCCCGCACGCTGCTGGCCGCCATGATCTACGCACTATTGACTCTCCACTCAGTACTAACTCGGACTATATTTTATTAGGCAATGTCACCAACGCCCCATGCCATGATCAGACACTAACTTACAACATCAACACACCAAAAACCTGTGAAGCGACGCCCGAACAATATCAGGCATATATTACAGCACTTAAAAAAAATGAAAATTACCAGCTAATCTTTGATCAAAATGGTATCCTACTTTTTAAACGCTACTGAGTTTTTTATCTAATTATTTACTAATCCTCGCCGAAGCGCGAGGTTTTTGGTATCGTTGAGTTATGGTCAATATTAACCAATGGCTCCAGAATTCACTTGGTAACTTCTTTGCTACCCTAACTAACAAAAAAGCGATTTTAATAATCTCCATCCTGGGGATTATTGTTTTTGGTAATTCATTAGGTAATGGTTTTGTAGGGGATGATATTCCACAAATGATTGATTATCCTCAAATGCAGTCTATCACAAACATGGGTGGATTTTTTACTGGCCAGGTATCAACAAATACTAATTATTATAAGCCTATCTTTAATACAATTAATGCATTAATATTTACTTATTTTGGACCAAGGGCTATAGCCTTTCATTTTTTTTCAATAATTCTACATATATACTCAGTCATTTTTTTGTTTCTAATTTTAATTCAGTTTTTTAAGAAGCCTCTGGCTTTAGTGCTTGCATTAATATTTCTAGTGCACCCCTTAAATAGCGAAGTTGTATTTTATGCCGCGGATTTACAAGATGTCCTATTTTTCTTTTTTGGTATTCTAGGCTTATATAAACTAACTAGGGCTAAGTCTATTGGTAGTATAGTAGTGGTAACATTCTTATTTTTCCTATCAATCCTATCTAAGGAAACGGGAGCTTTGTTTTTTCCCGTAGCTATGATTTATGTTCTTTTATATAACCGTAAATATGTATATCAGCTTCTAGGCTTACTTGGTTTTACAGGGCTGATTTACTTTGCATTACGGATGAATGCAATAGGCTTTTTTAACTTACCTCTTAATACACCAATTGCCGAGTTGGATTTTTGGGGTCGTATTCTGCATATACCAGCTATACTGTTCTTCTATCTCAAGACCTTTTTCTATCCCATGTACTTGTCAGCTTCCTATTATTGGATTATTGGCTCTTTAAATATTTACAATTTTTATATCCCGCTAATTGTTGATTTATTGATATTAGGCCTAATTACTTACTTAGGAGTAAAACTCTTCAAAAAAGATAGATTAACTTACTTCAAACCCTACCTTTTCTTTAGTCTCTGCCTGATTATAGGTTTGTCTCTTCACATACAAATAGTCCCCTTGGATGCTACAGTGGCAGACAGGTGGTTCTATTTTCCTATGGTTGGTGTTTTAGGCATCATAGGCACTCTGTTCCAAGCCTATAATATCAATCTAAACCATAAGTTTATCATTACCTTTATTGTCGCTATCCTGCTTCTTTTTTCCACCCGAACATTTGTTAGAAGTTTTGACTGGCGAGATGAGTTGACCTTGGCCACACACGATGCGATGGTATCTGAATCTCATGTATTGGAAATAACTATTGCTAATAATCTTATTAAGCAAGGTAAGGTAGATGAAGCAAAAGAACATGCGGTAAGGGCTGTAAAGATTTATCCTAATTTTACTAGTTATAATACCCTTGGAATAGTCTATACATATCTTGGTGATTATGGGGTCGCAGTTGCTGCTTATGAGAAAGCATTGGAATTGGGACAATATCAAATATTTTATGAAAATTTGTCTTTCGCATATTTAATGGGCAATGATTTAGATAAGGCTGAAAGCTTTACTGAGGAGGCATTAAAAAAGTATCCAAGCAGTGTTAAACTGTGGTTCAGGCTAGCAATTATTGAATATAAGCTAAGGAAACTTGATAAAGCCAAATCAGCTATCATGGCAGCCTATCAATTAGAGCCAACTCAAGGTATTAAGATGTTGTATAATGCCATAATAAGTGGGAGAAAGGGCTTAGAATTTAACCTTATTCCGGAATAACTGTATCTATTACTAATTGAACTTAGTGGATAGTTCTATACTAAAATATAAAGGAAAGCAGTCCTGCCCTCGCTAAACATAGTGTTTTTTTGGTATCGTTGAGTTATGGCTATTACGCAATTTAAGCAAATTCCCCGCAATCTCAAAGCAATCACTGCTCGGCTAGTACAGGATCTATCTTTTGCCCGAGTTTATTTGGTGGGTGGCGCTGTGCGCGATTTGATATTAGAACGACCAACCAAAGATTATGACTTGGTTGTGGGGAGCGTACCTATTCCAAAACTTGAACGCTGGCTAGCCGACCATGGCCAAGTAAACTTGGTTGGTAAAACTTTTGGCGTATTTAAATGGCAACCTGCTGGCTGGGCGGGCGAAGCGATTGATGTAGCCTTACCGCGCACTGAACATGTGAGTGTTGGCAGCGGCCAATACCGTGATTTTAAAATTCAAAGTCAGCCTGATTTGCCAATTGAAGACGATTTATTGCGGCGTGATTTTACTATCAATGCTTTAGCACTGGATTTGGAAAATAATAACCTGATAGATCCTTCACGGGGCTTATCGGATATTAAAAAAGGAATTATTAGAACTGTAGGTAAGCCAGAAAAAAGATTTAAAGAAGACCTTTCCCGCACTTTACGGGGGCTAAGGCAGGCTTGCCAGCTGAATTTTAAAATTGAGCCAACCACCTTAGAAGCTATTACCTTATTAAGTCAAAAATCCAGCAATGGCAGACGCACTGGTGATTGGTTGGTACCGCGGGAAATTATTGCCCGTGAATTACTTAAAGCCCTACAGGCAAACCCGGTAATGGCTTTGGGGTTGTTTGATAAAACTGGTTTTATTGCCCAATTATTACCTGAAGTGGAAAAGCTTAAGGGCGTGCCTCAGCCGCCAGAGTTTCATAGTGAGGGTGATGTTTGGGAACACACTAAACTGGCGCTGGGCTCGTTTGAGGTGCCGGAATGGCGAGAATTTTTTGGCAAAAGCAAACCAAGTCTAAATGTAATACTCGCTACGCTGTTGCATGATATTGGTAAGCCAGTAACTATAAAAACGCCCCTGAAAGATAAGGTAGACCGTATCAGAACTGACGGGCATGATGTCGCTGGCGCTAAAATGGTACCAGATATTTGCCAGCGACTAAGACTCACAAGTTTCACCAACCCTGAAGCTGGACAAATAAATACTGACACTGTTACTTGGTTGGTACAAAACCACCTTTTACTAGCTCATGGCAGTCCAGAAATATTTAAGCCGGCCACAGTCTATCGCTACTTTTTGAAAGACCAAATCAAGGGCCAGGAATTACAACAAGTAATTTTTGCTGATATGCACGCCACCAGACCTCATGACGGCCGCTTACTCACGCCTAAATTAACTGAACTGCAAAACAGAATAAAGGAGGTCAGCAAAAAACTAACCTCTGGCAAACTCAAGCTGTTACTCTCAGGTGAAGAAATAATGAAGAGTTTTAATATTAAACCTGGCCCAAGTGTTGGTTTACTATTAAAAAAGTTAGAAGAAGCTCAGCTGTCTAGTTTGGTAAAAACCAAACGCCAAGCCATAAATTATCTTAAAAAGCAGATATGAATAAGAGTTTAAGCGCGCCAGAATTACACGAACCAACTAGGTTGGATAAATTTTTGCATGCTGCTCTACCTGATTATTCCCGCTCGGTTTTGCAACGCGCTATTCGCGAGGGCAATATTACAGTCAATGATAAAAAAGTTGTTGTCCATCACTGGCTAAAATCTGGTGACTCAATTGAGCTGAAAAACCTAGCGGAACCGATAAAAATTACGGTCACGCCCAATAAGGACGTGCCTTATAAATTAATTGCCGAAACAGCGGATTATTTAATAATAGATAAGCCAGCTGGTTTAGTAGTGCATCCGGCCGCTGGAGTTAACGAACCAACCTTAGTTGACGGCCTTATAGCCAAATACCCGGAAATTGCCAGCGTAGGCGACGACCCGTTACGGCCTGGCATTGTGCACCGGCTGGATCGGGAAGTTTCCGGCCTGTTGGTAATTACTCGCAACAACCAAATGTATGAGCATCTTAAAAAACAATTTCAGGACAGGACAATTGATAAAGAATATGTTGGTTTAGTAATCGGCCAATTATCTCAGCCCTCTGGCACTATAAACTTCCCGCTGGCTCGCTCCAAACGCAATCATGGTAAAATTGCCGCCAGAAATAAGGCAGGAGATGATACACGGGAAGCTATTACTCATTACGCCGTAGCCAAACAATGGCAAAAAGTAACTTTGCTAAAATTAAAATTGGAAACCGGGCGGACTCACCAAATCCGCGCCCATTTGGCTGCTTTAGGCTACCCGTTAGTTGGCGATCAGCTTTATCGACCGCCTAAACTGGCTTTTAAAAACACCCCTGGCAGAATTTTCCTCCATGCTCAAACACTTTCTTTTACTGACTTGGCTAGCCAGAGGCAGACTTTTTCCTCACCCTTACCAAAAGAACTGTCAGATTTCCTAAACTCACTCTCATGAAAAAAACTGGCAAATTATTTATAATTTCTGGGCCATCACAGGTGGGTAAAGATTCAGTGGTTCGTACTCTTAAAAAGAACAAAGCTTTGGGGCTTACCGGCATTGTTACTAATACCACCCGCGCCAAACGCCCTGGAGAAAAGTCTGGCGTGGAATTGAATTTTTTAACTGATAAAAAATTTGATGAATTAATTAAGAAAGGTGAATTACTAGAATGGGCTTATGTTAGAGGCGGCAGATTTGGCACGCCGAAAAAACCGGTAATCTCCGCCTTAAATAAAAGGCAAGATGTAATTATTAATATTGACGTCCAGGGCACAAAAAAAGTAGTTAAACAAATGCCCCAGGCAATAACTATCTTTATAACGGCGGAATCAACTAATGAAGTTAGGCGGAGAATTTTTCTTTCTAAAAAAATGACCTTAAAACAAAAAAAATACCGCTGGCAAGAAGCCCAGAAAGAACTTAAAGCCATAAAACATTATGATTATATTATTATAAACCGGTGGGGCAAATTAGCAGAAACTACCAAGCGGGTGGCTAATATCATCAATAAACTAAATAATGCCCAGTCTTGACTAACAACTAATAATAGGGTATCCTAGCTTGGCACTTATTGCTTAAATTTCATAATATGTCTCAAGAAAACAAGGATAAATATAATTCCATCAAACCTGGCCAGGTAGTTAAGGTTCACCAAAAAATAAAAGAGCTTAATGCCAAGGGTGAAGAAAAAGAACGCATTCAGATCTTTGAAGGGGTGGTGCTAGCCAAAAGAGGTGGCAATGGAACCAACTCTACTATTACTGTCCGTAAAGTCTCCAATGGTATTGGTGTGGAACGCATTTTCCCATTACAACTTCCTACTATCACTGCCATTGAGGTGGTGAAACAACTTAAAGTCAGGCGAGCCAAGCTTTACTACATGAGAGATTACGGCAAGAAGATAAAGGAAGTAGCGGATCGGGCGGCTTAAAATCTTTTTGCGCGGACGTGGCGCCTGCCTGTGGTGGGCAGAGAATTGGTATAATTAACACAAGCGCGGGTGGCGGAATTTGGTATACCTGCCTGCCGGCAGGCAGGCGCGCTGGCTTGAGGTTATATGAAACACTATGTATATGCACTGCTAAGCAAAACAAATGGTAGTCTGTATATTGGGATGACAACAAATGTACACCGGCGCTTACAACAACATAATATCGGTAAAACTCGATCGACCAAAAAATTTACTCCTTATACAATAATATATACTGAGGAATGGCCTGACAGAATATCAGCACGCGAGAGAGAAAAATATTTAAAATCTGGTATTGGTAGAGAGTTCATCAAAACAATTATCAGTTAATTCTTGCGGACGTGGCGGAATTTGGTATACGCGCAGGCTTGAGGTGCCTGTGGGGGAAACCCTGTGGAGGTTCAAGTCCTCTCGTCCGCACCAGTAGTAATATGAAGGCACGGGCGCTTAGCTCAGCTGGTTAGAGCGTCTGCTTTACACGCAGAAGGTCTGGGGTTCAAGTCCCTAAGCGCCCACCATTCTTTGTTTAATGCCTAAAAAATTCCAAAAGAGAGCTGAAAATTTTACTTGCAATAATTGTGGTCAAGTAGTTCAAGGCACAGGCTATACCAATCACTGCCCTAAGTGTTTGTGGAGTAAACACGTTGATATTAATCCGGGAGATCGTTTATCAAGCTGCGATGGTATGATGCCACCAATGGGCTTATTTTTACGCGAGGGTGAAAAATTAATAGTTCATCGTTGTAGCAAATGCGGCCTGGAAAAGTTTAATAAGGTTCAGCCAGGTGACAACGAAGAAATTGTTATAAAACTCTCGGCCACTCCCTTTGAATTTAAGCGTTGAAATTTGCCAGCGGGGCAATTTTTTGCTAAATTCGTGTTATAACTTGATAATTAATTAAACAAAATATATGGGCATTGTTGTCGGCATAGCCATGGTATTAACCGGTTTTTTAATGAACTGGAAAACAGAATGGATCATTAATAACTTTGGCACGCTTCCCTGGCCAGAAGAACACCTAGGTTCATCGGGCGGTACTAGAATTTTTTATAAGTTGCTGGGTGTTTTTCTCATAATATTAGGCTTTATGACCATGACTGGCCTCTTGGGTAATGTTGGACGGGCATTTTTACCTCGCTACTTTAGAAGCCTGACTTTATAACATCGCTGGGGCCGTTAGCATAATGGTAGTGCACTCGGTTTGCATCCGAGAGGCGCGAGTTCGATTCTCGCACGGTCCACCAAAT
>LCEZ01000009.1 GCA_000995845.1 Parcubacteria group bacterium GW2011_GWD2_43_10 | reverse complement strand
CCACCACCTACCCAACCATGCCGTTGGTCTGGTGTGTGGATACTGGTTAAAACAACTGATGTAACTTCAATCAAAGTGCTCCATGTTGTACCACCATCAGTGCTCTTAAGGATTCCGTTCAAGGCTACTGTACCACTCAGTTTACCTGTAACAAATATTGTGCCCGTTTCTGGTATAATAGATAATCCCAGTTTTTGTCCTTGATCTATCCAAGAATAATGAATATTCCACGTGAAACCGCCATCACTTGTACGGTATAAATAAGCGTCTGTTGGACTTGGTGTAAAGTCAGTTACTAAAGCATAACCTAAGTTGTTATCAAGGAACTTAAACCTTTCCACTTGATAATCAGTGGGAAAATTTGCTGATATCCAACTATTACCACCATCAGTTGTACGAACAAGCAATCCTCCAGTACCGTTCAAGATATAATTTTGAGAATCAAAGGCTGTAATACCAGCAATAATCCCAAAATCAGGATACAAGGTTACTTGCCAATTTTGGCCGTTATCAGATGTTTTCATGACGATTCCTTGGTTGGAGCCATAACCCCCACCAAACCAGATGTTATTACCGACTTGGGTAATGCAGTTCCACCGACTTGGCCCTGGGGCTGGGTGGGACATTAATACCCAAGTGTTACCACCATTGGTTGTGTGATGGATTTTTCCTGGCAAACCATCACCGCCTCCGCCGCACCAGCCGTTGTTCAAATCTTCCATATATATTGAATTCTTGTCATAAGCTCCAGGTGTTACCTGTTGTACTTCGAAGCTAAGGCCTCCGTCGGATGTGTGAACAATCTTGTCAGCTCCTAAATGAGTGAACCACCCATTTAGGCTATCGGGAAAGGAAATCCCATGGAAGCTGCCAATATTGTAGTATGCTTCTTGCCACTGACCATAAGTGAGCGTCATTGAAAACGCCCACATAACGAATACTAAAACTAAGCGTTTCATTAGTGACGCTCCTTTCATATTTAGTTTTTAAGTTACTTTGTTTATTGAATTAAGGTTTTGTTAAACCTACTTATAGTATGTGCATAAAAAAACAGGTTTAACAAGTTATCATACACCAAGTGAAGTGATTTGTCAAGACCTAATAACAATATGCACAACTATTAAGGTGAATTTTTGGCTAATATAAAGCTTGCCAAAGTATTGACAATCCTGCCTGTAGACATTGACAGTCAGGTTCAAGCAACAAACCACACACCCATTATAAATAACGGGTGTGAAACATGTCTCTCATTGCAGAGTATTTGAAATTACCCTTTAATTAAGTATTTTCTAAGCTTACAGGATTCGTAACATTTTCTTGTCACCTGCTATAATAGTTATATGACATCGACAAGAAAAGATCTTCATAAATTTCAAAAAACTGGACTTTTCGTTTTTCACGGCACACCAGTTAAAGTAAAGGATTTAAATCCACGTCAGGCTTATAATTACGTCAAAGGGGTACGTACAAGGGACGGTAAGCCAGCAGTATTTGCTACACCATTTGTAGATCTGGCAATATTTAGGGCTGTAGTAAACCGAAAAAATTGTCCAAGTAATTATCGCAGTGGTTTTTCATATCGCAACAAAAAGTTGGGATTTCGCGCTTCAAAATTTACACTAGACCAGTTAAATAATAGTTCCAAGGGGTATGTTTATATATTTAAGAAGCATGATTTTATGAAAAGTAATCCGTGTGAAAGCGTGGCGTTTAAAAAGGTAATGCCATTCAAACTGGTAAAAGTAACAAGCAAAGATTTACCTAGCAAAATATTTATAATAAAAGGTGGTAAATAAAAAGCAGGGTTTGTTAATTAACCCCTGCTTTGTTGACTAGACTATCCTGAAATAACTCTAGTCTTTGTTTGATGTGCGAAAAAAGTTGTTTTTCTGCTTCGCAATAATAATTCTTGTGGTTACCATGGGCATCAAAAATACTATAATATCTAGTACAACCCCCTTGGCAAGCGTCGTACCATTTACAACTTGTACAACCATTACGGATATCGCCTATTCTTTCTATATAGCGCAGGTACGCCTCGCTTTCTATTATAGGTTTCCAACCTTGAGATACATTCCCGAAGCACCACCTTTCATCAAGATGATCATCCTCACACGGATAAGCGTCTCCATTATAGTTGACGGAAAAGAATTGCTGGCACTGCCCAGAAAATGTACAGAGACGGTATTTGCCCCCCAAGAATCCCTGCATGATACTGTGAAACTGCCTTATGACTATTTCTGGGTTATCCTCATTACACCACCTGTCAAAAATTCGGCACATAAAGTTACCATAAGCAGTAGGTGAAGGAGCGATAGCTATCTGTTTACCAGATTCATTTGTACCCTTAGTAGGGTTAAATGCCATCTTAGTGATGCCGACTGACCGAAAGAAATTATAAATAACTTCTGGATAATCTACATTTTGGTCAGTTATTACTGTAATGGTTCCCCATCGTTTATGACCCAACTCTTGTAATAATTTAATGGAGTTTAGTACCTTAAGGGCTGTTGGGTTATCCCCATTATCGCGCCTGTATATATCATGTAATTCAGGAGGACCGTCGATACTGATTCCGAGATGGAAGTCATTGGCAATTAAGAATTTTACCCATCTTTCGTTTAACATTGTTCCGTTGGTTTGTAACTTGTTGGTGACAACCTGATTGGGTAATCTATAATGACTTTGTATTGATACAACTTCATCAAAAAAATCAACACCCGCGAGGGTTGGCTCGCCACCCAGCCAGTCAAATTCAGCGCATTTCGGATTTGCCTTGATTGTTTCTTCAATCAGTTTCTGAAGAACCGCTTGAGGCATGGGGGTTACCTTATTTTGATCTGTAGAACGATAGAAACAATACGCACATCTTAGATTGCAGCCGACCGAAGTCGCCTTTATAATCGGTATTATTTTCATTTGTAAACCTCTTTTTGTTTAAAAATTGGGGTCGGATTTATTATGCCGACCCCTTACTTCAATCACTGTGACTGTGATCGGGGCCTTCATCCCAGTCGATATCCCATATTGGTTCTGGGCTACCGTCCGTGGGATTATGGGACGCCTCTTCTATAGCAAGTGTAAACAGGCGTTCCCCTTGAACAGACTCAGTATTCTTCTCGACATTTTCATGATCCATAAGGATTACCTCCTCTCTATCTTTAGTTGTCAAGAAGCATTATTTATTGGGTATTAAACCCAGCATCAACTTAGGCTCAAAATATCAATATGTCAAGTGTTTACTGGTGACTATTTTATTACCATCTTTCTTTTAATGCTAATTGCCTTGACTGTAATTCCTTTTTATAAACTCCTATAGGTTCTAAGCCGGCTTGTTTACGCCTAATATTTAATCTGATTCTATTTTGCACTGGCCACATTACTAAAACTCTTTTCTTATTCAGGCGAAATTGCGTGCCGTAAAGTTGCGGCTTCCCTCTATTGACTCGCACCCTATCCTCCAGATATGCTTGCTGCCAAAGGGGAACTTTTTTCTGCCGAACGCTCTTTTTCATCAGCTCTAAAAATTTTTCCTGCAGTTTAACATCAAAATCCGCGTGCTGGGCTATAAGCCAAGCGGCATGAGAACCGTCCTCACCAAACCTACCTTTATCAGGCCAGCCAGAACTCTCTACTATTTGTGCCAGTTGCTTGGCTCTTTTGGCATCAGCATTTTTATTCCATTTCTTTTTTACCCCTTCTCATGGCTTGATCTGCGCGCGCTAAAGCCAAAAGTTTACGCCTTATTTTCTGATTAATAGTAATAGTTTAATAAACAATAAATATATATATCATACCGCGTAACAAAAACCGCCTGATGCCAGGCGGTTTAGAAATTTCTTTAGCTTATAACTTTTATTTCAGTATTATTACCGGAGGCTGGTTAGATATATTTAAGTCAGCATCACCCGAGCCTAGATTACCGGCTGCATCCTTGAATACATTGGCAAAATCTACGGTTAACTTGCCGTTGTGACCCACGCCAGGATTATCATCAAAATGAACATTAAAGCAGGCGTATTCAGATTGAGGCACGATAAAACAACTGAATGAGCAATGCATATTAGCTGGTAATTCACTACAATTGTATTCTTGTAAAATACCCCCTTGTGGCTGCCAATACAAAAGCGGATCAGGCGGATTGGGAGCAGAAGCAAATTCACAACCAATACAATTCGCCATATATAAAGGCCAGTTGGAATTTGTTACCCAATCAATTTGGTTTAGGGTGGAGGCGGTGTAATTGCGCCCACTACTGGGCCGAGGATCAGTGATTATTGTAATGTCATCGGGAGCTATCGGCCCAACAGTATCAATTTCCACTGAATGAACAGTTTCTTTGGAAATATTACCCGCGGCATCCTGCGTTTCAAAGACGAACGAATACATGCCATCGCCACCCAACTGCGGCGGCGGATCCAGCGCGGCTAATACATATTTCACAAAGTTATGCCACAAGCGAGCAAAGAATCCGGCTGGTGGCGCATCATCAGCCTTACCAATCTGCCCGGTATAACACCCTGCCGGTAAAGAGTATTCGGTTACGCCTGGGGCCAAACACACGCCACTGCCGCACGGACCTTGCGGCCCGACAGTATAAACATTGTTGCAGGTATTTCCAGAAGCAACGCCGTTCGTCAATGGATCAGCCCCAGAGTTAAAGCGGACAACAGGCGTAATATTATTAGTTGGCGATGGCGTGGTGGGAGGAATAAGAAAGGGGCTAAAGTTTATTACTGTGGGATTAGGTGAAGTAATGTCATAAAGGCAAGCCGGAGAATATGCTGAAAAATTGCTAAAATTACCAGCCTTATCTTGTGCCCAAATCTGCCAGGCATATTTATCATCAATCGGTGGGTCATAAAGGTAACTGGTACCATCAGATTGAGCAAAGGATAAAAATGCAGGACTAATACAAGCGCCATTAGGAATAGAAGACGGGTCGCAAGTGTTGGTTCTGACGCCATAACCATAAAACCGAATTCCAGAAGTATCATATGAAGCTTGCCAGTCAACTTGTATAGGTGCGTTGGTGATAAAATATGGACACTGAACATCCGCCGGCGTAGTAGGAAGAACAGTATCCATTATGCCCATAGCAATAGCTGTAGACCAGTTACCTGCTAAATCCAAAGAATAAGCTTGCAGCCAAAATTCTCCTTGGTAATTTACTATGCTGGCTAGATCTCCTGGATTAATACTGGTTGTCCAACTGCCAGCGTTGCAGGGTATACCAGTAGCATACGGATATGTATTAATGTATAAAATCATATAACTAGTATCAGTTGAGCATGAACCAGAGACTACTATTGGATCAAAATTACTGATTATCGCCTGGTTAATATAGTTTATGCCTGCATAAGTCTCACCAAACGGGTTAAAAGTGGGTACTGCTGGCGGTGTGGCATCTATGGTTACATAATGATTAGCAGACGCCTGATTTCCCGCCTTATCATAAGCCACCACATAAAAACGATATTGCCCATCACCGCCTGTTTGGGCGTTAGCTGATTTAAAGAAAATATTCTTTAACCACACCAAGGGGTGCTTAAAGAAATTATTAAAAACATCACCCCCACCACCCGGCGTGTAGCATGCAGACGGCATGGTGAATGAACCTGGATTACTATAAGTAGTGGCAGTACCACAATTGGTACCATCTGGCCTACGGTAATCAGCTACGAATCTATCTATACCACTTAAGGCATCTGTACCACTAACATTTATTGATGGGGTTTTATTATTAGTTATAGTGGGGCCAGTTAAAACGGGTGGTGATGGATTAACCGCATCCACCTGGTATGGGCCTGAGCATTGGATACTACTTTGATTACCAAGGCTGTCGGTGGCGTGAATACAAAGACGCCAGTCGCCATTGCCACTTTGGCTTTGGACGGCGGAACAGGGTGAGGTCCCACTACAAGTAAAACCAATGTTACCGACAGTTCCCGGGTCACAACTTGAGCTTGTGGTCCAGCAACGTCGCATACTCGCAACCCCGTCCGAATCAGTTCCCGTAACCATAACGCCGATGGAATTTGAAGCCCACGGTCGGGTGGTGGGATTAAAAGAAATACTCGGCGGACTAGTATTACAAGTATAAATCGCCGGCCCCATCACAAGCTATAGCTTTCACAGTGGTAGTTGCTGTAATTCCGGGTAGTGATAATAAGCCTGAACTGCATGTTGGAGTGCCAGTATTAACGGTATAACGGACTGTAACTGGCGGCGACGTGGGCGAACCAGTATCCCAACCATAACCAAAAACATACAGGGGGTTAGTAGCTGAACAAGCATAAGTCCCTTGGGACGGAATCAATAGTATTGACGGATTTGTTATGTCTTTAATTACCCGCACCGGACTCACGGGCGTTCTGGGGTCAAGCGAATCTGTGCTCACGCCGCCACAGTGAACGCCATTTTCATCAATGCAATTTCCGGCGGAATCAACCACATGCAACCCATACCACCAAATACCAGCGCCGGCTCCATTGTCGGTCCATGATGTTGAGGTGATGTTTCCAGACACATTAGTCCAGCCAGTCGGATAGCTAGTGTCGCTTGTTCTGTAAACCTGATAATAGGCAATGTTACTACCCCCCGTGTCAGAGGCGGTAAAAGTGATTACCGGCGCTGAGCTAGTGGGCGTTAGAGCGTTTAACGATAACACCATCGGCGCAATAATATCCTGACAAGTAGTCACAGAGTTCGAAGCTACCGACATAACGCTGTCAGCACTGGTTTTGAACACCTCAACCTTATACGTGCTATTGCCGCACGAGGCATTGCTGTGCAGCCACGAAGTGGCATTTGCCCCCAGGGTGGCTATGATCGGGTAAGTATTGCCGCCATCGGTACTCCGCCGAACATAGTAGCCATTCTCCTCATTTGAATTATCGGTCCACTGCAAATTCACGTTTTGATAACCGGACAGGGTGGCACTGAGGTTAGTCGGGGTGGCTAGGCGCCTAACATAGTGTCCGCAAACTGTGGTTGACCAATTGCCCGCGTTGTCGCGGGCGCGCGTGCATAAATTCCAGCCGGCTGCGCCTGGGTTATTATCATAAGTTAAGGAATCAATAGTAGTGCCATTGTTAAAAGCGGTGAAAGGCTCACAAGTAGGATCTACCGTCAAACAATACCCGGTGAAAGCAATGCCGCTCGGGTCGGAATAAGTAACTGCCACATTAAGCGGCGCGTTTTGAAAATAAACGTTTGGCGCCGGGTTGCGGGCTTGCAGTGTTGGCGGGGTGGTGTCGGGCGGGTCAGGATCATAAATAAGAAAATTGCGCAAGGCCACGCTATAGGGAGCAGCATAATAATTGCCTCTAGTGTATTTGACTTCCAACGAGTAAGTGCTGCCGGCATTCCAAAAATTTGTGATATTGACGGATTGGGGGGCCCAAACATTATTAGCCAAACCGGAATGGATAGAATCTGCTACCAAAGCGCCATTTATGTAAATCCTTACTTTAACAGTTGCAGTATTGTAGCCCTTAACACCATAAGTAAAGTAAACATTATTTACGGAAAACGAAGGGGTAAAAGTATCGGTAAAGGCGGTGTAGTAGGTGCTGCTGTCAGGCTCGGTTTTGGTGTAAGTATTATTGTTCTGATATATAACAAGTGCCTGAGCTACGCCGGAAAAATAAAAGAACATGGCCAAACTTATCAACACAAAACCCAACCGCAGAATAAGTTTCCGGGCCGAGTGCACAGCTTGGTTGGCGGGCAGATCTATATAAGACATCATGTGATTATAATTGTGCCCTTATTTTTACTTTAATACTATATTACTATAGCACATTTGAGCCTGGCACGCAACTAAAAACCTAATTAACTTAAGTTAGGCAATAAAATAATCACTCTTCAGTACTAAACTGGCGGTATATCTACAACTGGCTAGCTTTATGGTATAATAAACCAAGTTAATTTACTAAATAATTTAAAAACATATGCCAGATTCAATTTCCAGTATGCCCTCAAGCGCCAGCCCAAAAAAAGGCGCTCCTATGGGCTTAATTATTGCCGTGGTGGTTGTAGTAATACTCGCGGCTGTGGCTTATTTTATGTTCAGCGGCGGACTTAAGCCAAAACCAGGCGGACAACCTACGTCTCCATCCGGCCAAACAAGCCAAACTGAACAAGCACCAGTACCCACACCCAATGAAGTTTATTCTTATGTCGGGGAAGTAAAAAGCGTGGGCAATGGTCAAATCACCGTATTTGCTAAAAAGGAAATGAACTTACTGGCCGCGGATGCCACCTTAACTGTAAAGGCTGATGCTAACACGCAAGTGATTAAACGCACTATCCCGCGCGTCCTGCCGGAAGAAGGCGGCGCCGGATTGTTCAAACAGGAAAATATTTCTGTTTCTGATATTGCTGTTGGTGATCAGGTTACGGTAGTAGCTTCTACCAACCTCAGAGGAGTCACCACTTTCACCGCCTCGCGTATTGAAGTACTGAACGTGCAGTAATTGTTATTAAAGTTAAAACACCCTCGCTCCTGCGGGGGTGTTTTTGTTTGATTGATTAAAGGGACAAATTTTGCTATAATCAGCTTGCTTAGAATTAACAATAAACCATATGAGTACACTAACTTGGATAATCGTAATAGTTGTCGCCGCTATAATTTTTTGGATAGTGGCAACTTACAATCGCTTAGTATCTTTAA
Organism: Parcubacteria group bacterium GW2011_GWD2_43_10; assembly: GCA_000995845.1. Lineage (GTDB taxonomy): Bacteria > Patescibacteriota > Patescibacteriia > Veblenbacterales > UBA10138 > UBA10138. Next base: position 12,877 of record LCEZ01000009.1, on the reverse strand, counting down.
AAAATCGCACTGAAGAAGGCTGGAGCGATATTGATGTGCAGCTGAAAAGGCGCTATGACCTGATTCCAAACTTAATGGAAACAGTCAAAGGCTATGCCAAACATGAAGAGGGTGTTTTTAGTAAAGTTACTGAAGCTCGCACTAGTGCGATGAGTGCCCAGGGTGTAGAGGCAAAAGGCAAAGCAGAGAATATGTTGACTGGTGCTTTAAAAAGTTTATTTGCCGTGGCCGAGGCTTACCCTGATCTTAAGGCCTCAGTAAACTTTGCTAAATTACAGGATGAGTTGTCTGATACCGAGAATAAAATACAGGCCTCAAGGCGATTTTATAACGGCATGGTGCGTGATTTAAACACTATGCTGGAAACCTTCCCTTCCAACATTGTTGGCAATATGTTTAAGTTCGCCAAACGCGAATTCTTTGAAATTGAGAACGAAGCGGCCAAGCAGAACGTGAAAGTGGAATTTTAGCCACTGGTTCCTGGCCACTGGCCACTAAAGATCGCGGCTATGAAATCCTATCGGGAACTGGAAGTTTGGCAGCGAAGCTGTGATTTGGTTATAGAAATCTACAAACTCACCGCCACCTTCCCCGCAAATGAACAATACGGTTTAATAAGCCAAATGAGGCGAGCGGTAATCTCTATACCTTCCAATATAGCGGAGGGTTTTACCCGACGAACCTCAGCCGATAATCACAATTTCGTTCGCATTGCTTTTGCTTCCGGCGCAGAACTTGAAACCCAGATATACTTGGCCGAAAAACTTAAACTATCCAAAACTGAACAGTTCAAAACTTGCAAAAATGACTTAGAGGTAATTATGAAAATGCTAAACAAATTAGGACAAAGTCTAGCTAGCAACTAATGGCTAGGAACCAATCACTAGGAACTACCCTTCTATGTACGATCAAATTGCCGCCAATAAAAGAAAATCATGGATACTGGTTATTGCCTTTATGGCTGTAATCGCCCTTTTGGGGTACTTTTGGGGCGCTGTCAGTGGCAGGAGTTATCGCTATTGTCACGGCTTTAGTGAGTTACTTTAGCGGCGATAAAATCGCCTTGTCTTTAGCTGGCGCCAAGCAAATAGAAAAACGCGAGGCTAACCCCTACGTTTGGAATATGGTGGAAAATCTTTGCATTGCCAAAGGTCTGCCGATGCCTAAAGTTTACTTGATCCCAGAGCAAACCATTAATGCTTTTGCTGCCGGCCGCGACCCTGAGCATTCTTCTATTGCTTTAACTGCCGGCGCGGTAGCTAAACTAGCCAATGAAGAATTGGAAGGCGTAATTGCACATGAACTTTCCCATGTATCTAATTACGATATCCGTTTTGCCACCATCGTAATTGTTTTGCTTGGCACTTTGTCAATTTTATCGGATATTTTTTTGCGTTCCACCAGTTTTGTAGGCGGCGGCCGTCGCTCCAGCTCACGCGGCGGCAATGCTGGGGGTGTACTTATATTAATCGGTTTAGTACTAGCAATACTTTCACCCCTAATTGGAAAAATAATTCAGTTGGCAATTTCCCGGCAACGTGAATTTTTAGCTGATTCTTCGGGTGCACTCCTGACCCGCTACCCCGAAGGCTTGGCCCGCGCCTTGGAAAAAATCGGCCAAGAAGGATTACCTATGCAACGAGTTTCCGAGGCTACCGCGCATCTTTACCTGGCCTCACCGTTTGGCGCCAAACCAAATTTTTTGGGCAGACTTTTTATGACCCATCCGCCCCTAGCTGAAAGAGTGGCGGCTTTGCGAAAAATTACGTAATAAATCTTATAATTTTACGTATAATATAATAGCTCCTAAGCTATTGATTTTTAGCGCGTAATAAACTATTCTTTAGGCACGCTTATGCTTGATATTTTCTCCAAATTCACCACCCATTATCAAAAAACTTTGTCGTTGGCCCGCATGTCCGCTAATAATGCTGGGCGTAAACAGCTGGAGCCGGCTGATGTTTTGCTGGCGTTGGCTTCCCAGCGCGGCAGCTTATCAGCTGAGATTTTAGATAAACATGGCCTCTCACCTTTACAATTGCACGCCAAACTGAATACCCAACCAGCTCAGGCAACTATATCTCTACTAAACGACGAACCTAACGAAGAGACCTTGCTGGATATTTTAAGTGATGAGTTGAGCTTAACCGTTAAAAAAATTGTGGAAAAATCTGTGCTGATTGCCTGGCGATTACAGCATCAATATATCGGCACTGAACATTTGCTTTATGCCATTGTAACCAGCGAGGAATCCGAGGTAAAAAGCTTGTGGCTTAAACTGGGTACGAATTTACGCAGCTTAAAGCAAAGTGTTAATTCAATTTTAAAAAGCACCTCCAAATTCCCTGACATTACTGAGGCTTTTGCCCCCAATGAAACCAAGCCGGAAAACGGCCGAGAGAACGCCACACCAGCTTTGGATTTTTTCTGCACTGATCTTACCAGCAAAGAAATTCAAGATAAAGTTGACCCAGTGATTGGCCGCACTAAAGAAATCCAAAGACTTATAAACATTCTTGGCCGACGTACTAAAAATAATCCCCTGTTGTTGGGTGATCCGGGGGTTGGTAAAACTGCAATCGTTGAAGGCTTGGCTAAAAAAATCATGGAAGGTAAGGTACCGGAATTCCTGCTTGATAAAAAAATAATGGCCCTAGATTTAGGGCTGGTGGTTGCGGGCACAATGTACCGTGGCGAATTTGAAGGACGCTTAAAGCAAATTTTGGACGAACTTAAAACTCACCCGGAAATTATTTTGTTTATTGATGAGGTTCATACCATTGTCGGTACTGGCGCCGCCCCAGGCAGTTTAGATTTGGCTAACATCATCAAGCCAGCGCTGGCTAAAGGCCTGGTGCGCTGTATTGGCGCTACTACCCAGGAAGAATATAAAAAATCAATTGAATCCGATGCCGCCTTAGAACGTAGGTTCCAAGTAGTGCAAGTAGTGGAACCGACGCCTGAGGAAACTGAGGCGGTGCTAAAGGGTATTAAAGCCAATTACGAAAAATTCCATGGCGTTACCATTACCAATGAAGCGATTGAGGCGGCTGTCAGCCTATCGGAAAGATATTTACCTGATAAATTTCTGCCAGATAAAGCCATTGACCTGGTTGACGAGGCGGCCAGCCATGTCCGCACCTCATATTTACCCCAAGGCAATTCCAAAAAAATCCGTGAGTTTGACGCTCGCCTTAAGCAACTACAACAAGCTAAAGAACTAGCCGTGCAAGAAGAGAATTTCCCGCTGGCTAACGCTCATAAAGAAGAAGAAGCCAGGGTTAAACATGAGCTGGAAAACTTAAAGAAAAATCGGAAAACGGGCGAGGAAAAAATCGGCACAATTTCCCGGCCAGAAATTGCTCAGGTGGTATCGCAAATTACTGGCGTACCAATTACTGAACTGCTGGCTGAAGAAAAAACCAAATTGATGGCTTTGGAAGAAAAACTATCAAGCCGAATCGTGGGACAGGCGGAAGCAATCAAGGCTGTAACCCGTGCGATCAGACGCGGCCGCCTAGGTTTGGGTAATCCTAATCGCCCGCTTGGTTCATTCCTGTTTTTAGGGCCATCCGGCGTTGGCAAAACTGAGCTAGCTAAGGCAATAGCGGAAATTGTTTTAGAAGACCCACAAGCTTTAGTTAGGCTTGATATGTCGGAATTTTCCGAAGGGTTTAATATTTCCAAGCTAATCGGCGCCCCGGCTGGCTATGTTGGCTATAAAGATTCAAATAAATTGACTGACGTGGTCAGGCGAAAACAATCGGCTATTGTTTTGTTTGATGAGGTGGAAAAGGCCCACCCGGATATTTTCAATCTGCTACTACAAGTACTAGATGAAGGGCATTTGACTGATGCCTCAGGCAAACAGGTGAACTTTAAAAATACTCTTATTATCATGACCTCCAATTTGGGCTTAAAAGAATTAACCCAGCAAGCCAAACTTGGTTTCACCGCTGAAGTTGATAAAGCCCAAAGTAATTGGGCTAATGAGTGGCAGGAAACTAAAGATCAATTAATGGGTGAGGTAAAAAAATTTTTCCGGCCAGAGTTTCTCAACCGCCTGGACGGGGTAATAATCTTCAATCCATTAAAAGAGTCGGATTTAGCTGAAATTGTAAAACTGCAAGTAACTGAGTTGAACAATCGCTTCCAGGCACAAAAACTTGATCTAACAATCCGCTTAGGGCGCGGCGTGGTTGGGGCGATTGCTAAACTGACTTTTTCACCCCAAGAAGGCGCGCGTGGCATTAAACGATATTTAACCGATAAAGTAGAGGATCCAATTACCGCCCGGCTGTTACAAAGCAAAATAAAACCGCCAGCCAATCTCACTTTATCAGTTAAAAACGGACAGGTCATTCTAAAGTAAAGGTAAGGGCTAAGAGCAAAAGATTATGTTTAAAAAAACTGCTCAAAACCCTTTCTCATTACTTAACGCCGCTTGGCAGTGGCTGCTAGAAGCTATTTTCCCCCGCCGCTGCCTCAATTGCGGCCGCTGGGGCGCTTGGTGCTGCCCCGTTTGTCTGGCCTCGCTTACCTATCCGCGACAGCTTCACTGCCCGGATTGCCAAACTGTCACCAGCTTGGGCGAATTTTGCCCCAACTGTGCTGGAGGCCATTATCTTAGCGGCGTTTGGTCGGCCCAGCCTTATGGCAACCCAATTGTTCGTAATTTAATTAAAGCTTTTAAATTTGATGGTGTGCGCGAGGTGGCGCCTATTTTGGTCAATCTAATTAACGGACTAATGCGCGCTTTTAACTTACCCCCAGCCTGGCATGAGGTTCCGCGCGAACAATGGTGTTTAACGCCAGTGCCGTTAGCGCCAAGGCGAGAACGGCAACGGGACTTTAACCAATCAGAAATTTTGGCTGCGTTAATTTCGCAAAACGTTAATTTACCAAATGAACTAACTCTGCAAAGAATAGTTAATTCAAAACCGCAAAGCGAATTAAAAAACGAAGCTGACCGGGCTAAAAATATCAAGGGTGTTTACAAAATTTTGCCTGGAGCTAATATTGCTGGCCGGGCCTTTATTTTAGTGGATGATGTTTATACTTCAGGCGCGACCCTGGAAGAGTGCGCCCGGGTGTTAAAAGCCAACGGCGCCAGCGGCGTCTGGGGTTTAACTGTAGCTAAAGGATAAATTTAGCTAATCGCTCACTCGCCTGGTATAATTAACTTATGGCCGAAACTGCTAATAAAAAATTACGCGTCGGCTGGTTCACTTTCAGTTGTTGCGAAGACAGCACCATACTTTTTACCGAACTCATGAACGACCGTTGGCAAGTCTGGAAAAAGTTGCTGGATTTTAGGCACGCCCGAGTTTTGCAAACCAATAATACTATGGACGAAATGGATGTGGCTTTTGTGGAAGGCGCCTTAGCTTCACCCGAACAGGTAGCTAAGCTTAAAGAAATCCGTTCTAAAGCTAAAAAATTGGTAGCCATCGGTGCCTGCGCTTGTATGGGTTTACCTAGTGCTCAGCGGGACCAATTTGATCCCGAACGCTTAAAAGAAATTGAACCAATCATGGCGCGCTTTGCTTATATGCCCCATGTGCAAAAACTTTCCGATGTAGTAACAGTTGATGCGGCTGTGCCGGGCTGCCCGATGGATGAGAAAAAATTCCTGGAAGCGCTGGATAAATTTCTGAAAGAATTTGGTGTTAAGGTTTAATTTTTTATTTTTGATATTTAAATTTTGATTTTACTATAATGCATCAAATAGACCTATCTTTAACCAAAGAAATAACCAAAGTAGAGGGCGCAGCCACTTTGGATGTGGTAGTTAAGGCTGGCAAAGTTGAAAAATGCCGTTTTGCTGTGACTGAATACAAAAGGTTTTATACCCAAGCAATGCGCGGCAAACCATATAAAACCGTGCCCCAATTATTAGCACGCATTTGCGGCACTTGCTCTAATGCTCACCTGATGTGCAGTATTGAAGCTTGCGAACATGCCTTGGGCATAACACCAAGCCGGCAAACGCAAATTCTGAAAAAACTAACTATGTACGGGCTAAATATCCGCGACCACGCCCTACATCTTTACCTTTTTTCATTACCGGATATGTACGGTAAAGATTCTTTCCTATCTTTTGATGAGAATGATCCGGAACAACATGAAATTTTACATGATGCTTTTGCCATTAAGGGCGCGGGCAATTTTCTCTCTATAATAATTGCTGGGCGCAGTGTTCATGCTCTGCATCCCACCATCGGCGGCTGGCTTCATTTTCCAAAAGATGAAGAGATTAAAGAAGCTATTGCCAAACTTAAAGAGGTAAGATTTGCGGTCTTGCGCACTATTGAACGCTTTGCTAAATGTGATTGGCATTTTGATCGTAAGACACATTTCATGGCCTTGACGGCTAACCCTTTCAGCTTCCTGGAGGGAACTATTATCAGTGATACTGGCCTTAATATATCTGAAGCTGATTTTAAGGATCATCTAGAACATGTGGTTATTCCTTATTCCGAAGCCTCCGGCTACACTTTTGACGGCCAATCTTACATGGTCGGGGCTTTAGCTAGGATCAATCTGGCCAAAGACAGCTTGCATGACAATACAAAAAAAGATGCCGCTGCTGCCCTCACCCGCTTCCCTTCCACTAATATTTTTGATAATAACCTAGCGCAAGCTATTGAGTTACTGCATTGTGTTGATCATTCAATTGAACTTTTGGAAACTGAGAAATTTATGGCTGAAGAAATTGTGAAGCCAACCCGCGTCTCCGGCATTGGTGTGGGTGTTATTGAAGCTCCCCGGGGCACACTTTATCATAAAGTGGAGATAAATGAGCAAGGCAATATTGTTGAGGGAGAGATTGTAGTACCAACCGGGCAAAATCAAATAAATATAGAGCAAGATATGGCGAGATTAGTGGAGGAATTATTGCCCCAAAATCCGCCTCAAGAAAAAATCCAGCTGGAGCTGGAGAAGTTAATCCGCGCCTACGACCCGTGCATGAGCTGTGCCTCACACTTCCTTAAGTTAAATATTGCAAAAGTATCGGCTTAATTTGATTAATAGCTTCGGTCTCATTGATATTCTCCGGCACGCCAATAATCACAAACGGCGGTAATTTACCGAGCTTAGCGCGAAAAGCTAGCTCATTTTTTAAATCAAAATCATGCATGGTTACTAAAGGTGTATTGGCAAAATCAGCAAGCGAAGTGAAGACCTGAACTTTATTAAGCCCAACCACCGTATCAATAATTATTAGCTTATCTTTGTCTGGCCAGTCTTCCAGTGGATCTTGTAATATAAAGTTCACTTCAGGGAATTCACTAGCTAACTGCGGTCGTAAACGCACCGGCAAGGAATCTTGCGGTAAATCTGGGTTACCAAATATCCAAACTTCCATATTTATTTAGAGTGTTTGGTTGGCTAAGGCAAGGTGCTGCCGGGTGTATTTTTCCAGCCAACGGACATTATTTTGGGTAACTACTTCACAAGGCACCTGCCAATGCATGGTAATAATATCCCCTACTTTCGGCCCCTCCATAAAATCATCTTCCAGGCGTCTAGTTACTGTAAATAATTCTTCCTCGCCTAAACTAAGCTTGCCCGCTTCAAGTTTTAGCGGTTGGCGCCAAACAATTATTTTACCCCCCTCAATTTTATCTATTCTACCCCAGCTCACGCGGCAAGCATCTATACTCTCCAGGGTGTGCAAACTTTGGTCATGGCCAGTGCGCTCATAAACATTTAGCACATGAAACGAGTGGTGCATGCGGGCACCTCGCGGTAACTTGGCTTCCAATGTATTGAATTGCATCTTCGGCCCCCTAGCCTTAAGCCTTAAACTATCTACCAAGTGCCGATAAAAAACCTGTAACGGAATTGTTTCCAATAATTCGTTGCCGATCCAATAAGCCTCCACCACCCGCGCGTCAAACGGGTCAGCTATATTATTGGCGCGCGCAATATGCAACAAGTACGGGTAAAGCGTGCCAAATTTTCTCAATAACGATTCCAGCCCCGGGTCTGTTACTCCAGCTTTCAAGTAGGCCAAAACTTCGCTGTTAGCATCTGGTCCGCACAAATGCAGGCGATTATGGCCAAAAGCATAACGGGCACAGCGTGCTACCCCATCAACTTTAGTTGTTGCCAGCTTCGGCATAGCTAGCTGAACGAGAAAATTTACGCCCTGACCAAATAATAATTCCAATAGCTAAAATAACTAAAATAGAACTAATTATTTCTGCGCCTGTTAAAGATTTATCCAAGAAAATCAATGATAACAAGCTGGTCACTAGTGAGGCTGGTACTAGTAAACTAGCGACAATTGAAGCTGGGGCGGATTTAAGAGCCGAATACCAACAAATTACATAACCAAACAACAGCCCAGCTGCTAAAATTGCCCAACTCCATTGTTCATAAGATAAATTACTAATTAACCCTGCCTTGCCCTGCACTAACACCACCAGCAAAATCAATGCCGAACCCAATACCATACGAGCTGAGGCTACTAACAAGCTGGAAATATTTTGCAGAGCTCGCTTGGCAATAATATTCTCCACAGCCCACAGCAAAGTAGCAGCTAAGATTAATAATTCACCTTTACCTAAAGTCAGCTGCTGCCAGGAACCTAAGAAAAAATTACCAAATAGCAATAATCCCAAGGCCGCCCACTGAATTTTGCCTAGGCGCTCACCTAAAAACGGCATGGCTAACAAGGCCACCCAGATAAATAAAGTTTTATGGATAAGGCTGGCGCTCACCGCCGAAGTCATGGCGAGGCCGGTAAAAAATAAAATAAAAGGCAGGCTGCCACCAATTGCACCAATGGCCATAAGCTTAACCCAGTCGCCTTTATTTAGTTGTTTGATTTCTCGCCAACGAGTGCTTAACACTAAAATAGCCAAAAATATTATGGCCACTAAGCCATTCTTAATAAAAGTATAGAGCACCGCATCCGACACCACTGTTATCCCCACTTTATTAAAAAAATTCGCTAGGCCGGAAATGACCGCCGCTGACAATGCCAAGCTTACAGCGGATGAAATTTTTACAGACATACTGTAACCTATTTTATCAATAAATCAGATAAATGGCCAACTAATCAACCTTAAGAAATTCTAAGACCGCCTGCACAATACCCTCAACGGCTACTTGGGGATTATTTATTAATATTTTCCTGTCAGCTGGACTGGTTAAAAACCCTGTTTCCAAAATAATGGCTGGCGTCATTGGGTGAATGGCGTGGTCATACCGGCGCCAGTTAAAAGCATAATAGCCGCGCATGCGCCTGGTGACATTGGAATCGCGCCGGAAACCGGTGGCGGCTTCGTACTGCTCGTACATTATTGCTTCCAATTCGGCTGAAAGCCCAGAGTAATCACGCCGCGGGTGAGCTATTTTAAAACCGGAAACATATTGATCCAAATTACCGTCGGCATGAAGGGCCACAAAAGCATCAGCATAATAATTAGGCGGCACGGTGGTCGGTAGAACATCAACTTCAATACCATATTGAGCCAATTGCTCAGCCGCTAAGGTTGCAATATTTAGCATCACTTCCCACTCATACTTTCCGCCGCCTTGTGCTCCACCAGCATTTTTCTTTAAACCTTCTAATTCTTCCGGCACTTCCTCATTTTTCCAATGCCCCACCTGCAAGCCCACTCTCAGCGGCCCTTCGGGCCGCTGCCAATCTTGGATGGCTAAAAGTTCCGGCTCTAAACTAATATTCGTCTCTGGTATCGATTCAGCTTCATCAAAACCCGCTTCATATTCGGTAAAGCGATAAGGGCTATTAGCCGCGGTTACTGTCCAAACCGCTACCAAGGCAGTGACTAAAAATATTGCCGTCAGCAAATAATAAGCAGGTTTCATTTCGCTCTACTGAAGATTTTTCTCCAAGAACAGCAACGTTTTGGTCCAGGCGTCTTGGGTTTCTTGATAATTGAATTCATATTAGCAGTATACTCTAATCTGATACCATTACGGCCACAGTAAAAACTTAATCCCGACTGCGAATAGGAATACCGCGACCACGGTCCTGAATTTATCTTGTGGAATCCTATCCACTACGCGCTTGGCGACATGTGCTCCCACAAAAGAAATCGGAATCAGAATGAGTAAGCTCCACCATAAATGGGACGGCAGAACCACTCCGCCGGTGAAATAAGTTATGATGCGGGTGGAATCAACCGCCAATCCTATAGTACCGGCGGTCGCTAGGTACACTGCTTTGGGCAGGTCAAAAGCGGTCAGGAACATGCTCCGCACCGCACCGCCGATACCGAACATGCCGGCAAAGAACCCAGACAGCGCCCCTCCTGAGAAAGCCGCAGTATTGCTGGCCGGAATCTTGAATTTAGATTGGTACATAAGGAATACAGCGTACACTACCAAAAAACTCCCCAGCACCCGAAGTAGCGTGGGCTGATCCGCTCCCAGCGACAGGGATGCACCAAGGTAACTGGCGGCGAGACCGATGAGCCCAAACCAAAGAATGAGTTTAAGATTTATCCCCTGCCGGAACAGCGCCACCTTCCAAATATCGCCAAACCAGTGGATGATGGCAACCAAAAATATCGCTTCCACCGGCGGCAGGAACATAACCAGCACCGGAATCATGATGGTGGAGGTGCCGAAACCGGTGATGGTCCCGATAGTGCTGGCGATAAGAGTCAGCAGGGCTATGTAAAATACTTCCATGCAGCAATTATATCATTCCTCGCTTGTCTCGTTTGATTTTTAGCCTTTTTAGTCGGCTTTTCGCTAAGGTAGCCCAGCTAAGAACACCGATAGCAGTCAAAACTGCTTCTTTTTCTGCAGGCTTAAGTGAACGCTTGCCCGAAAGCTTTATTAAAATTTCAACCGCTTCTTTGTAGTCCATAAATTTTAAGCACGTGGGTCAGCCTGTCGATTTCTCTTCTTTTGCTAATTTAAGTATTTTTACAACGAAGTCACCCTTTCCTTGATTGTAAATTTTACTTCTAGACAAATCAATAAAATCCTCCTCAGGCGTAACTCTAATGTTTTTTAATTTGAGATCATTGTACTCTTCTATCAACTCGGGATGCTTCTTCAGGTAATCTCTAAATAATATTTGTCGTTCCCAAAAAGTATGTTTTGGGCTAGCAATAGAAAGATGGTACGCAACAGGATTTCCTTTCCTCAAAAAGATACGTTCGGCGGAGGACATATCCGGTTTGTAAACGTAACCCAATGGCGTAACCTTCTCTGTAAAAAATGAAATGTCATCGATTGAATCAACCAGGACACCAATATCGATAATAGGTTTTGCGATTATTCCGGGAATTGATGTGCTACCAATATGTTGAATGTCTTTTACGGTAGCTCCCAAAATTGCGTTAACTTTTTCAGCTTCAAATTTAAATAAGGATGTCCAGTCCTCGCTGTATTTTTGTAGCTGGGGTTGGTTCATATTTTAATTGTAGGCTTTAATGTAGTCTACGGAAAGACCCACCTAAGCAGGTGGGTCGCCCGATAAAAAGTATTTATGGCGGTGTACTCGGGTCTAGTACCCCCACACTACAGTGTGTTGAGAGGTTTTTCAAGCGTCACTGAGGGGCGGGATTTTAGGCACGTGGGTCTGCCTTCAATTTAATATAATTAAGTAATGCATTCGAGGTCATAATTGTCAGAAAATTCATTTCCGTTCGATTGTCTTTTTTTATCGACTGCAACCAAAAATAATTTTTTTAATTCTTCTTTTGCCAGAATCGTGTTGCTTGCACCCCAGAATTCAGTCGTAGTTGACCCACTATTAGCCATCAAGTAATCATTTAAGTACCGCTCGTAACCAATACCAGAGCCAATCAATCTTGTGTCAATCCAAGAGGTATGTGTAAATTTAGGAGACCAATACAATTCATGAAACTCAAATTTATTGTTGGAAAAATTTTTACCACATAACACAAACGCAGCGCGAGCAACGTTCTCTGTATTGGGTTGGCTTTTTGTATTAATTTCAAGTTGTTGTAGTATGTCTTTTTCTATAAAATTTTTGAAATCACTGCATATTAACTCTAGATCTCTACCCACCCATTGATTCTTTTTTTCATATTCGGAACTGAACCAATCCCAAGATTTACCATTAAACTTATTAACCCCATGGTTAAATATAAATAAAGGGGCATTTTTAAATTTATATATCTTGTTTAAGTTGTCCTCTGTTTTTTCTAATATGCCGTTGGTCCATGTCTGGCTTCTTTTATCAGCACAAACACAAATCCCATCTTTACATAATGCAGTGAGAATTAAAGTCATATATTTTGGCGGGGTGTTATCTAGCTTAATTTCATTAAACTGATGTCATCTCTATATGCATCAAAGTCAGAATCACACGTTACGAGCGTATACTTTCCTATGTGTGCTATGCATGCGTACAAAAGATCAGCGCCCTTCAATTCCTTAAATTTTTCAAATATTCCTCGTCTCTGGCATTCATCGTATAATTTTCTGTTTATATCGATAAATTTTTTGTTTTTTAGTCGATAATTGCCTGGCAGTCCTTGAAAGTCGCCCCCCTTTATTTTTCTCGACCGAGATGCTTGAAACTCAAAAAGCGAATGGATTGGGAAAAGTAACTCGTCATTTTGGTGTTCCTCAAAAAATCTTTTGCAAACGCTGTGGTACCGGTCTTTTGTATTTGCCCATCCAAACAGAGCTGAATTATCTATCAGGTAGTTGTTTGTCATATTTTGATTGTAGAGCCAAAGATGGTCTACGGAAAGACCCACCTAAGGTAGGTGGGTCGTCCGATAAAAAGTATTTATGGCGGAGAGGGTGGCCAGCCCGAGGCTGACAAGGATTTCTGCTCACTCCGATTCGCAGCCGGGGCGCTACACACAGAACGCTGCGCTCGCTCGCGTTCTACTCGCGCCCTTCAAATCCC
>LCEZ01000008.1:18826-19790 GCA_000995845.1 Parcubacteria group bacterium GW2011_GWD2_43_10 | reverse complement strand
GCCTGTCGTTTGGGTTTAGTAGAGTATAATGGAAAATTATTAGCAGCCAACTTAGTACTTGTATGCAATAAGCAGGCAACGTATCTTCATGGCGCCTCTAGCCGGGAACATCATGAATTGATGGCACCTTATTTATTACATGGCGAGGTGATGAGGCAGCTAAAAGAAGCTGGTTGCAAAAGTTATGATATGTGGGGAGTGCAACCACAGGATGGCAGTTTAAAAAATTGGGCCGGGTTTACCCGCTTTAAGGTAGGCTGGGGTGGCCAATATTATGAAGCCCCGGGCACATTTGATTATCCAATTAAAAAAATACTTTATTTAGTTTATCGTTTGGCGCGCAACTTGCGTTAATAAATATTTATGGTTCCGCTTGAGCGAGCAATTTTAAATACGTTGGTCTGGTTTGATTTATGGCATCAACCACTGACAGCTTTTGAGTGTTGGTATTTTTTATGGAATGAAGACGGCTTAGTAGCTGATAGTATACCATCTGAAGTAAGCTCAGCTTTGATTTCTTTGGAAAATAAAAAATTAGTAAAAATTAATCGAAATTTTTGGCAATTGGCAGATTCCCCCTCATACACTGAAGAAAGGTTAGCCAGAGCGCGTTGGTCTATTGGCAAACGGCAGCGGGCGGAGAGGGTAGCTAAATTAATAATGAAATTGCCTTTTGTCCGTTTAGTGGCTTTGGCTAATACCAATGCCAGCGAAGGCGCCAAACGCGATAGTGACATTGATTTGTTAATTATTGTTAAGGCGGGACGAATATTTTTAAGCCGGTTATTAATTACCATTCTAGTGCAATTACTTGGCTGGCGTCGGCACGGTGTTAAAGTAGCCAATAGAATATGTTTATCTTTTTATTTGGCTGACAATGAGCTTAATATTAAATCATTAGCTTATCCCGATGACCCTTATCTAATTTATTGGTTGGCGAGCTTGCAACCATTGGCAGATTTTG
>LCEZ01000008.1:0-18811 GCA_000995845.1 Parcubacteria group bacterium GW2011_GWD2_43_10 | reverse complement strand
CAATGCCTGGGCACAAAATTTTATACCCCATAGATATTTAGTTTTTAAGGCAGCTAATACCCAAACAGTAGCTAATAGTAAGCTTATTTGGCCGGAACAGGCTCTGGTGGGCAGATTAGGTGATGTGCTAGAGTATGGAGCACGGCGTTTGCAGCTTTTTTTGATAAGCCGGCACAAGGATTCACGCCTGGGTGATGGTTCTAGCGCTGTGGTTGTTAGCAATAATATTCTAAAATTCCATGAAAGCGATCAGCGCCCGCAATTGGCTAAGAATTTTCGGGAAAGGCAACAACAAATATTAGCTAAATATATATAATTATGATTCCGCCAATTATTATTGCCGCTGCCGGTCGCGGTACCAGAATGAAGGAGCTGGCGCAAGCGACGCCAAAGCATTTAATTGAGGTGAAGGCTAAGCCTTTTTTGTATTATCTTTTATTTCATATATATAAAGCCGGATTAAAAAGAGTGATCATTGTTACCGGACACCTATCAGCTGAGTTTGATAAATTTATCAAGTTATATAATGCGGAATTTCCCGGCCTTCAGGTAGTGAATCAATATGAGGCTGTTGGCCAAGAAAAATACGGTTCGTTAATGCCGTTATTGGCCGTGCGCAATATTATTCAATCAGAACCTTTTTTAGTGGTGAATGGGGATCATTTATATTCGGTTCGGGATTTAGATGTTTTCCGGCAAGTAAACCAAGATTATAATTACATAGCCGCCACCACAGTAGATGATCCGACCAAATTTGGCACCTTAGTAACTGACAGTGATAGCCTGCTAGTTAGAATTGATGAGAAGGTACCCGAGCCTGTTACTAATCTTATAAACGCCGGCCTGTATCGTTTTACGCCGGAAATTTTTTCAGCAGCCGATGAAGTAACCATATCTCCCCGAGGCGAGTATGAAATTACCGATGCTATTACGGCGCTGGCTCAGCAAAAAAAAGTAAAAATTGTATCCTTGCAGGATTATTGGCTTGATTTCGGGCGACCAGAAGATATTGCCGTGGCTGAAAGTATAATAGATAATAATTACAAAACATAAACCAAATTAGTCTTTTATAATCTTGCTCCCGTATTTTCACCCTTTGGGTGATCACCCGCAGGGTGACTCTGTCACGCCACTTGTGTGCGCCCATAGCTCAATGGATAGAGCGTAAGCCTCCGGAGCTTAAAATAGAGGTTCGATTCCTCTTGGGCGCAAAGAGGTGACGTGATAAAAATAGGATGTGAGTTGGAGTTTATCCGCCGAAGGCGGAGAACCTCTGATGCAGGTTCGATTCCTGCCGGGAGCAAAAGCCAATATTCTTATCAGTTTAATCTTATAGTTGACTTAATGCGGGTAAATCAGGCTAGCGGAATTGGGCTTATTGTTATATACTTAAAACCGTAATCTTAAATCTCTAATTTCTTTAATTTTGCTTGCTGTTCCTAATGAAGTAGGGGCACCGAGCCTTTAATATGTATGGATATTAGTCAAATAACCTCTGCATTTTCACCAGTTCCGCCCACCCCGCAGTCTGGAGTGTGGCAAGTTTTGGCCAAGGTAAATCGGTGGGGCCTTAGGCTATTAACTTTGTTGTTACCTCTGTTCATTTTGCCTTTTACTTTTGAGGCTTTTGAGTTTAGCAAGCAAGTACTGCTTATTGGCCTAGGCTTTATTTTATTGGTTATTTGGTTTAGCCAGGCTGTGGCTAGCCGTCAGGCTAGTATGCTGAAATCACCGCTTAATTGGGCGGCCCTAGCTTTATTGGTAGTGACCATTGTCGCCGCTGTAACTTCAGTTGATCCGATTAATTCAATATTAGGTTATTACGGCAGATTCAATGGCGGAGTAGTTAGCTTGGTTGGCTATTTGTTATTCTTCTTTTTAGTAACTGTAAATTCTAGAACACGCGAAGATATTCATTGGTTGTTAGGATCCTGGCTTAGTGGTGTGGGTTTGAGCAGTCTGATTTTATTGGTGCAACTCTTGGGCGCACGCTGGCTGCCATTTGCCTTTGCTCAAGTGTCTAGTTTTACGCCCCTAGGCGGAGCCCTGAACGCCGTGGTTTTAATTTTGGCAGCTTCTTTCCCGCTGGCTATTTATTTTTCTCGTTCAGCCAGCAAAGCTTGGTTGCGTATTTTGAATATTTTGCTGGCGGTGTTAACGATCGTATTAGTTTTTATGGTTGATTACCATTTTGGTTGGTTGGGGTTAGGTGTAGGTTCATTGGTCTGGCTTGGCTTATTGTTTTATAAAAATGAGAGCACCAGTTTCCAATGGACTGTTATTCCCGCTATTGCCATTTTATTGAGTGTGATTGCTTGGCCGCTGGTGTTGGTAAATATCACCCGGGTTTCAGTGCCGGTGGAAGTAAACTTATCATTACCGGCTAGCTGGCGTATTGCCTTGCAGAATGCCAAAAGTAATCCTTTGCTTGGTACTGGACCAGATACATTCAGTTATGGTTTTTCTAAATTCAAACCAGATGGTTTTAATGATTCTAATTTTTGGTCTTTCCGTTTTGACCGGGCTACTTCAGAATATGCCCAACTCTTAAGCACTACCGGTTTCTTAGGTCTGGCAGTTTATTTGGCCGTGTTTATTATGGGTTTGTATTTGTGCTGGCGAGTGTTGAAAGACAAACAAGCTAATGATTGGTATTTGCGTGCTGTTTTGGCTGCTAGTTTTGTCGTTTTAGTGACGGCTCAGGGAGTTTATTTCTTAAATACCGTCATGGCGGTAATGACGTGGCTGGTGTTGGGCTTGCTGGCAGTTGTCAGCAGCCGTGGCGAGAGAAACTTATCTTTAACTGATTCGCCACGAACCTCACTATCATTTTCTTTTGGTTTGGCTGTAGTTGTTTTGGTTGGGGTGGCGGTGTGGCTGGGGCTTGGGCGATTTTGGTTGGCTGATGTGGCTTATGCCAAAGCTCAGCGCGCGCCTTTGACAGTTGAAGGACTAAAACAAGCTGAAATAGATTTACTCAACTCTATTAATTTAAATCCCTGGCGAGATACATATCGTGTAACTTTAGCTCAAGTGTATTTGGGACTGGCTAATTATGAAGCCAGTCAACCAGTAGCTGAGAAAAAAGAAGATCAAGAAGTCCAAATAGCCCGTTTGCAAAGTTATATTGCCTCATCTATTTCCGCCGCTCGTTCCGCCACCGAGTTAGCCAGTCAAAGTGTGTCCAATTGGGAAGTGCTCGGCTCAATTTATCGAGGTACTGTTTTGTTTGCCCGTGACGCTGAACCTTGGGTGATAGCTTCTTTCCAAAAAGCAATTGACCTTGATCCGACCAATCCAGCATTGGTTACTGAATTAGGCAAAGCTTATCTAGTCTCTGCTAGTCGTAAACAACAGCTGGCCCAACAAGCGACTGATGAAGAAAAAGGAAAACTTGAAGCGGAGGCTTCCCAGCAATTAACTTTGGCGCAAGAACAATTCAGTCGCGCAATTAGTTTAAAGGCTGATTATTCCCCAGCCCATTTTCAGGAAGTAGTCGCTTTGGAATTGCAGGGTAAGTTTACTGAAGCTATAGATAAATTAGAGCGGCTGCGTCAGTCAATTCCTCAAGACATTGATGTTTTATATGAACTTGGAAGCTTGGCTTATAACACGAGCGATTATAATAAAGCGGAAGAAGCATTTGTCACAATTACGGCTTTGGTACCGAATCACTCCAACGCTCACTTTAGTTTAAGTTTGGTGTATCAGAAAAAAGGTGAAACTGATAAGGCAATTACCGAGCTAGAAAAGGTTTTAGAGCTTAACCCGGGCAATGAACAGGTAACAAAGTTACTGGATGATTTAAAAGCTGGTAAAACTGAAGAGCCAACTGCACCCGAAACGCCGCAACCATAAGCTAAACTTTCCGCTCCCGTATTTGCGCGGGGGCGGTTGTACTATGTCAATCAAACATAAGATTCGCAGCCTGGTGCCAGCACCAGTGTTGTCTGGCTACCATTATGCCTTAGCCGCAGTGACTGCGGCTTCTTTCGGCTTGCCCGCCAGCCGCTTGAAAGTTATTGGTATTACTGGCACTAAAGGTAAAACCTCAACCTCAGCCATGCTTTGGCATATTTTACAAAACACTGGGAATAAAGCCGGTCTTATTTCCACCGCTTTTTTTGCGGTGGGTGAGGATACAAAAATCAATGATATTAAAATGACCATGCCCGGGCGGGCTACTATGCAGCGACTGTTGCGGCAAATGATCAAAGCTAATTGCCATTATGCTGTAGTGGAAACTTCATCTGAGGGCTTAGTCCAATGGCGGCATCTTGGCATACCTTACGTAGCAGCTGTTTTTACTAATTTAGCGCCGGAGCATATTGAAGCTCATGGCACTTTTGTTAACTATCGCGAAGCTAAGGGCAGGCTGGCTCGCCAAATTGCGCGCCACGGCGGTACGGCGGTGGTTAACTTGGATGATATGGAGGCTGAATATTTTATTAGTCAATCTGGTAAACATGTTTGGGGCTATACTTTTAAAAATGTTTGCCAAGATAATATTGAACGCTGTATAGCAGCGGAAATAATTAAAACAAGTTCTGCTCAGGTTGAATTTAAAATAGATAATTTGAAAGTTAACATTCCAGTCGGCGGCGAATTTAATGCTTATAATGCCTTAGCGGCCATGACAGTGGCTTTGGAGCTTGGCATTCCATTAGAGCGATCAGCCGCTGCCCTGGCTTCTTTTGCTGGCACGCCAGGCAGACTGGAATTTGTACAGCTAAAGCCTTTTGCTGTAGTGGTTGATTATGCTCATACCCCGGAATCACTCTCGGCTCTTTATACAACCCTACAAGAAAGGGGGCGCTTAATTGCAGTATTAGGTTCATGTGGCGGCGGTAGAGATAAAGCCAAACGTATGCCTTTAGGAAAATTAGCCGGGCAATATGCCGATTCTGTAATTATTACGGATGAGGACCCCTATGATGAAAATCCACGTTCAATTATGGAGACAGTGGCTGAGGGCGTTCGCGAATCTGGCAAAAAAGAAGGTGAGAATTATTGGATTATAGAGGACAGACGCCAAGCAATTCAAAAAGCTTTATCTATGGCTAAAGAAGGGGATACTGTGGTTATCACTGGTAAGGGCGCGGAGCAGTGGCTAATGGTTGCCGGTAATAAAAAAATTCCGTGGGATGACAGAGAAGTGGTACGTAAAGAAATCAAAAATTTATAGTCCTAAGATAGCCTTATACAATTCCTGGCATACTAGAATTAGTAGTTGTGGATAACTAGAGCTATATTTTGGCTAATAATAAATAAAATCCCTAAAATTAGCCATAAATGCGTAATATAGCTAATTTTGGCTTAGGCACAGGCTTGACAACTTGACAGAGAAAGCCCTGGTTGGTAAACTCAATCTTACGTTTTTTCGCAAAATTCTATCAGGGATGTACCCTGTATTTGTGAACCAGCTTTGTCCTTAAAAGCAAATACTGACGCCACGCTTAATGCGTCTTTATTTTTTGGTGAAAAATTGATTATCCCACTACAAACTCGTTCCCTGAATTACAGGAGATTATATTTAGGGAAGGAGTAATTTTTATGTCTGACTCCAAAATTATTTTGCCTGCAGTCATCCGTGAGCGTCGTACTTTCACGCCCCTCAAGGACGCCATCCCACTGCCGGATTTAATTGAGATTCAGCGGTCATCTTATGACTGGTTTTTTGCGGAAGGGTTAAAAGAATTGTTTGATGAAATTTCTCCGATTCGCGATTTTATCGGCCGCGATTTGGAATTATATTTTTTGGATTACAAATTAGATGATCCGAAGTTTGATGAAGTGACCGCTCGGGCTAAGAATACTACTTTTGAATCGGCCTTGCGGGTTAAAACTCAATTAATCAATAAACGCACTGGCGAAATTAAAGAGCAGCAAGTTTACCTCGGTGATTTTCCCATCATGACGCCGCGAGGAACTTTTGTAATTAACGGCATTGAACGCGTAGTTGTTTCCCAGCTGATTCGTTCGGCTGGTGTTTTCTTCACTTCTGAGCTTATGCGCGGCCGCCGTTATTACGGTGCCAAGATAATTCCGAACCGCGGTGCTTGGCTGGAATTTGAAACTGATGCCAATAATGTTATTTGGGTTAAAATTGATCGCAAAAGAAAAGTAGCAGTGACTTCATTGATACGATCTTTTGGCATTGCTGATAATGAATCTATCAAAGCCAAGTTTTCTGAAGTTGATAATCACCCAGACAATCATTATATTGAGGCAACTTTAAATAAGGATGTTTCCAAAGACGAAGCGGAAGGGTTAATAGAAGTTTATAAGCGCATTCGCCCAGGCGACTTAGCGACGGTAGATAATGCCAAACAGTTGATTCATAACATGTTCTTTAATTTTGCTCGTTATGATTTTGGCCGGGTGGGGCGGTATAAGCTTAATCAGCGCTTTGGTTTTAATATTCCTAACACCAAGGAAACCAGAATTTTGCGGCCCGAGGATTTGATCATGATCGTGCGTGAAATAATCCGCCTTAATAACACCCAGGATGAGCCAGATGATATTGACCACTTAGGCAATCGGCGCGTGCGGGCAGTCGGGGAATTGGTTCAAAATAAATTCAGGGTTGGCTTAGCGCGCTTAGAGCGCATTGTAAAGGATCGCATGTCCACCCAAGATATTGCCACCCTCACTCCTAATCAATTGGTTAATGCCCGCCCGATTATCGGCGCCATCAAAGAATTTTTCATGTCATCTCAGTTGTCTCAGTTCATGGATCAAACCAATCCATTAGCTGAGTTGGAACACAAGCGTAGGCTTTCTGCCATGGGTCCTGGGGGATTATCCCGCGAGCGGGCTGGTTTTGACGTCAGAGATGTACACCGCACTCACTATGCCCGCATTTGTCCAATTGCCACACCGGAGGGCCCTAACATTGGTTTGGTTGGACACTTAGCATCTTATGCTCGGGTGAATAGTTATGGTTTTATTGAAACACCATTCCGCAAGGTATTGCATGATATAGCTAATGACGGGCAGATCGCTGTTGATGAAATATTGCGGGATAATGTTAATAATAAGAGTGGAGAATTAATTGGTCAGGCGGGCGAAAAAATCACGCCTGAGTTAGCCAAGAAACTAAAAGACAGCGACATGGCCACTGTACCGATAAAATCGCGAGTTACAAGCGAAATAGTTTGGTTGGATGCTTTTGAAGAAGAACAATTGGTCACAACTGCAGCGACTACTGAAATAGATTCCTCGGGTTATTTTAAAGAAGATAGAGTAGAGGTAAGAGAACACGGCGAACCAACCAAAGACTTTAATCACAAAGTTGACTGCATGGATGTAAGCCCTAAGCAGATTGTTTCTATTACAACATCATTAATACCTTTCTTAGAGCATGATGATGCGGTGCGCGCCCTTATGGGTACGAATATGCAGCGTCAAGCTGTACCTTGTATTCGTCCCCAGGCCCCACGCGTTGGTACAGGGGTGGAAGGTAAAGCCGCCCAAGATTCCGGGCAGACCGTGTTAACGGATGTTGATGGGGAAGTTAGTCTGGTTCAATCTGATCGTGTTGAGATTAAAGATGCTAAAAATAAAACGCATGCTTATCCTTTATTAAAGTTCATGCGTTCCAATGCTTCTACTTGTTTGAATAATAAGCCAGTGGTAAACAAGGGTGATCAAGTAAAGAAAGGAGACGTAATTGCCGACGGGGCAGCTACTGAAAAAGGTGAATTGGCTTTGGGACAAAATTTAGTCGTTGCTTATATGGCCTGGGAAGGTGGTAACTATGAAGATGCCATATTGCTTTCAGAAACTTTGGTGCATGACGATCGTTACACTTCAATTCATATTGAGGATTACACTATTGATGTGCGCGATACCAAATTAGGGCCGGAAGTCGTTACCCGTGATATTCCGAATGTGGGTGATGAGAAATTGAAAGATTTAGATGAAGCTGGTGTTATCCGTATTGGTGCTGAAGTGTCTTCCGGTGATATTTTGGTTGGTAAAATTACCCCGAAAGGTGAAACTGAATTATCGGCTGAGGAAAAATTATTACGCGCTATCTTTGGTGAAAAAGCCAAAGATGTGCGCGATAGTTCATTGTATTTGGAGCATGGTGAACATGGTAAGGTGGTGGATATAAAAATTTTTTCACGTGAAAATGGTGACCGTTTGCCATCTGGCGTGATCAAATCAATTCAGGTTTCTATTGCTCAACTGAGAAAGATTCAGGTTGGCGATAAAATGGCTGGACGTCACGGCAACAAAGGCGTAATTTCTCGCATTATTCCTCAAGAAGAAATGCCATTTTTACCTGATGGACGACCGGTTGATATTCTTTTGAATCCATTAGGTGTGGCTTCTCGTATGAACTTGGGGCAAATTTTAGAAACGCATTTAGGCATGGCCGCCCAATCCTTGGGTTATAATGTGGCCACACCAGCTCTTGATGGCGTGCCTGAAAAAATAATCCGCCAGGAACTAATAAAAGCCGGCGTGCCTGAAGACGGTAAGGTTACGCTTTATGATGGCCGCACCGGCGAGCCTTTTGCCGAGAAGGTCACGGTCGGAGTGGCTTATATGCTGAAGCTCAATCACTTAGTGGAAGATAAAATTCACCAGCGCTCTATTGGACCATATTCTTTGGTAACGCAACAGCCACTCGGGGGTAAAGCTCAATTTGGCGGCCAGCGCTTTGGTGAAATGGAAGTGTGGGCTTTGGAAGCTTATGGCGCGGCTCATACTTTGCAAGAAATTTTAACGATTAAATCAGATGACGTGCCTGGCCGCTCTAAGGCTTATGAATCAATTATTAAGGGTGAGCCAATCCGAAAACTCAATGTGCCGGAATCTTTTAATGTTCTTATTAGGGAATTGAAGGGTTTGGGGTTGGAAGTTGAATTGCTTAAGGACGGTCGGATTATTGAAACCCAAAAACCCGAGCCAACTCAGAATAAAGCAGCTGAGAACGATTAATTAGTAGATTTTATGTTTCCAGAAAGAGAATCACTACAATCTAATGACTTTGACTCCATCCGCTTGAAGTTAGCTTCACCGGCGGAAGTTAGGGATTGGTCATATGGCGAGGTTACCAAACCGGAGACGATAAATTATCGTACGCAAAAGCCGGAAAAAGATGGTTTGTTTGATGAACGCATTTTCGGGCCGACTAAGGATTGGGAATGTTATTGCGGCAAGTATAAGCGCATCCGTTATCGGGGCATAGTTTGCGATAAGTGCGGTGTGGAAGTGACGCGGTCAGTGGTCAGGCGCGAACGTTTTGGTCATATTGCCCTAGCTTCCCCGGTTTCTCATATTTGGTTTTTGCGGGGAGTGCCCTCAAAAATTGGCTTAGTGCTAGGTCTTTCGGTACAGGAATTGGAAAAGGTAATTTATTTTGCCAGTTTTATCATCACCCGGGTTGATGAAGATAAGAAAAAACAGTTATTAGATCAAGTCACAGCTGAGTACAAATCAAAGCGTAAGATGATTGAAGCTGATAGCCAGCGGCAAAGCTCTGAGCTGTCTAAGAAATTACAAGGTAAGGCATTGCAGCAAGAGGAAAAGTCGATTTCTACTCTAACTGAGGAACGTTTGAATAAACTGGAAGAAGCTTTTGAAATTGCCCGCAAAGAATTGAAAGAACTTAAGCCCATGCAGATTATTTCGGAAAGCCAGTATCAGGACTTATCCCTTAAATATGGCCAGGTGTTTGAAGCTTCTATTGGGGCTGAGGCGGTTAAGGGTTTGTTGGAACTAATCGATTTGAAAGTGGAAATCAAATCATTGGAAGCTGAAGCTAAAGAAACAATACCAGCCAAACATCGTAAGGTTGTACGACGCTTAAAACTATTAAAGAGCCTGCAGGCTGTAGGTTTGCGTCCAGATTGGATGATAATTTCTATATTGCCGGTCATACCGCCTGATTTACGGCCAATGGTTCAATTGGATGGCGGTCGGTTTGCCACTTCGGATTTGAACGATCTTTATCGTCGGGTAATTAATCGTAATAACCGTTTAAAGCGTTTGATGGAATTGAATGCCCCAGAAGTTATTTGCCGCAATGAAAAGCGCATGTTACAAGAAGCAGTTGATGCCTTGATTGATAATGGTGCCAGACACGGTAAAACTGTAACAGCCTCTACTGGTCAGCGTCGCATGTTGAAATCAATCGCTGATATTTTGAAAGGCAAACAAGGACGTTTTAGACAGAACCTCTTAGGTAAGCGTATAGATTATTCCGGCCGCAGCGTGATTGTGGTTGGGCCGAAACTGGAATTGCATCAGTGCGGTTTGCCCAAGCGTATGGCCCTGGAACTTTTTAAGCCGTTTGTTATTTCCAAACTTATTGCCCGTGAATTAGTACACAATGTTCGTTCCGCCAATCGTTATATTGAATCAGGTAAGAGCGAGGTTTGGGATATTTTAGAGGAAATAATCAAGGGCGCTCACGTATTACTGAATCGTGCTCCGACCTTGCACCGCCTTGGTATTCAAGCTTTTCAGCCGATCTTAATAGAAGGTAAAGCGATCCAGGTACACCCCCTAGTTTGTCCGGCCTTTAATGCTGATTTTGATGGCGATCAAATGGCGGTGCACGTGCCTTTAACCGAAGAAGCCAAATGGGAAGCGCGGGAGATAATGCTGTCAGCTAAGAATTTGCTTAAGCCTGCTACAGGTGAGCCGGTAGCTACCCCATCGCAAGATATTGTTTTGGGTTGTTATTATATGACCAATATTTCACCAACAACGGACGGTGAAAACATAAAGGTATTTGGCAACGAAGCTGAAGCGATTTTGGCTTATCAATTAGACATTATTAAATTACAACAAACCATTGAGGTTAGAACTTATGGAGGCGAGCGTTTGAAGACTTGTGCTGGGCGAATATTATTTAATGAGATTTTGCCGCCTGATCTGAGATTCCTTAATAAAACAGTGGATAAGAAAGTTTTGAAGAATTTGGTTGCTGAATCCTTGTCTAGTTTTGGTGTGGCCGATACTGCCAAATTACTTGATAGAATGAAACTGATCGGCTTTGAATATTTGACCAAATCAGGTTTGTCTTGGGGTATGGGTGATATTCCAGATTTGCCTCAGCGTCAGAAGCTGTATCAAGAGGCGGAAGTTAAGGTTAGTGAAATTTATAATCAATATCAGCAAGGCTTGCTGACTGAGGAAGAGCGCCAAACTAAGGTGATAGAAATTTGGGCGCGGGTGAAAGAAAAAATTACCGAAATATCTCGGGCTAGCCTGCCGACGCGTGGTTCAGTTTTTTCCATGATTGAATCAGGCGCCAGAGGTAGTTGGGCGCAAATCACTCAGATGATGGGTATGAAAGGTTTGGTGACCAACCCGGCCGGTGAAACCATTGAATTGCCGGTTAAAGGTAATTTCAAGGAAGGATTTGATGTTTTGGAGTTCTTTATTTCCACCCACGGCACCCGCAAAGGCTTGACTGATACGGCCTTGCGTACTGCCAATGCTGGTTATTTAACCAGACGCTTAGTTGATGTTTCCCATGATATTGTGGTAGTGGAAAAAGATTGCGGTGATAAAGAAGGTTTTCTTATAACTCAAGCTGAAATAGAAGATACTGGAGAAGGTGTTGGTAGTTACGGTATTGGTCGTTATACTTTGCAAGAAGTTAAGGATAAAAAAGGTGAGGTCGTATTTAAGAAAAATGAACTTATAACCGGGGAGGTTGCCAAAAAGATAGATAAGTTGGAGCTGCCTGAACTAAAAGTTAGGTCTTTAATGACCTGCAAGATCACCCGGGGTGTTTGTCAGCGTTGTTACGGCTTGGATTTGGGTACAAATAATTTAGTGCAGATTGGCACGGCCGTTGGTATTATTGCCGCTCAAAGTATTGGTGAACCTGGCACCCAACTGACCATGCGTACTTTCCATACTGGTGGTGTGGCTTCAGTGGAAGATATTACCCAAGGGTTGCCGCGGGTAGAAGAAGTTTTTGAAGCTCGGCCAGTAAAGCGCCCAGGCTTGCTATCACCTGGTGATGGTAAGGTTGAGGTGGTGCACCAGGGGCGCCAAAAAGTTATTAATCTGGCCTATTTGGATAATTCCGAAGAGGTTATAAGCTTATCAGCCTACGAATCACCCAAAGTATTAGTGAAAAAGGGCAGTAAAGTTAAAGAGGGCGAGCCGGTAGTTAAGGCGGGTGAAGAGTCAATTACGGCTACACGTGACGGTAAGGTGAAAGAAATTAATGATCAATCAGTAGTTTTGACAGGTGAGTCCCAGGTGGTGAAAGAATTTATTATTCCACCAGGTATCGCTTTATGGGTAAAAGATGGTGATCAGGTTACCAAAGGCCAACAATTAACAGAAGGCTCGCTTGATTTGCATGAGATTTATGCCCTTAAAGGCAAAGAAGCGGTTCAGCGGTATATCATGAAAGAGATCCAATATATTTATGCTTCACAAGGTCAAAAATTAAATAGTAAGCATATTGAGTTGATTATTAAGCAGATGTTCTCGCGTATTTATATAACCGAAGCTGGCGGCACTGAACTTTTGCCTGGAGAAATGGTGACTGCAGCGCAATTTACTGAAGCTAATTTAGCAGCCAAGGATAAGGGAGTAGTTTTAGCTAAAGGTGAAGCTTTATTGCTGGGCATTACTAAAGCTTCCCTTTCTACTGATAGCTTCTTATCAGCTGCTTCTTTTCAAGAAACTGCCCGCGTGCTGATTGATGCGGCCGTGACCGGGCGTATGGATTATTTGCGAGGCTTGAAAGAAAATGTAATTATTGGCCGCCTGATTCCGGCGGGTACGGGTAGTGGTGAACTGAAAGATAGATTAGCTGTTGCCATGGAAGAGTTTAGAGCCCAAGAAGCTGTTCGGGCCGAAGAAACTGCTCGGATGGCAGCAGCCGCAGCTGAAGCCGCGGCCATTGCACAGGCAGAAGCTGAAGCCATGGCGGCTAGTTTAGGAGCTATCTCAGAACATTCAGCGGTTGAGGAAAGTTAGGGCGATTACTAGTATAAAATTTAATCATCCCTGGCCTTATAAGTAAGGGCCAGGGATGATTTGTTTTTGGTAAGTGTGCTAGAGCATTGACTTTATGATTCAGAGCCGCTAAGATAGCGGCAAATATAAGTTTTAGATAATCACAAAAATAATAACAAAAACGGGAGTTTAACATGGATAGATTCAATTCATATCATTATGGCGAAGGCAAAACTGGTGATGGCCAGCACGTCACATTTACTTGTCCGACCGATACAGCGATTGAAGAGGTTCAAGAAATTCTAAAGAACAAATTCCGAGATTTTGATATTCCTTCAGCCCATCAGGTTAATGTAGGCCACGGTGCATACGGTATGTACAGCCGCTATAAGATTAAACAGCACAAGTATGCTGGTGGTGGCTTAAACGACGGAGGGAACTGGGGATTTATAGAAGTCCTGGAAATAAAGAATCCGCCCGATGGCCGCTGCGGCATAGTTATACATGAATGCAATAGTTGCACTGGTGCTGTTTTTACTGAATGGGCAACACTTACCGATGCCAACAAAGCATTCAAAAAAAATTGGTTAGAAGAGAAAACTAACGTAGTTTTCCCTTTATCGCCAGGGTTTAAGCGTCGTGTTGTTTGCGGTCTGATGACACCTTGGTTTTATGCAGTGGGCGATCAAGAGTTGTTTGGTGATTTTACTTTTCCTGAAGGTTTGCAAAATGATCCAAAGTACAAGCTTGGCCAGCGTTTCATTATTGAAGATTATAGCGGGGATTTAATCCTAAAAACTTGTCTTGGTTGCAGACATTACACAATCAAAGAAACTCTTCATCCATATACTGAGCATTGTTATCGCATTGTTCAGTGGGATGACGGCACATTTTGGGATGACAAATCTGGCTCAATTGGCAGATCAATCCGTCCGCTTCGGGATGATGAATTATGGATTGATGAAGCTATTCAGCAGTTTCATCGCTTACTTTCAGGTAAATCTAAAAACTTTACCATTAATTTTACGGATGGCAGCAAATTCGTAGGTGTACTGAAACAAACGTCTGAGCAAAAAGATTTACCCACTGCGGAGGGGCGATATTATGTTGTTGTTCACATTAAAGGTGTGACTAAAGCCAAGAAAGGTTGGGTTGATTTTAAACCTAATTTGGTGGTATCAAATCTTTTCAAACACATTACCCTTAAATTTAAGGATCAAGGAAAAGATATAGAACGAATTAAAGTTGAAGACCAGGTGGTTACGCGAGGCGGTAAAAAATGGTCAGGAGTATTCTATTCTTCTGCCGAATCATCATAAATATCAAGTTGGGCTTAGGAATCACTTAAAGTGTTCCTAAGCCTGTTTTTTTAGGCTATAATTAAGGCTGATATGGCCAGAAAAAAAGAAGAGGAACCCCGGCCTAAAAATCAGGCCAAACCAGGCTTAGCGCCTTATACCAAGCATGGTTTAGCGGTGGTTTTTTTGTTTGCCCTATCTTTAATTTTGTTTTTGTCGTTTTTTGGTTTAGCTGGTGTAGTGGGGATTTTTATTAAAAAGTATTTGCTTTTGAGTATAGGTTGGCCATCGTATGCTATCCCTGTAGTTTTGCTGTTAGTGGGCTATGTTTTTTTGGTAACAGAACAGCTTTTTCAGCCGCGTCAGTTACTAGGTTTGGTTTTATTGTTGGTCGGAGTTACCGGGTTGGTGCATAGTGGTTTTGCCATTGAAGCCGGACGAGCCGCCGCGGCCGCCGGCCGGGGTGGAGGTTATTTAGGTTATATTGTGTTGTATCCATTAATTCAGGCGCTGGGGAAGTGGGGTTCAATTGTGCTACTAGTTGCTTTGGTTGTTGGTGGTATTTTAATTTTATTTGAAACGTCTTTAGCTGAATTGGCTGCCAAAATAGTTGATCCATTTAGACGGATCTGGTCAGCCTTTGGCAAAATACATACAATCAAACCAACACAAATAAATTATAATGGTAAGCCACTTAGTTCTACTGCCAGCCAGGTTAATGAGCCAAACTTGGTTGGTGCCGAGACAAAGCCGTTTGATCGCCGTCCGTTAGCAAGTTCTGCCTTAGCTGAGACTGATAAGGTACAACTGCCACTTTTGGAAATTAAAAAAACACGGGCACCCAAAGTAGAAATTCCAATGGAGCTTTTGTCGGTGTATGATGGCGAGCCGACCGCTGGTGATATTGAAGCCAATCAGGAAAAAATTCAAAAAACCTTGCAGAATTTTGGCATTGAAGTAGAAATGGGTTCAGTTAATGTTGGCCCAACCGTTACCCAATACACCCTAAAACCAGCCGAAGGTGTTAAACTTGTCTCCATTACTGCCTTGTCTAATGATTTAGCATTAGCGTTAGCGGCTCATCCTATCCGTATTGAAGCGCCTATACCTGGCCAAGCCTTGGTGGGTATAGAAGTGCCAAATAAAACCGTGGCCACAGTGGCTTTGCGGGAGATGTTAACTTCAACTGAATTTAAAAGTCGGCGCAGTAATTTAACAGTGGCGATTGGTAAAGATGTGGCTGGACGGTCGGTGGTTGCGGATATTGATCGCATGCCTCATTTGCTGATCGCCGGCGCCACCGGCACAGGAAAATCTGTTTGTATCAATGGCATTATTCTTTCTTTGCTTTATACCAATTCAGCTGATGAATTGAAATTTATCATCGTAGATCCGAAGCGGGTTGAACTAGCTTCCTATAATGATATGCCGTATTTGCTAACGCCAGTTATTACTGATGTGCCTAAAACTATTAATGCCTTGAAATGGGTAGTGGGAGAAATGGATCGCCGTTATCAGGTGCTGTCGGCTGCTGGTAAAAGGAATTTGGCGGCTTATAATCAAACTGCGACGGAAACTATGCCCTATATTTTAGTGATAATTGATGAGCTGGCTGATTTAATGGCGGTAGCGGCCAATGAAGTTGAAGCGGCCATTATTCGTTTGGCCCAAATGGCCCGAGCCGTGGGTATTCATTTGATTGTCGCTACCCAGCGGCCTAGTGTTGATGTTATTACCGGCCTTATCAAAGCCAATATTACTTCGCGCATAGCTTTTAAGGTGGCCTCACAAACTGATTCGCGTACTATTTTAGATAATGCCGGCGCCGAGAAATTATTAGGACGAGGTGATTGTTTGTTTATGTCGGCAGAACTATCCAAACCAAAAAGATTGCAAGGTGCTTTAGTGACTGATGTTGAAATTGAGGGCGTAACTAATTTTCTTAAACAAAGTTCTAAACCGGATTACGATGTTTCAGTAGTGGAAAAGGCGAGCCGTAGTTTGGAAGGCGGTGGTCTTGCATCCAGTGAAGGAGATGATTTGTTAGAAGAAGCCCAAGCTTTGATTGTCCGGTCACAGAAAGCTTCCGCCTCTTTTTTGCAGCGTCGTCTGCGCGTTGGCTATGCCCGGGCCGCTCGCTTGCTTGATTTATTAGAAGAGCGGGGAGTGATTGGCCCTGGTGACGGTGCTAAGCCGCGAGAGGTATTAATTCGCACTTCAGGTCTGGAATTTGATAATAATCAAGAAGAGGAAGGTACGGCGGAAGCCGATCAAACAATACCTACTGAAAATGAGACTGAGAATGAAGAACCAGATGAGCGTTATTAAAAACAGCCGCAATTAATTAATACAAGTATGGTGCGCTTTACTGTTCAACCTCTAAAGCGCTCAACCCCGGCGGGTGATAGTTTGCGTCAAACCAGGGAAGAGCGCCATTTGTCTATTAAGAATGTAGCCCACAAGCTTAATATTCCATCTCATTATCTTGAAGCTTTGGAATCAGGCGAGTGGGAAGCTTTGCCTCGGGGTGATTATGGCCGCTATTTTTTAAAGCAATACGCCCTATTTTTACAGCTTGATATTGAAGAGCTTTTAGCTCAATATCCTGGACCTAATTTACCCAAAATTATCCAGCCGCCCAAGCACGCCCCAGTCAATCCCATTAAATCAGTGCATCCTTTGCGCCGGATACTTTTAGGTTTGGTGGCGGTAGTGGTGATTACTTATTTGGCCATTGCCGCTCGGGCGATTTTTTTACCGCCACAACTAGAGGTAATCAGCCCAGCGACTGATGGCACAATTTCTTTTTCGCCCTTAACTGTATCTGGTATTACAAAACCAGGTACCGAAGTTACGGTAAATAACGAAGTAGTGGAAGTGATGGAGTCAGGCCGGTTTGTCGTGATAGTACCGCTACGGCCAGGGCTTAATAATTTGGTAATTAAAGCGCGCAAGAGCTTAAGCCGTGAAGTTACAATCGAAAGGATAATTTATTATACGCCCCCGCCAAGCCCACCCGTCATGGAAGAAAACAAGCCGTTAAATCAATAATAATTGACGAGTGGACAAGTTTGCGATAAGGTAGCTTTGACTTTAATTTTCAATTTTATATATATGGCACCAACTAAAAAAACCGATAATCAAGCCAGTGAACGGGGTAAGGCCGCCCAGCTGGCCATTGATCAAATAAAGGAGAAATTTGGCGAGGGCGCCATTATGAAATTAGGCGAAGCCCGGGCGATGGATGTGGAATGCATTCCGACCGGCTGTCTTTCTTTGGATATAGCCCTGGGCGTTGGCGGTGTACCACGTGGCCGTGTGATTGAAGTTTTTGGGCCTGAGGCTTCTGGTAAAACAACCTTAACATTACACGTTATTGCTTCATTACAAAAAATAGGCGGCGTGGCAGCTTTTGTAGATGCCGAGCATGCCCTTGATCCGCTTTATGCTAAAAAAATTGGTGTTAATATTGATGAACTATTAATTTCCCAACCTGATACTGGTGAGCAAGCTTTGGAAATTGTGGATACTTTAGTACGTTCTAATGGAGTAGATGTGATTGTGATTGATTCAGTGGCTGCCCTTACCCCCAAAGCAGAAATTGAAGGTGAAATGGGTGATTCTCACATGGGTTTGCAAGCTAGATTAATGAGCCAAGCCTTGCGTAAGCTGACGGCTATTGTTTCCAAAAGTAAAACTACAGTTATTTTTCTTAATCAAACTAGGATGAAAATCGGTGTATTTTTTGGCAATCCAGAAACCACCACCGGCGGCATGGCTTTAAAATTTTATTCATCAGTCCGTATTGATATCAGGCGTATTGGGCAAATAAAATCTGGTGAGCAAATAGTAGGTAATCGCGTTAAGGTTAAAATCGTAAAGAATAAAGTCGCCCCGCCGTTCCAGAACGCTGAATTTGATATTATGTATAATGAAGGAATTAGTTTAGCTGGTGATTCAGTTGATACAGGCATACAATACGGCATCGTGACCAAGTCAGGTAACACCATATCATTTGGTGAGACAAAGTTAGGTGTTGGGCGTGAGCAAGCTAAGCAATTCTTGCGTGAAAACCCCAAAGTGATAGAGGAAATTAGGAAAGCTGTTTGGGAGAAAGTTAAAGAACAGCGCGCGCTGGAGAAGTAAATGATCAACCAAATATGGAGCGTTTTGGCGAAACGACCGATAATGAACTAGAGCCGCTTAAGCCGGATTTTGATTTTACCGCGCAGGAGGTTTTAGCCAGCAGCTGAGCATACTCGCATTGAGTATGTTGGCAGTGGCAGCTCTCACTTTCAATCAGAGCCTGTAATGTATGATGCCGAGGGTAATTTATTGCCGCCAGTTTCTGATTGGGAGCTTGAGTTGCAAAAGAACCTTGAGGGCAAAAGCTCTGGTATTAAGGATCAGCAGGATATAAATCATTTTCCTCGTTTTTTGCCTAACAAAGAAAAATATATAGATAGATCAGCCGAGTTAGGTGAGAATATGTTCCGCTTCTCACTTGATTTTGCCAGGTTATGCCCCAAAGAAGGTGAGTTTGATTCTGCCCTGATGGCTGAATATGT
>LCEZ01000007.1 GCA_000995845.1 Parcubacteria group bacterium GW2011_GWD2_43_10 | reverse complement strand
AAAGGCTAAAATTTCTAACATAGTTATAGCTTTATTTTACCACAAAACCCTCTCGTTACAGAGAGGGTTTTGTTTAACATTATCAGTATTAAGTATTATAGACATGCACCGGAAGTTACACCAGCAGATGTTGCACAATTAGCGCCAAGATCTAATCCACCTGTATTTCCTTCTAGAGTAAATTCTATGTCATAATCAGCTCCATCTGTGGATGCATATGTGTAAATATTTCCAGCTGGTGGGGTGGGAGCCTCAGGTACTCTACCCATATATGTAGTGCCGGCGGCATCAGCTGCACTCTCAAAACCAGCGGTGGCACTTAAACTATCATGATTAGCATCACCCAATGTTCCATTTTCAGCATCTGTACCAAGGGTACCTGTTGGATAAAGATTCTCATCAGCAAAGAATAGCTCTAGGGCAGTTTGAATTTGCTTTACATCAGCTACGCGCTTGGCATCACGGGACTTTTGCCGGGCATTATTCAAAGCAACCACGGCTAGGGTGGACAATATACCAATGATGGCAATAACCACCAATAACTCAATCAAAGTAAAACCTTTTTGTTGTGTCATTGTTGTCACCCCCTTTCCTTATTATTCTATAGCTTGGTATTTGCTTGTCGTTATGAATAAGACCGACAAATCAAGCTATGAACTTAATTATTAACCGTAATTGATAGTATATCACTAAATAGAAGCTTTGTCCACTAAGAAATTTTTATCATTTACTCTTACTATGTACTTCTATACATTGCCGATTGATTGGTATATCGGCAAAATAATAGCCGCCACCATCACACCAACAGCCAAACCTAAAATAACCATGATCATTGGCTCAATCAAAGTCACTAACCCTTGTACATTATTTTCCACCTCGCGGCCGTAAAAATTTCCCAGGCGGTTTAAAATTTCCTCCAAACGGCCAGTCTTCTCCCCCACCACTAACATTTGTGAAACCATAGCCGGCACGGCTGAAGATTCCAAAAAAAGCGTGGAAATGGAATTGCCTTCTTCTACCTCGTGAATAGTTCTTACAATCAAATCACGGTAAACTTCATTACCCACCACCCCAGCCACCACTTCTAAACCACGCGTTAAGGGCACGCCCCCCAACATTAAGGAAGCCAAGGACCTAGTGAAACGGACTAAATAGATCCGCTGTAAAATATTACCAAAAATTGGTAAACGTAATTGCAATTTGTGCCAAAATAACCTGCCCGGGCCTTGGCGCGTTGACAGTCTGGCGGTAACGGCTAAAGCAATCATAAAAATTATTAACAGCCACCAAAATTTCTGCAAAAAACCGCTAGTGGCTATCAATATTTTTGTTGAAATTGGTAATTCGGTACTGGTTTCCAGCAAGATATCAGTTAATTTGGGAATGACAAATGTCATCATCACAAATCCCACCACAGCCAAACCACCAACAATGAAAGCTGGATAAGTCATGGCCCCTTTAATTTTATTCATCAAATCATAATTCTTTTCCGCCTCGTCTGCCAAGTAATTTAAAGTTTCATCCAAACGGCCAGAGGTCTCACCGGACCGCACCATATTGACGAAAAAACTGCTAAAAATATCGGGGTACTTGGCTAAGGCGCCAGAAAGCTTAGCGCCGCCTTCAACTTCATCTGCTACCTCGGAAACAATAATTTTTAAATTGTCGTTTTGGGTTTGTTTGATTAAAATGCGCAATGATTGCACCAAAGGTACTGTAGCCGAAACCATCACCGCCAATTGCCGCGAAAATATTACCAAATCCCTGGTTCTAACCCGATTTAAAAACTTTAGGGAAAATTGCCATACACTTTTCTCCGACCGTTCTTGTAAAAAAAACGGAATTAAACTCCTTTCGGTTAATTCATCCAAGGCCGCTTGATCACTGGGGGCCTCCACTACGCCCTCAATATTACTACCGTCCTGATCTTTCGCCCGATAATCAAAAAGTGGCATAAAAAGTTATCTTCTTAAAATAGACTGGAATACTTCTTTATCCAAGGCATAGGATAAGGCTACCTCCTGCATCACCTCGCCGGTTTTAACTAATTCAGCCAAAGCCCGGTCAAGTGCGACCATGCCTTCTTCGCGTGAAGTTAATAACAAATTATTAAGCTGATAATCTTTACCTTCATGAATAACCGAGCGAACCGCTGGAGTGGCAATAAGCAACTCCGACACCAGCACCCGACCGCCGCCGACCCGAGGTATTAATTTTTGTACTAAAATCGCCAATAAAGCGTCAGCTAATTTGGAACGAGTTAAAGCCTGGTTATCTGGGGTAAAACTAACCACTAACTGCTCCACGGCCTGCACACATGATTCCGCCTCCATCACTGCAAAAACTAATTTGCCCCCCAAAGCCAAAGACAGCGCACTGGTGATAATGGTGGGGCTGGCTAACCTAGAAAAACCCACCACATCCACATCTTCATTCGGGATTGATTCGGTGGCCTCTTCCCAGCTGACTGTATCCACACCAACTTCACGTTGATCAATAATACTTTTGTCTCCGGTCAGCATATATTCTATTGGCTCTTCCACGGTGGCAATATGCTTAATCTGAGTCTGGTTAATTGTTTGTAAACAAGAGGCTAAGGTGGTAGTGCGGCCCGAACCATAAGAGCCGGCAATAATTACTAAACCATGATCAGCCCCAATTATTCGCTCAAAACTTGCCGGCAACCCCAGTTCACGCAAACTTTTGAGATTGGGTGGCACAAACCTAATGGCGATTTCCGGCAAACCACGCTGGTAAAAAACCGTGATGCGCAAACGCATTCGGCTCATGAAAGTATGCCCGACAGTTACCTGCCGATCAGTTTCTAGGGAGGAGCGCTGCTGCGGTGTTAATAATATTACCAAAATCGCTTCCAAAAAATCCGGTGTTACTATTTCTTCAGCTGTCATCACCTCTAGCTCACCATCGCGCCTAACCACCGGCTGACTGCCGGCGCGCAAATGCAAATCCGACACCTGCTGGCCAGCTAGGCTAGTTAAAATTTTCTGCAAAATTGCGGTTTCAGTAGCGGACACAGGGCAAATTTAAAAATAAAAAATCAAAAATCAAAATCGTGGCCTGGTTTTAATATTTGATTTTTCATCTTTAATTTTTAATACAGGCTACTGCTTTTGTCACTACTTCTGAAGGTAAAAAATGCGCTTTAATTATATAATCAGCTGCCCCCAGCTCCCTCGCTTTATCAATGGCTTCTTGAGTGCTGGAATTAGTCAGCATGATAATTGGAATATTTTTTGTTTCCACACTACCTTTAACAACCTGCAATACGGCAAAGCCATCCATTTTTGGCAATTCTATATCCAATAACACTACCGCTGGTTTTTCTGATTGGATCAGCGCCAAACCAGCCTGGCCGTCTTCAGCTACTTTTACCTTAAACTTAGCCTCGGTAAATTTTAGCTCGTATAATCGCCGCAAAAAAACATCATCTTCCACAATAACAATTGTTTTCTCGGTTGACATATTAATCGTTAGTTGCGCTTAATACTTCTTCCACGGTGGTGACCCCCCGTAACACCTTAATCAAACCATCTTGTTCCATCGTGATCATTCCCTGCCGCTTAAATTCGTCTCGCAAAGCCCCTGGATTCAAACCGGCAACTATGATTTGCTGCAATTCGTGGGTGTTAGAAAAAGCTTCGGCAATTACCACCCGGCCTTTGTAGCCAGTAAAATTGCAGCGAGCACAACCTTGGCCTTTTTTAAAATTCCAAGTCCCTTTGGGTATTTGCTCATCACCCCCGGGCGGCAACTCACTTAAAGATTTCTTAATTTTATCAACTAATTCAGCTGGTACCTCAGCCTCGGTTACACAATACCGGCATATCCGCCTCACCAAACGTTGAGCTACTACAACATTAATAGTAGAAGCTAACAAAAACGGCTCCACATGCATATCCACCAACCGTGGAATGGAACCCAACGCATCATTGGTGTGCAAAGTTGAAAGCACAATGTGCCCGGTCAAAGAAGCATGGATAGCCAAATCAGCTGTTTCAATATCGCGAATCTCGCCCACCATAATAATATCCGGGTCTTGGCGCAAAATAGACCTGAGGCCTGAGGCAAATGTCAGGCCAACTTCGGCATTGACTTGTGATTGGTTCACTCCTTCTAAATAATATTCCACCGGGTCTTCCAAAGTAATGATATTGGAACCTTCGTCATTAAGCTTGTTCAGGGCGGTATAAAGCGTGGTTGATTTACCACTGCCAGTTGGGCCGCAAACCAAGAACATGCCTTGAGTCCTTTTTAAGCTGTCATCAATAAGTTTGGCAGTGGAGCCGGCAAAACCCAATTCTTCAAAACTCTTCAATCCCGTGGCGGTATCCAAAATTCTCAACACCACTTTCTCGCTACCCAATAATGGCATTGTGGAAACGCGGAAATCAACCGACCGACCGCCGATCGTCAGCCGAATACGACCGTCCTGTGGCACGCGCGTTTCATCAATCTTCATGTTCGCCAGCACCTTAATGCGGCTAATTACCGCGGAATGAATATAACGCGGCAACACAATAGAAGTATGCAGCACGCCGTCAATACGATAGCGCACGCGCGTTTCATCTTGAACCGGCTCAATGTGAATGTCGGAGGCAGCACCTTCCACGGCATGGCGGAAAATAACCGCTACCATTTTGGCCACCGGCGCTGTTTTCACTACCTCTTCCAACTTGCCCTGTTCTTCTTCAGCTAATTCCGGAATTTCAGAAAATTTGCCCTCAGCTAAAGTCAGGGCTTCCTTAACTTCACTGGAAAGACTGCCGTAATATTTAAACGCGCTTTTAAGGCTGTCGGTATTGGTAATAAAGTACTTAGGTTTCCAGCCTTGTTCGCGTGCTCGAAATTCTATGGCTTCAATCGCCTTAAAATTTCCTGGATTAACCATAGCCACTGAAACTTCATCAGCCTGGCGGTCAAAAGCCACTAGTTGGTAATTTTCCGCCAGCTCATACGGAATAAGTTGTATTACTTCGCGCGGCATTTCCTTATCCACCAAATCCGCCACCGGCATGTTGAACAGCTGGCTTTTGGCCTGCATGATATCTGCTGGCTTGACCAAATTCCTTTCCAACAAAATATCCTCAAGCTGCCGCCCATCAGTGGCGACAGCTTGCTCCAGCTCCTGAACTTTTTCGGCAGTTAGGAGTCCTTTGGCAACCAAGACATCTTGTAACTGAATATTAAGTTTTGACTTAGGCATAACTAAAATAACCTAGTCCCAAGCAAACTATTAAATTTCAATGCTAAATAGCGTTTATTCCATGCCAACTTCCGAAATGCGGTGCAAACCTGTTGCTAAACTTCCTGATCCACTTTCTAGACAAAAGCGTACTTCAAAAGTGGTGGCATTAGTTGCTGCAATGTTCATGGCTGTATATACAGCTGGAGTACATGCAGCATTGGATACAAAGGCTGCTACAGAGGTCAAGGGTGTTACTGTAGTCGCAGCTGGAAATGACGGATCGCGCATACCTTCAATATTGGCTAAAACTCCCTGCATTCCATCAGTTGCCGAACCGCAACCTGCATCAGCATGAAGAGCAGCCCCAGTTGCTGGAACAGCGAGGCCACAAGCGCTGAAATTGCCATTGGTTTCAAAGAATAAGGTGAATGCGGTCATAAGTTGCTGCATATCAGCCACGCGCTTGGCATCACGTGAGCGCTGACGGGCATTATTTAAGGCCACCACCGCTAGCGTGGAAAGCAAGCCAATGATGGAAATAACAACCAAAAGCTCAATCAAGGTAAAACCTTTTTTGGCTTTGGTGTTTGGTTTGGTAAACATAAGCATATGTTAATTATTAATAATTAGTTAATAGTTAATTAGTTTAATTATTGGCTGAATAATCGTAATTGTCTGCTTCATAAGTAATAGTAATTTTTTTATGTCACCTTTTAGGCGACTCGACCTTTAATTTTTATATTTAAGGATTAATTAGCTCAAAAGGATTTTCCCGGCCGAGGGCGGTTACTTCCAAGGGTACATCACCGAATATTTTAAGGCTGGTTAATCTTTCGTCTCGCAGAATTTCTAAGCCAGCCCTCTGGCCCGCGCCAGCTACTGGATAAACCGAGGCAATAGGCTCTCCTGGCAGAACAATTGGAACTGACGGTAGGGGGGCGTTTTTAGATGCGAAATTACGATAAACGACTACACCTATTATACCCCAAACCAATGCCAAAGTACCACCCAAGAGAAGAATCTTTTTTTTACTTAAACTTTTCCTGGCTAGCATATAATTAATTAGTTAAATAAACCGTACGCAAACTCAAAGTATATACGGCGCCGGTACTGCCAGCTTGCTGGGCAGTAAAAGACAGGGCGGTTAATTGCATTAAACGCAAACTTTGTTCAACCTCGTTCACAAATTTTTTTAAATCAATATAATCACCCCCCTGAATAGAGAATTGAACAGTAAGTTTCTTAGCTTCGGTGACTGGTGAAACTATAGTAGTAGTCGCTTCTACCACCACTGGAGTAGTTGGGACTTCTCTTTCCTCTGTAAAACCAATTTCATTAATAATAAAACCAGTGGCCTCGGCAATTCCTTCCAACTGAGCTAGTAAATTGGGCAAATCCTGCCCATGGGGCAAAGCTAGGTCTAGACGCTGGCGATCATTAGCGCTTAATTTGGAAAAATCGTCATTCAATTTTTTAAGACTGCTTAATTCTTCTTGGGCCAAAGTGCGGGTGCTTTCATAAGAGCTAAGATCAGGTAAGGCTTTCAGCTCCTGCCAAGCCGACCTCCACAAAAACCACCAGCC
Organism: Parcubacteria group bacterium GW2011_GWD2_43_10; assembly: GCA_000995845.1. Taxonomy (GTDB): domain Bacteria; phylum Patescibacteriota; class Patescibacteriia; order Veblenbacterales; family UBA10138; genus UBA10138. The sequence goes on along the minus strand of LCEZ01000007.1, from coordinate 13,533 downwards.
GGCCAGCAAAATTAAAACCGCAACGCCAATTGCTACTGGCCAAAGCGATCGCCGGGGTTTTTTAACCTCGGCCTCAGGATTATTTAAATTAGGAGACTGAACGGGCGGCATAAAATTTAATTTGTTTCATTTACTGTCACAAAAAGTTCCGGTTTAACTTTAATATCAAAGGTAAAAATAGCTATAGTATCACTTGCGCCTGTTTTAGTTCTTTGCGCCTGCAAAGACAAATCCCCCAAAATAATTTCCTCAACATCCTGGCTTCGGCTGAAAGCTAGCATCTGCCGCCCCACCTCAGTAAAATTAGGCGCCTGACCGGTTACAGTAATGGTGCCACTAGCATCAACCGCCAAACTCGTCAGCTGAACTACTTTTATGGTGTTATTTTCCAACCACTTAAAGAAATCACCCCATTGACCTTGCTGATTTAATAAATCCGCCAACACCCCCAAGCGAAGCTGGGTGGCGATGGCTAATTCAGTCTGCGTTCTGGCTGTTTCCAGTTGTTGTTGTAATAAAGTAATTTCCTGTTGAACCGCTTCGGTTTTAACGACTTTACCTTTAACATAAAAATTCAGAGCAAAATAAACCACCCCCACTAAAACTATCACAATTATTAGCATTGTAAGCATCATCATCCGAGACCGGCGTACCACTTGCCCGCTTTCTTGAGCTGGTATCAAATTAACATCCAGCACAGATGATTGCTTAATAAATCCCGACTCCTTACCCTGACGTGACTTTAACGTTGGTGTTGGCTCTGTAGGGCTGGGTAATCCGCCAGTTTTTGCTGGTTTAACAGCTGATTCTTTACTAAACGATACTGGCGCAACGCTGGCTGGCGAAGTCTTAAATTCTGATTCTGGTAACACTGGCTTTACCGGCACTGACGGCGGTTTAGCTGGTTCTGGTGAGGCAGGCTTTAATGAACCGCTAGCTGAATTTACATTCTTAGTTAAGGCTGAAATTAATTGCTGCCAGCGTCCAGGTGGCGAACCTTCAACCGGTTTCTGACTTGGTTTTTTGGGATTATAAAATTTCGGTGATCCTGAATTATCACCAGACTGCTGGCGTGCCTTGGCTTCTTCATCTCTTAAATTTTCCGGCAAGAGATTGATATCGGACATAAAATATTAAATTAACTGCCTCATAGCCAGCCCTATAGCCGAGGCAAACTGGGGACCAATTTCATCCAAAACTGCTTTCAGTTCCTCTGGATAACTTACCCGGGCCCAGGGATCGCCAATATAAACTTTAATTTGAAATAAATTTTCTAAGTACTCCGGTAGCATTGGCAAAAAAGATGAACCACCGGTTAAAATTATTTTTTCTATTGGCTTATTAGACTGACTTTGATAAAGAGAAAAATTATATTTAATTTCATTAACTACCGGACTGATTGTACTTTCAATGGTGACTGGAATTCCGCCGGCGGCTGAACCGCGAGTATTAAGGCCGATATCTCTTTTAAATTGTTCTGCTCGTTTCACATCAACATTCAAACTATTGGCAATGGCTTTGGTAATGGTTAATCCTCCCACATCAATACTGCGATTCAAAATAGGAATGCCATTTTCAATCACACAAATATCAGTCGTAACCGCTCCCAAATCCACCACCATAATAACCTCGCGGGCCCCACCGACTAAACTACGCTCCAAAGCAAAAGCCTCAGTCTCTAAACTTAACAGATCAAGCTCAGATTGCCGGAAAATTGTTAAATATTTTTTCACCAGATTTTGCGGCGCGGCTGTCAGCAGAACCCTGATATTCTTCTTGGCGCCAGGATCAACTTTATCTACTGGCGCTGATTTCGGTTCACTGGCTTCCTGATTTTTAACATTATTAATTGACGGGGTTTCGGCTAAAAATTTCCAATCTAAAATCATTTCTTCTAACGGTAAGGGCACAAATTTTCTGGCTTCCCAACGTATGGCCGCCGCTAATTCTTTTTCCGACATCGCCGGCAGAGTAATAACCGAGCTAAACACGGCAAAGGTCGGTAAGGCCGCAGCTACGCGCTTGGAAGTGGTGCGAGCCTGGATGCAAATCGCTTTCAGGGTAGCAACAATGCGCGCAATGTCACGCTCAGCATCCACCTTAGTGCTGTCGCCTGTATATTCTGCCCGGCCATAAGTTACTAAACGCGGCGTGTGATTAGGGCCAGGTGCTAATTCCACTACCTTAATACTAGCCGTACCAATATCAACACCCAAAAATGACTTGTGTTTTTTAAAAAAACTCATAAATTACAGGGTTTTGATATAGGCTTTGTTTAAAATTTAGGCCAATGGCTTTAGAGTGCTAAGATTAGCCACTAGACCTCAAGAAAAGTTGGCTAAATACCAATATAGTATAGCAAAAAAGTTGGCTTTTGTCCAATATTGTTTTTTACAATACTTAAGGCCCAGGTGTACGGAATCTCCAGGTTGGTAAGGTGCTTATAATATCAATAAATCCTGGTGGCGTATTGAGTAAAATACGGCCATCAGCTATTACCATTTCAGAGGGTGCCCCACCAGCCGAAGCCCGCTGTAACTCAAATTTTTTGGCAATAACTGCGCCTTTAATAATTAATTGCTGTCCGCCGACACCGGTGCTAAAAATTCCGTTACCGGTTTGCGTACCTGATACATAAAATGCTCCGGATATTTTGCCAACATTACCGTTAATAAAGACGTCTCCCCTTACCAACCAGCCCACTGAAGCAAAATTACGGGAAGTTAAACTAGGATCATTAGTTGGCTGGTAATCTAAATCATTATTAATAGTTAAATTACCATCAACAATTATTAAGCCAGCACCGCTAGTATCACCAGTGGTATTCTCAAAGGTAAATTGCGAACCTGACACCTCTAAATTACTACCCTTAATCCAATAAACTTTACCTTCTAGTGGCGCCTGATTAGCACCGCCAAATACTTCACTCAAAATAACATCACCGCCAGCAGTTGCTGCGCTAGTAATTTCAACTTTATGGCCATAACTGTTTTTCTCGCCATCAGCCACTTCCTGATCGTTCAAATTATTTGTTAACCCATAATAATCAAACGAACCCACCCGCGGACTGAAGCTGGAGCTTTCCTCCGGATATAGCAACTGGCCAAAATTTGCATTCACCGGCACATCACCTTGTGGCGAGGTTGGCCATTTTGAAACAAAATTTTCTATATAAATAGTAGTACCACTGCCACTACCGCCGCCTAAAATCAAATAAGAAGCATTATAATTGCCTGAGGGCGGCGCAATTTCTCCCTTGATACTGCCCTGAGAATATATGCTGCCCTCTTCCACGGAAATATAAGACTCGCCGCAGGCGGGGGCAATATTGTACCTGATTTCGTAGCTAGTTTCAGTGCAACCGGTTAACTGAAATTTGACCGTGTTATTGGTGCTGACACAAGGTAAACCGCCTGGACAAGATTCTGACGCTTGGTGCAAATCATAAAGCGGAATAAAGCCCCCGTTACAAGAATTGCCACTAGAGCCTCCGCAACGTGATTCATTACCAACCTCATTGGCATCAGCTGTAATTTCCGAGCAAGTGCCACTAAATTGTATGAGTGAAGCCCCGGGTTCTAATGAACCCGGCTCAATCCAGAATTTTACCTCTTCGTCATCCCCGACTGTGCCCGGGCCAACAGTCACAGTTTCGGTGTGATTAATCTGAAAAGAATTACAGGCCGCGGGTGCACCAGGACATGAAGTGCCCTCGGCCCAGTCAAAACCATCCCAAGCCTCTATTTTTATATATAAATCTTCCGGCAACTCAGGTTCAGGGACGCAGGTTGAATCCCAATCATAAGAACAAAACCATTTGTGCAACACGCCGTCCCAAGTGCAATCGGCTGTTGTTGTATTGTCAATTACTTCCGGATCAACTTGTAGCATAGCTGATGAACCGTAATAAATTATAAAGTCTAAACTAGGCGGACCATCAGCATCCGACGCTTCCCAGGTGATGGTAGCGGATTTATTTACTACTGATGGATCTATATCTACATTTTCAATAATAGTTTGAGAATTAGCGGTAAAATCCCACACCGGTCCGGCCACGGTGCTGTATATATCTTGGGCTACAATCTGCCAGTAATAATGCCCGCCTTGGGTTAAGTTCAGAGTGCCGCTGCTTGGATACTTTATATCATCCCAAATATTACCTGGTATATCTAATAATTGGCCTATCCTATTTTCAGTTGGATCTATCGGAGGAGTTGTATCATACGGTGTGCTATCACTTGAACTTAAATAAATTGAGTAATCAATTGGTTCTGGTGGCACATCTGGGTCACCGCCGTCCCAAGACAATTGCGGTCTGTAAGTAGATTGACCACCATCAACCGGTTTAGGATCTGATGGCGTATTGGGCGGGGCGGAAACCAGGTAAGGCGTGCAGTTGTCACCAGCATACCAGCCGCTTTGGTTTGGTCCGGGCAAAGTACTGTCACGTACTCTAGCTTGGAAACAATAAGTGGTATTGGGCACAAGAGTATATGATCCACCAGATGCGGCGGTACAACCAGAGCCAAAAGTGACGTTATCCGATGTCATGGGCACGCCCTGGCCAAAAGGAACTTCATTGGTAACGCAAGGCTGCCAGGCTCCGCCATTGGCTTGAAACTCTAAATCCCAAGTGCTGATGCCGCTGTTGGGGCCGCCAAATTGATTGGGCGTATCAAATAAGGTTGCTGTCACCTGAAATTCGCTTGCCTGATTGGCAGTTGGGCTAGTAAGTATAGCGCCGGGAAGATCTATATCGTAAGATATTTCTTCATCATCAGCCGGCAGATAAGCTATGAGTTCTCCTGTGTTAGGATCGGTATCGCTGGCCCTCAGGCGAAATCTAAAACCAACCCCGCTAAACGAATCCATATCAAGTGAAGGCTGATAGGTATAAATTGATTGCCCAGTGGTATTCGGATCTGATAAAACAATCCAGCCAACAAAATTTTCTGAATATTCAAAAATACAATCGCTTAAAAACCAGCCAGCTGCCGCTTTACAAGTAGCATCAAAAATCCATTGGTCTGGTGCATTATACCAACCGGGCGTGCTGGGTGTAGGCGGTACGGCCGTAATCGTCGCGGATAAAACCTGGGAGATGATTGAAACTACTACGCTATCTGAATTCACAGATTGATGCCCAGCCTCATCATAAGCCACAGCAAAGGCTGAATATGTTCCTGGTAATGAACCAACCTCACCATAATTATTAATTGCTCCGCATTTAGTACCTGAAGTTACGGTAGATTCTCCATTTACCCAAGTGGCACAGCCGGCTCCAGCTGGCATACTGCCAGTAATTGATGGCACACGAGTGGTTGTACCATCACCCCAATCAAAAACATAATAAATCCTGTCGCCTTCAATATCAGTAGCGGTGGCGGCTAAACTGCACGTGGCATCATTGGGCGGATCAGGAATAACGCCGGGTGAGGCTGGTGTGAACAAAGAACAGCTGGGCTCGGTCGGTACTTGAGCTTGGCTAACTTTGGTAATAGTAAAAAATACAATTACTCCAGCTAGCAAAATTGTAATTTTATAGCCCAGTTTCATATCCCCTCCTCTGTATTTACAGTTATTTTATATTCCACCCGCAAAGCAGAAACTTCTTTATAACCATACATATCATCCTCTGACAGCACTTCCACTCTTTGGCCTATATACAAACTGTCCGGGGTCATTTCAACCCGGGGAATAATGCTGCTGCCTTGGTCTAACTTGACTTTTAATTCCTCATTCATAAAACTTGGTATTTGGATTTCAATTATTTTTGTCTCGCCTGTTAAAAGTGCTGTGATTCTTTCTTTACCTTCACCCTTAAGCTTAGTACTTTCCATTATTATATAATCAACACCCATTTCCACAATTACTCCGGCGCGGATATGAACAGGCATATGTAGTTCAGCTGGATCAGCTTCAGGTTCAGCTTGGGTAGTTGTTAAATTCAGTGGTGTAGGTAAATTAAATTTGGCAGTTTGCGATTGCACGATTAAGGCCGTACCTAGGGCAATACCAACATAAACTACCCACCAAAATTTGCGCGATCTTTTTATTGTTGATTGTGGCAACATGTTCACTCATTATTCAATACTTGGTTTAGACGGCGGTTGATTCATTTGATCAAATGTCCAGAGGGGCGAATCCACTAAAATATTACCTACAATATCTTGGGAAATTATTTCAACAGTATACGTTTGGGGTGTGCCGTCAGGATTTCTTGGTAAAACAGTTGTACCCCAATCAGCTACCGTGACAGTGATATTAGTTGTGCCAACAGCAAAATTCTTGGTAAATACGGTTGTATTCTGTTCATTTTTTACTCTGAGAGTAGTGGCACCTACGCTGGTATGAACATCATTTAAGGTAACGGATAAGTTCGGCCGGAGAGCGGTAATGGAACTGAATTTATTTGGAATATGCCCAAACGCAATTGGCGCACTAACATCATAAATTCCCCAGGCCCAGGCCGCCTCGGTGGACATATTACCGGCATTATCCAAAATGTGTATGCCATACCACCACTTGCCGGATGATGACGGATTATCATTTAAAGTTCGCGGTTCTGCGGGCAGAATATCGCTGCCAACTTTTTGCCAACCAAGGGGATCGGGTACTCCACCAAAATCCAGTGAACGCCAAACCTCATAATGACTTAAACCAGATTGGTTATCAGCTGAGGCTGTCCAGGTAATGGTCAAGGGATCTTCTGGGGCTGGCCCACCACCTGGCGAATTAGTAATAGAAACTGTAACTTGGTTAGGTGGAATTGTATCCAGTTGGAAAACCGGATTCGGTACTGGGGTTGAAGTTGTAAACCCGCCAGTATCTGCTTCTCTGGCTCTGAATTGATAAGAACTTCCTGAGGACATATTGTAGGTGGTTGGATAAGGCATTGCCACATCAACCCAGCCTGAACTATTAACATCCACTTGAGCCGTACATGAGGTTAATGTTGTTCCGCCCTGGGCTACGCAAGACGCATTTAAATTCACTGAGGTTGGTGCATTGTCCCAACCTGAAGGCGGTACTGGATTAATAGAGAGCGCGGCAGAGCGGCCCGTGCAGGCTACAGTTGAAGCGGTAGCCGATGCCTCGTTAGTTTGATTACCCAAGGCATCACGAATCACACCATAACGCGTGTAACTAGTGCCACAAGAAAGAAAATTCTCCACCCAAGCACTGGTGCCTTGGAAATTATATGACCCACCGGAATTTGCTGAAAATCCATAAGCAGTAGCGTGTAACCCAGCAGGACTGTCGGAGCCTGTAGGCAGCGTCCAAGTAATAGTTGCATCGCCGATGTTTGAGGCCGCGATCGGATTTGGCGGATTCGGCGTCGGGGCCGTGTTATCAAACACGACCTGATCTGGTCCATAGGAAGCGCGCGTATCAAGCCCATCGCTCGTCACACCGCCGCAGTGCTCACCTGTCTCGGTAATACAGTTATTAACATTATCAACTGCATGCAACCCGTACCAATATCTATTAGTTGAAATAGTTGATGTATCTTCCTGACTGGTGGCAGACGATGCTATATTATCTACCCTTATAGACCAGCTGCAGCCTGTCATTGTACTGCCATTGCATGTGCTAGCGTTATAATCCGCTCGCCACAATTCAAACTTACTAATACCGCTGCCTCCAGTCTCTGTCGCTGACCAATTAAGCACTGGCCTGGAAGCTGTTGGGGTAACTGAAGGTGAGAATGTTGTAATCGTTGGAGCTGTTTTATCTACTGTAACTAGGGATGAGGCTGAACCCATAATTCTATTACCGGCCACATCCATAGCAACTATACGATAGCGATATGTGTTTTCACCTATTGCCGGTATTGGTGTCCAAGTAGTATTAGTAACTGGTGTTGGTTGAGATGGCGTGGCTGAGTTATACGAACCGCTACCACCTATTTGATGATAAACATAATAACTTGATAAACCTGACAAAGAGTCACTAGCTGCTGACCAAGTGCATATATGAGCGCCGGAATTATTTGGATTAGGTAAACAAGTTGGCGCACCGGCGGCGGGATTTGGTGCCACTGTGTCTTTTTGGTATGGATTAGTGCACACCGCCGGATTGTTCCAAGCGCCGCTGCCGTCCTTAGCCCGAGCGCACAAATACCAGTTGCCGTCGTCTGTTTGGGTGACGAGGTTTGAACAGGGTGATGTACCATCGCAATTGAAAGGTGGATCGTTACCGTCCGTTTGTAATGGATTGCAAGCCGCGCCCTTACCCCAGCAATAGCGCACGAAGTCTATGCCGTCGCTGTCGGTCGCGGTAATGGTCACGTCTATGTTGGTATTTGCCCATGGTCTTGAAGTGGGATTCATGGTAATAGTGGCTGCGTTACATCCGCTGGTGGACCTAGTATCGGAAACGACTGTACCCATTACCCCGGTGATTGGATTACGAGCATAAACTTGTAATTGATGGCTGGTACCGCAAATCAAACTGCCGGCTATACGAGGACTGGTACAGCTTGCCAGCGGTAGTACACCATCTAAGGAGCAACGATAGTCCAGACCAGCGCCCCCGTCTGGACTTGGTGGATTCCATGTCCAAGTGATTGAAGTACCAGTAATATTAGAAGCTGTTAAATTGGTTACCGGTCCGGGCACAGTGTAGCCAGTCGCGTCATTACTCCAACCACTATCGCCACCGGCATTCTGCGCGAACACGTGTGCCGTCAGGGCTGTATTAGGATTCAAGAATGGAGAGCTAATTGGTGATATGCAAAAAGTGGTTGGGGCTGTGGCCAAACACTGGAAAACACCACCAGGATTAGAATAAACAAAATATGTATCAGCACCGACAACCGCATTCCATGACCATCTTATTTGTGACGTGCTGTAATTGTTGCTGCCGACAAAACCTGTGGGTGCCGGCGGTGCGCAAGGCTGGGTTGAGCTGGTAACTACCGCTTGATCTGTTATATTCCCGGCCAAGTCTTGAATCACGCCGTATCGCGTATAGCTGGTGCCGCAGGATAATCCCCCTTCCACCCAGGCTGGCGTGGCTTGGATGGCCGAGTTGTACGGACCGCCCGAAGTCCGGCTAAATCGGTAAGGCGATGGGTCAAGACCAGAGCCTACGTCACTGCCTGTCGGCAAAGTCCAGGTAATTGAGGTTGTCGTTTGCGCCGAGGCTATAAAAGGATTGGGCGGGTTCGGGGTGGGTGCGGCCCAATCGATTGAAACCCTTCTTGTATTTATTGATCCTAAATTACCAGCTGCATCCGTCGCTCTCACCCTAACCTCGCATCTGTCACTACCTTGATCGCGGCAATTACCAGCGGCGCCTACGGTAATGGTAAATGGAGTATTACATGAGCGTAGTGTCGTATCAGGTACGGTCTCGATCCAAGACAATCCGTTCCAACTTCTAACACCATAAAGGCATGACGTAAGCCCCGAACCTCCCGTATCAGAGTCGGTTACGCTCACGCTAAAATTCACTCGCTGCCAAGAACTGGCTGCTGGGGCGGTGATGTTGGATGTCGGCCAAAGGTTATCTTTTTGGTATGGACTGGAACAGACTTGCGGATTCGTCCAATTATTTAAGCTATCCATACCTTTGGCACACAACCTCCAATTACCATTTTGATTCTGTGTCACTGTTGCCGCACATGGGCTCGTACCCGTGCAATTAAAAGGTAAATCATTACCTGGTGTTTGCGTTGGATCACAATCTACCCCAGCACCCCAACAATACTGAACATAACGCACACCACTTGGATCAGTCGCAGTTAATAGAACCGAGATATCTGTAGATAACCAAACACGTGATGGCGGATTGAAAGTAAAAGTCGGTCCTTGGGTGTCGCCGGCTGATGTTGTGCACCCGACCGACACTGTCAAAGTTTCTTCGCTGTCATTATTGCGCGCCTTGATTAGCGTCGTATATAAAGTATTGGGAGTTAAACCGGGTTGCACCCATTGAGTTCCAGTAATCCAGCCACTATCGCCTGGTGGTGCGTTATCGGCAAAGTAATTCGTGCCTGGCGGATTAGAGTTGTTAGTCCAGTTCCAAGTTATTTGTGTACTGCTGTTTACGGTACAGGTTGGGCTACCTGGAATGTTTGCTTGACTATAATGGGTACGTGGTCCGCTTTTTAACTCCAAATATTCATATGGTGGTCCAGATGTAAGGACAGCATAAACACTTACAGAGCCTGATGATAAATTGTAACCACTCAATACCTGATTCCATCTGACTGGTGGGAATGCTTGTGGCACAGTGGTAAAGTAGACTCCGTTTACTCGAATATCATATGAAGTCGCAAAAAAAGCCCTGTTCCATTGCCAACCTATAGTTAAAGCATTGGGATGATCATGATCAGGCACATACCAATCAAATGGTGCCACATCAATAGTTGGATTATAACTTGTACAGTGATTCGAATCATCACAAATTAAAATATCTCCCGTATAACTTCCTTCAAGCTGAAATTCATAATAACCGGTTGCCGTAAATGGTCCCGGCCCAACAGGACTTGGAGGTGTAACACAATTTAATGGTGGATCGCCAAAGGGGATTCCTATACGTCCGTCTAAATCGCAGCTAGTTATGATGTAATTAGTTGGTAAGGCGCTAAAAGAAACAGTTAGAGGATCATTTTCCGGGTCCTGTGTTTGAAATGAAACTGAAATAGGACATGGGATGTCTTCAATGCAATGAAAATCAGCTATGGCATATGCTTGTTTTGCATTTGAATAAAATACAATTAATGCTGCTAATAATGTTAAACAAAAGGCCCACCCTAAGGGTAGCCTAAATAATGGTCTATTCTGACCTTTCTGAGCTGCCTCTTCTGACAAATTTTGTTTTTTTACCATGAAGAAGACCTTTTTTCGGTAACTTCCTGGAAATTAGTTTAAAAACAATATTAATTATAACACAGATTAGCTCGTTTGGCAATCGCGGTTAATAACAAAAAATTGCTCGCGCGTTGAGCAATTTTATGTGAAATTATTTTACTGGAATAATGATGGGATAATCTTTAGAAGTATGGCCAGAGCCGTCTTCCACTACCATGTACAGTTCTTTTTCACCTGACTTATCAAAAGTAAATTGTGGCGTTACTTCTTCACCAGAATTGCCAACTACCTCAGTAACTAGCTCACCTGTAGCCTTATCATAAAATTTATAAGTCAGTTTATCGCCTTCTGGATCTTCTGCTGATACGGTCGGCCCCTGGCAGGTACCACCAGCCACACAATCCTCACTAATTTTTTTCTCATGCCGAACATAAACGTCCGGTACTGGCTCTAAATCAGGGCTTGACGCCAAAAAAATAAACATAGACCCAACCCCAACTAACACCACCAACATAATTATCAAACCGTAAACAGTTGGGATGCCCTGCCTGATCTTGGGTATTTTTACATTGGTATCTGGTGATGAATCTGGCATAAGTAATGCTTAATACCTTAATTATAGCAAAAACTGGCTACTTATTCAATAATCATAAATTAAACCATCCGCTTAACTTACTATTTGGCTTTATAAAAGTATATCTAGCTGAAACCAACAATGCAGTGGTCGGGGTGGCGGGAGTCGAACCCGCTGTCACACCCACCCCAAGGGTGCATGTTACCGGTACACCACACCCCGACCACTGCATTGTTTTAAACCCTATGTAAACAAAATGCTCAATAGTAATTTAGTCAAGGGCGCAGACACTATAACATGACCTTAATAAAAACTAAAAGCCCACCTGGGGGCTTGGTACGATTGGAGTTCCTAACTCCACTAGGGCCGGAAACGGCTGGAACGACACCGATAAGAGTATTATTTTACTCCCACCATTGGTGCGTGGACAGCCGCTCCTCTTGGCCGCTTGGGTTCTTATTTCACACCCACGAGCGTGAAAGTTTGAATCCCTAAGTATTGAGATTGTAGAGCTCAATACATACCAAGCCATTAGGATGAGCTATCTTCAACGTATCGCGCCTGATATGCGCTGTCAATAAAGAAAGTTAGCCAAAAATTTTACTAGCAATTTTACGCCGCTCATTTTAGCCTCAACTCAGGAAAAACTTTTTCCACAAGCCTAATTTAAATAAAAAATAATAGCCCCACGCAAGTTTGGTGGGGCTTTAAAGTTAATTATTCTCTTGAACTTGAGCTATTTGCCGCTCTTTCTTTGGCAGAATGAATGCTGCCTAAAGTAGCCTCCAGGGCTAAGGTTTGCTCAGGGAAATTATATCCACTGAATCTGCTATTTCGGCCTATACTTAAAACTTTTTTCTCCAATAAAGTAGTGGGGAAATTAACTTTTTCCTTTTCAAGTATAGCCACTAATTTCATGGCAATGGGTTGAGTAATGCAGTTTTTACAATAATTATCATCACGGCCATTACCGGAAATTGTAACCAGCAAAATATCGCCACTCTTACAATTGCAATCACCCAAACGGCTGTCTGGTATTTTAATTATTTGGCCATGCTGGCATATTGGGCAGACAGTGGTGTCGGCTTCCATCTGGCTTGGGCACCAAATGCATTTTTTTGTCATTTTTTTCTCCTTTTTTGATTGTTAAAGATTTGGGTTATTTTGTGTTTAATTTTGATTACAAACCAGCCGCTCTTTTTGGTTGAGAGCGGCTGAGGTAATTTCTGGTTATCTAATAGTTTAGGTTACATCAACTCGCTCTTCGGGAAAGAAAAAAATAAACAAGCCGGCAATAATGTCGAGTGTTTGCAAACCCTTATTGTAACCTGCATTTAACATAAGCTATAAACCTTAATATAGAGACTACTATTATATATAAAAGCTGTCAAATGCTTAGTTCACCCGCTTCCATTTTTTTGAATAAGCCCGCTGCCGGAAAAAAACATTAAGCCCGTTTAGGGTCCACCACCAAACGACCCGGAGGTAACCCTGGCGCCGAAATCGGCGCGGCGATTCATAAACAATAATGTGCCACATTATTTTAATTTTACCCCTGCGTCCAAGCCGCCTGAATAAATCATAATCCTCAGCTGCCGCTAATTTAGTATTATATCCGCCCACTTCTTTAAATGTACTGGCCCTAACAATTTGGCAATTTCCTCGCCCCATGGCTAGCCCCAGAACATTTTCAGTAAAAAACACCAGGTTAAATAAATTCTGCCAAATAACATCCTTGAATTTCCTTTCTGCTGGGCTAACTTCCACACTCACGGTCGCCGCCACCACCTTCCGCTCTTGCTGAATCTGCTCAGCGGCTGACAATAACTTATCCCAGCTTTTTGGAAAAGTATCCGCATCCATGAATATAAAAATATCCCCCCGGGCTACAGCGGCACCAGCATTTCGGCCAATGGCAATATTTTGCTTTTCATCTGGTTTTGGTTTGACTACTCTAGCGCCCAGTTTAACCGCCACCTCAGTCGTGTCATCTTTACTGCCGCCATCGGAAATTATCAATTCAACCTGATACTTTTTTTTAACTTCATCAGTTAAATCGGCTAGTGTCCGTTTTATGGTGGCGGCTTCATTAAGAGTTGGGATGATAAGACTGATCATATCTTTAGACTAGCACAAAAC
>LCEZ01000006.1 GCA_000995845.1 Parcubacteria group bacterium GW2011_GWD2_43_10 | reverse complement strand
AATATCACCCGGCACTGCTGTGGCCTTATCCACTGTTTTACTAATTATTATTTGACAATGACCCCCTCCAGCCTGGGCTGGTTCGATTACGCCTGGTGCAGGGTGAATCGGCTGAAGCAAAAGCGCTAACAAAGTGAAAACTACTGGCAATCTATACCAACGAATTTGCTTTTGATTAATGGCTAGTTTAACACTAGCCAACCAAGCGAATATTTTTTTATACATAAGTATCTCCTTTAACTGGCCATGGGCTTGTTTTATATAGCCCACTACCATTTAATTAACTCCGAGCCGATATCATAACCGGCTATTAATGATTTGAAAATTAGTAATTGACCTTATCACAAATATTTAATCTTGTCAAGGGCTATATATTAACAACTTTAAACAACCGCACCTTAGCACTTTTGACTTAAAAAATAAAAGGACCAAAAATAAAAGGACCCTGGCTCTTGAGCCAAGGTCCTGGGAATTAACCTTTAAATTATTGACAATATCACCGCCAAAGCCAGAACAAATACTGTATGGCCAATAATTGATACTTTTTGGATGCGGACCTTAACCAAGATATTGATAAGTAAGGCGGCTACTAGGAAAACCATGAAGAAAAAGTAAAATTGCCTTACCGAGTCATTAAGATTATGAATGGTGAGGAAACCGAACAATTTGGCGTAACGATCACTGCCTTCATTAAAGGTATAGAAATTCTGAGTTTTAATATCAGGTGCGACCCAGGCTAAAGTATAACGTTCGGTTTCACCGCTGGCCGAAGCAGCTACCACTGATAACTGCTCTCCATTTTGGCCTAATGTTGTTTTATTGTAAGCGATTTGTCCTGACCAAATATTGGGTTGATCAGCTGAATTGGTGAGCTGACTCCAATCAGAACCTAAATAAGCGGTCACTGAATTAGCATTTAACATGCTCAACTTAACATCATAATAACCATCTTGCTGAACTATGGCCACACTTGATTCATCCAAAGTGGGGATTAAAACTGGCAGTGGGGCAGTGACTGGTTCTGTTTTAACAGGTTCTGGAGTTACCACTGGTTGAACTGGTTCTGGTTCTACTACTGGTTCAGTAGCTGAAGCTACTTCAGGCTGCTGTGGGGCTGATGGAGTTATAACTGGTGTAGTTGTTGAGGTTGAGGGTGGTACTGTTACAACCGCTATTGGCTGAGTTGCGGTTGAAGATGTGCCAAACATTTGCACCACAAAAGTTGTGGGATAACCCTCAAATTCTCCCATGACTACTCCAATACCTATTTCCGTATAATTTTGATTAACAATATTTGACCGGTGTGATGGGCTAGCCAACCAGCCTTCTTGTACACCCTCGGCTGAAGTAAAATGAACTGCTAAGTTCTCACCCGCATATTTATACTTATAACCAGCTTGAATCATCCAGCTCCATGGAGTTAACCCTGAAGGGCTAATATGCGCAAAATAATTGTTAGCCGCCATGTCTTGAGCTTTAGCAGCAGCTGCTTGGGTTAATAAATCATTAACCGCTAATTTAGGAAGATCTAAATTATCTCTGGTCTGATTGGTCAGATTAACTATATTTTCCGGTGTGATTGCACTGGAATATAAACTGGAAGAAGGCAGGGCAATTGGTGCTATGATCGCCAGAACTTTAAGCAAAACCAGTAAAATACTGTAACCAGCTAAAACCCGGTGCTTTAGCACATGGGGATGATGATAATTTCGCTCATGAGGCACAAAATGATCCCAGAGGTGTAACAAACCCCGGTGTGAGTAGTGCTTACATTTGCTAAAAAATAGTTTCATTAGGCTTATGGTTACTGGTTATATTGAAACATTAAAATATACACCATCTAAACAATCTTGTCAAGAGGACTCATCATAAAACCACTAAGACAAATTAATAAAAATCAGCTAAGTAACTTAAGGATAAATCTGCTTACCCTCATCGTCTTCAATAAATATGGCATTGGTCGGGCAGGAACGCGCGGCTTCTAAAATCATTTGCAAATCTTTTGACAACTCCTTACCATCGGTCCAGTCACTCGTTTTAGTACCTTTTAAACTTTTAATAATAGCCTTACCCTCCTCGTCTAGTTCAAAAACTTCTGGTAAAAGCGCAATGCAGGAAGCTGCACCAATACAAAGATCTCTATCTACACGTACTCGCATAATGATTTTATTTAGATTATTAATTAATATTTATGGTTGCGGTACCAGACGCGGCGTCACCTTAAGATCAAAACAATAATTACCAGCCGGATGAGACCAATTTACTTCACTAATAGGTTCGGCATAATATGGCGTCTTTTCCTGGTTTAATTGTTTATCATCTGTTTCAAAAGTAGCACAGAGTTGATAATTCAATCCCTCACCAACTATATATCGGTACGGTTCTTTAGTCAGCGGATCTAATGGCTCTTGCGGCACATAGCCACCAGCCAACTCAGTTAAATTAACTGCTAACTTACCTTCACGGTCATAGTATGATTGGGCTTGCCAATAAATATTCTGCAGCTCCATAATCCGCTCACTGTCACGCACTAGTTTCTGACGCTCCTGAGGTGTACCTGAAAGCATAAAACCACCAATTGCCACTATCAAAAACACGACACCTAAGACAATAACATGAATTTTATGCCAATTGGCTGGATAACTTTCCCCTCTTTCATCTCGTTTGATTGTAATGTAGTAATACCATATAACCCAACCACCGATCAGCAAAATAGTAGCAACTTTCAATAAGAATTTACTATCAACTTCACCCGCCAAAAAACGATAAACCAATGCTATAACATCGCCAATAACCGTGGCTGAAGCAAAAAATAAAGCTAAGTAGGTTAAAACACGTCTAATGCCAGAGCGAACTGAAGCGCGTCCGTCTTTAGTATCACTTATTAATTTCCAACTTACTGCCACAAATACCGGTAAGGCTACGATCAATGAGGATAGGGCACCGGTCACCGCATTGGCACTGGGATAATACAACGTGGCTACTTCATCGCTAAAATTTTTATTGATTATGGCAAAAACTACAGCCCCTAAAGACACGGCCGCTGTTCCTAAAGTAAAAAATTGCAACAAATAAAAGAAAATTTCCCGGCCGGTTGATTTCGGTGCCGGTGGTGGTGGTGGCATTAAATCCCCTACTGGTGTTAGAGCTCCATTTACTAAACCTTCATCCCAACCAGAAGTGATCAACAAAGATCTGATCTCATTATCAGGTTTGCCCTGAGTGCGAGCCCGGGCAATGAATTCTGTTAATTGTTCAGAAATTTTTGCAGCCATATATTTACATAATTAAGAATTAGCTATTAATAATCCTACCATGATTAGATTTTAAACAATAGTAAATATCGGGTGGCGCTGGTGGGCGGTCATGCCTAATTCCAACCGAGCTTTTGAGGGCGCATAAAGTGTGAATAATTTATCGCCTTTTTTTACAGGCTGGCCCCAACGCACATGTAAATGTAGGCCAGCTAACTTTTCACGAGGTGCTCCCAAATTCATACAAACTTCATTGATCGCTTGATTATCAATTATACTAATTCGTCCAGCTTGGTGAGTATGAATTTCATAGCGGTAAGTTCCGCCAGTCACAGCTTCGGCATCAATTTTGTAATCTCCTCCTTGGGCTTCAATAATCTCTTGCATTTTGCGCCAAGCCGCCCCGGATTCAAGCTGACGCCGAGCAATCCTTTCGCCATCTCCCCGACGGCAATAACCTTTAAATTCTAAAAGTTCACCAGCTAAATAAACCGACTTTTGTTCTAAGTCATTAGGTTTCAATGGTTTACGCTGCAAGACTCTTAAGACATCACGAGCCTCCAAGGCTGGGCCAACACCACGACCAATCGGTTCGCGCGCTAATGTTTTTATGACTTTAACTTTCATGCCGAACTTACGTCCTAAAAAAACAAATTTTGATTCTAATAAATTAGACACTTTTCTGGTTTTAACTTTAGCAGTAGTACCAACAGGCATATCAATAACTAAATAATCCACCCCCATAGCAACCTTTTTGGCCATGATAGAAACGAGCATTTTATCATATGGTTCTAACGCTAGGGGGCGGGAAAGTTTAATAATATGGTCATCTGCCGGTGCAATATTTAACCCACCGCCCCAAACTAAACAAGCGTGAGTTTTTTTAACAATCCGACGTATCTCGGACATAGAGAAACTAACTGGTGCTAAAACCTCCATCGTGTCGGCTGTGCCAGCCGGACTGGTAATCGCCCGGGAAGAAGTTTTGGGCATAAATAACCCTAAGCTCGCTATAATCGGTGTCACCACCATGGTGGTGCGATTGCCTGGTAAACCACCAATGGAATGCTTGTCTACCACCTCAATAGGCAGATTTATCTGTTCACCAGTTTCAGCCATCGCCTTAGAAAGGTAATACAGTTCCTGATCGCTATTAGGTTTAACAAAGCCTGAGGCAATATAATAAGTTGTTTCCACTGGCGATAAATTACCTTCAACTACATCAGTTATAATAGAAAGTACTTCTTCATATTTTAATTCCTCACCTAATAATTTTTTGCGTATAGCCTGAATAGATGGCGGGCGCGATAAAAGTTTAACTTCAACAATCGTATTGTCCTTGCATTTACATAAACTATAAGCTTCACGCCACAAACCAAGCTGCCCAGCACTTACCCGACTCTGGCTTACTTCCATAGTCACAACCTGGTGTTTACCTTTGTCTAAGCTAACCTGCACACGATCACCCGGCTGAATACCATAACTTTCCGCTTCAGCCTGATTCATTACTGCCATCGGCTCACCACCAGAGGATATATCTACTCGTTTGGTCTTTAAAAAAATTGCCATTGTTTTAATATTTGTTTGCTGACATAAAAACTGACTTATATTTCTGCCGGGCTAATGCCAAAACCTTATTTGGTTTAATTATGCCAAATTCACAAATAATACCTCTTATATACTTAGCCGGTATGCGATCAAATGCATAATTTACAATGTTTATCCCGGGTGGTGCGCTTGGCCAAATCTCGGCCGCTGATCTTAATTCAATTTTACTCTCCCCTAACGCATCTATCTTTAATAAACTACTGGCGATATAAAGCGGAATACCAGAATCATAAGCGGCCAGCGCAATGGCAAAACTGCCAATCTTATTTATAACTGAACCATCACGAGCAATACTATCAGCCCCGAGTAATACCCAAGAAACTTTTACCTCATCGCCAGAGTGATTTGAAACTAACCAAGCGGCGGCGCTGTCTGCCACCATGGTTGCTGGGATGCCGGCTCGTTTTAAATGACGTGAAGTTATACGCCCTTGGAATAAGGGTCTGGTTTCTGTATGATAAATTTTAAATTTCTTATGTTGTTGGCGTCCTCTGATTAAAATACTTTCAGCCAGCGATGAATGGCAATGAGTAAAAATTATTTGATTATTGGCAACCAACTTACTGCCCACCTCGCTCAAATTAGCATCAGCTTCTTTGAGTAAATACTTTAATTCTTGACCTAATTTGTTAACTTGAGAAAACCAATTATCCAAAGGTTTCCTTTGGGTTTTAAAATTTTTTTTCAGTTCATAAATCAGCCAACGTGATAAATTCCGCGCCAATGGTTCAGTAGGGCGGATTTGCGCCAGCTCATCAGCTAACCTGGCAAATTTTTGCCAATCAGTCGCCCGAACAGGTATCTGAGCAACAGCTAAATACTGAACCAAGGCATCAATTGTCGCCTCAGCCACGGCGGTAGCACCCTGTATCTTGACATCACTAACCGCCTGAATAAACCGAGTAATATCTGAATTCTTGATCTTACTCATTGGAGAATCTTACCACTTGATTAGGCTTGATTGAATGTAATTTGTTATTCAGTTCAGTTTTCGGACTTTCATTTTTTTTAAAAGATACTGGCTCGGCCGACAAAACATCAATTAAATGCATCTCAGGAACAGTTAATGGTTTATTCTCTGAACCAAGCGGCGGAACAGTAATGTTGTCAGATTCAACTACGGCAGCTGGCGGCTCAGCTGATTTAACTTCTTCCACTGTGGGTAAACTGCTGGGTACAGCAGGCACGGCATTAGTTACCACTAATCTGGGTTTAGGTTTAGCGATCAGGCCTTGCCTGATTTTCTTCATGTCTTCTTTGCAATAAACCGGCCTAATGCCATCGGGTTTAAAAGGCAAGAGAACTTTACGGCCGCAGACCCAGCAATTATCTTCAAACATGTCGCTGGGCGGCTGAGTTAGATTAAGGCGAGGCGGCTCGTCCGGTTCACGATTAGATCGAGTTTGTATAAATTTGCGGGCCGGGACATTTTTATAAGTTGCTTCCTCTTCATTCAAACTGCGTGATTCTTCCTGAGCTGTTTCCTTAAACACTTCCTCCACGCCCGCCCACCGCAGAATTTTTTCCTCAACCTTGACCCTATCTTGAGCATAACGCTCACGCGATACTCGTATAATTGAATTGCGATTATTGTTGCGCTGGCCAATTGGCGGCATAGTGACAGCGCTAAAAGGATCACTGGTCACACCATCAATCATCAATTTAAGATAAACATGGTAATTAGGTAAATTAACCAAATCAGTTTCCGTAAAGATAGGGGCAAATTCTTTTTCTAGGAATTCGGCATCATCCGCCCCAATACGAAAAACAACCATGGTACCAATGTTGCCAAAAACTGCGGCCTTAACGACATCACCCAATTGTTCAATATATTGATGGGCAATAATAAGGTTCAAACGGTATTTTCTGGCTTCGGATAAAATCGTAGCAAAACTTTCAGTAGCAAAGTTTTGAAACTCATCCACATACAAGAAAAAATCCTTACGCTGCTCTTCCGCCATATCTATACGACTCATGGCTGCCAGTTGAATCTTAGTAATCATCATGGCCCCGAGGAGAGCGCTGTTATCCTCACCGACCCTGCCCTTGGATAAATTCATCAGCAAAACTTTTTTTTCATCCATTATTTTTCGCAAATCAATGGTTGATTTGGGCTGGCCAACAATATTCCGAATAACGGCCGAAGATAAAAATTGTCCAATTTTATTCTGAATTGGCGAAATCGCTTCGGTACGGAATTTCTCATTATAATTATCGTATTCATCAATCCAAAAAGAACGCACCACTGGATCAGCCACTTTTTCCAAAACTTTTTTGCGATAATATTTATCCACCAAAATACGGGTGATACCCAACAAAGTAGAGGAAGGATATTCTAACAAACTCAAGATGGCATTTCTTAAAATGTACTCTAAGCGCGGCCCCCAGGAATCCGCCCAAATCTTTTTAAACACCCCGACCAAACCCGAAGCTACTAAGTGTCGGTATTTTGGATCAACTGTTTCCAATGGATTAAAAGCAATCGGGTAATCAACATCTGAGGGGTTAAAATAGATCACATCATTTACCCGATTAGATGGGACAAGATCCAAAACTTTTTCCACCAGATCGCCGTGTGGGTCAACTACGGCTAAACCATTGCCGGCCCTGATGTCTGTGAATATCATGTTCTCTTGCAAAACTGATTTGCCAGTACCGGATTTACCAATGATATACATATGCCGGCGCCGGTCGTCCAACTTAATACCGAACTTACGCTGTTGCTGCCGGAAATTTGTAATAGCGAACGGCACTACTTCAGTTGAATAATACTTATCCATAAATAATTATTCTTCAATTGTTGGTAAATTAGTTGGCGGCGCACCTTTGATGGCACGGCCAACCGCCACCACTTCAGTTTGTTCTTTGGGCTTACCTGGCAGATATTCCGGCAAGCTAAAGGGCGGCTCAGCTTTCTTGACTTCTGATTTTTTAACCGAAGGCGCCTTAACGTTTATTACGGGGAAATGATAAATCGTGGCTAACTCTTCAGTATTTAAAATGAAGCCCGCCCCATGCCCGCGGGTATTGCTGCGTTTAGCATAATGCCATAATATTTTACGTTGCTTTTTATTAATGCGCGCCTGCTTTAAAAAATATTCCGCCTTAGTGGTTAACTTTTTAGAATTTTTAAAACCATTAAGGTTAAGCTTGGTGTATTGCTGAATCGCTCCCACCACTCCAGCCACACCTCTGCCCTTCAAGAAAGTCTCACGTCGCCCCCAGTAAATCAACCTGATCTTGGTTTTAAAACCAATCTTACTGGCTTTTCGTTCAATCGCAGTGACTATTTCTTTTTCGCCTGGAGTCAACTGCTGCATGGTGCGCACAGTTTTCTTTTCCGGCCCGAGCGTTGTTACTGACGAAGCTTGCGGCTCAATAATGCCAGATAAAACGGTTTCGGTCACAGTGTAAATAAACTTGCCTGGTATTTGAACAAATAAATAAGAAAACCAGCGCAACCAGACACTGCCACCCAATTCCTGCTGTTTAATAATTTTATCAACCTCTTTCTTGCCATGATTTTTCCAATAATCAGTGGTTGGTGTAACTAGAATTTGGAACCAAACATCTTCATCAGGGTTAATTCGGCTCAAAATTTCTAAAAACTGAGCCATTGGGTCCTTAAACTCCTGGGATAATTGATGCTCAAATTCCGGATAAGTTTTAATTGGGTAAACTTCTGACTTGGCTAGTTGAAACTCCGTACCCCATAAATCATAGGCTTGTGTGTCAAAATTCAAGGGGATTCTATCAACATAATCCTCTACCTCAGTGACTTCAGCATCAGGGTACTGGGCATAGATTGAAGCCTCAATCAAATCGCGATACATCTCAGCTGTTCTGATTAAAAACTGAGTGTAACCACCTAGCGAAACAATTTCAAAACTAAAATAATCTGGTGTCTTACCTTTCCACCAACGTTCATAAACTGTACCGCGAGCATAAGTTGAAGCTAATGAAGAAAAAATATGCTCAACTGCCTGCGGGCTTTGCTCGGTTTCTTTGGGTACATCAATTGCTAATAAAATTTTTTTAATTGACTGATCATATAATTCTCGCCTATTCTGCAGCCATATTTCAACCATCGCCTGCAATATCGCAACCAAAAGCACAATCCAGCCGCCGTGAATGAATATATACCAGGCAGCTGAAACCGGATCACTGCCGGGGATATTCAAAATTATCTGATCCAGATATGTCTGAATGTTTAATAATTTTTCCATGATTTATATAACCGTAGGCGCGGGTTTAGTCTCGGTTTCATTATTTGCCAGGCTATAACGGCCGTCCGGCAATCTAGCGAATTTCTTCTTGTTAGTCAGGGCTAAATAAATTGTGCCTCGCTTGACTAATCGTTGTTTTAAAACCGCCGCCACCAGCTCATCACGCTGCATTGGCTGGCCATGCTCTTTTAAAATTTCTACCATAACATCTGCTACCACCCCTGGTTTATAACCCCACTCTTTAAGCGCATATATACCCCGACCAACTAGAACAAACTTATCATCCAAAATAAGCTCGTTATGCACGGTCGGAGCATAGGCTTTTTTATGATCAAAACTCTGTTCATTAATAAGTCGGACTATTTCCCTAAAATGCATCGGCTTGCCGTGTTTTTTTAAAACCAAATAGATTTTATCGTTCATTCGCTTGGGGCTGATTGTTTCCCAATGTTTCAAACCCCACTCACCAAAAGTATTTCGCCTAATGACGGCTGATAATTGAAGCAGATTAAGAATGACAGTTGGCTCAGCCAACACGCCTTGAAGTGGGCTTAATAATTTTTTAGCCAATAACTGCTGAGCTAAATCTTCCTCGGTCACTGGCAGACCTCGGTCGGTAATAATTTCTTCAGCGCAACTAACTAATTTCTCCAAACCTTCTATGGAAGCGCTTCTTAATCTCCACCCTGGCAAAAAAACTGAATTCTCTCCACCTAAGTGTGTAACCACATCAGTCAAAACCTCAGTCATAAAAAAACGAGAGATATTAGCGTTAGCTTCATCGCCCACTTCTGACAGTAATTTTATAAAACGCTCGTCTGTACAAGCCCCACCCTCAGTTTCCAATATTTCCACTACCACTTGCTTCAACGGCTTTAATAGTGTTTGGGCTTGTTGTCCGTTAACTAACTTAGCCACCGCCAAACGCTCAATCTGCCTGATCCGTTCTCTGGTCACACGAAAAGACTTACCAATATTTTCCAAAGTCTCTGTTTTTTCACCACCAAAACCAAACCGTCGCCATAAAATCTGCCGCTCACGCTCGGTTAATAACTCAAGCAGTAAATTCAAAGCGGAGCGGGGTTTAAAATTTTCACGATGTGAAACCTGCTGGGTAGCAATTATTTGATCCAAAATTGAGGTAGTATCATCACTCATAATTAAATTGGCCTTTTATTATGGCCTTAAATTTGGAATTAACTAACCATATTATATCATAGATAGGCTTATATGTCAACATAAAACCAGGCAATAAATACCTGGTTAAATAAATCCAGACTATACTTCTAGATTACTTTTTTACTTTTTTGCCAGCACCTAATTTATACCATTCCACCAACAGGGGCGAGGCTAGGAAAATTGATGAATAAGTACCGATAATAATACCAATAATAAGTGCAAGTGAAAAGTATCTAATAGTCTCACCGCCAAACAAATAAAGACTTAGTAAAACTAATATTGTGGTTAAGGAAGTGTTAATTGATCTGACAATAGTTTCGTTAACGCTTTTATTTACAGTTTCGGCAAAATCAGCCAGAGTATGACGGAATAAATTTTCACGGGTGCGGTCATATACCACGATTGTATCATGTACAGAAAAACCTACCACGGTAAGTAGGGCGGAAACAAATAAACTATCAACTTCTACTCCCAAGAAATGACCCAGGAGACTAAAAGCGCCAATGGTAATTAATGCATCATGAGCCAAAGCCAGTACTGCAGTTAAACCGTATTTCCAAGAAGCTACTGGTCGAGAAACTTTCCGGAAAGCCCAAGCAATGTAAATAACAATAAAGGTCATCGCTACTATTAAAGCCCATAAGGAACGGCGCTGTAATTCTTTACCAATGGTTGGGCCTATACTTTCAAACCGAAGCTCGTCCGCTTCTCCGCCGCCAGCATCACTCAATTGACGAACCATTGTTTGGTGGGTTATTTCATCAACATGCTTAAAACGCAATAGCACACCCTTATCACCTGAAGGCTGAATACTAACACCATCCAATTCTAATGGCTGCAATACTTCCTGAATTTTCTCAACAGTGGGCCGATTATCAGCAAATTTTACCTCTAATAAACTTCCGCCAGTAAAATCAATACCAAAGCGTAATCCCCAAAACACCAACGAGACAATTGATAAAACTACTAAAGCTCCAGAAAAAATATACCAAATTATACGCCAACGAATAATATTCATATAAGCTTAGGTTTTTTCACCTTGGTTAGGTAAATCTTTGCGACTAATGCCAAATAACCAATATTTCTTGCTCAGCCAAGTTGTAGCAGTTAAACGCAGGAAAGTTCGGCTAACCGTAATAGCGGTAAACATACTAATTAATATGCCCAAAGCTAGAGTTACAGCAAATCCTTTTACTATACTAGAACCAAACCAAATTAAAATCATGGCTGTAATCAAACTGGAAACATTAGAATCGCGAATAGATGTCCAGGCCCGCCGGAATCCTTCTTCAATTGCTTCAGCCATTGGCCGACCAGCTCTAAGCTCTTCTTTTAATCTTTCAAATATAAGTACATTGGCATCAACTGCCATACCAACCGACAAAATAAATCCAGCAATACCGGCTAGCGTCAAAGTCACTGGCCAAAGTTTAAACAAGGCCAAGGTTAACATGGCATAAACACCTAAAGCTAAAACTGCTAATAACCCAGGCAAGCGATAATAAATCAACATGAAAATTACTACCAAGATCAAACCTAAAATTCCTGCTAACAAGCTTTTTTCTACTGAAACTTTACCCAGGGTAGCATCCACGGTGGTTTGGCTGATTAATTCAATGGGCACTGGCAAAGCGCCGGAATTAAGGCGCTGAGATAATTGTTTAGCTTCTGGTAAAGTAAAATCACCACTGATAACAGCCTGCCCGCCAGTAATTTCTTCCTGAACTGTCGGAATGCTGATAGGTTGGCCATCCAAGAATATGGCCACGGGTTTGCCAATATTGCGACCAGTGATAGCGGCAAACAGATCTTTACCTTCATCATCAAAAGTAATATTAACTAAGGGTATACCAGTGTTAGGATCAAATTCAACATTAGCTTTTTTCAACTGCTTGCCCGAAAGCCCAGTAGAAGCCCATTCCGATGGGGCTTCAGGTGTTTGCGTTCTAATCAGAATATGACTGGCCTGAATCTCTGGACCGCTATCACCTTCGCGCTCATCGGTTTTTTTAATAATATGATAACCAAATTGAGTTTCTACTAAAGTCTTAGTAACTTCACCTTTTTTCAAAGCAAAAGCCGCTTCTTCAAATGGTGCAACCATTACACCCTTAGCAAACCAACCCAGATCACCACCTTGATCCTTACTAGAATCTTCAGAATTTTCTTGGGCTAACTTGGCAAAATCATTACCTTGCAAAACTTTCTTTAAAATACCTTCAGCTTTTTTCTTAGCTTCCTCATTATATTTATCAATCTCAGTAGTATCAGGTACGGCCGTAGATTGTTCTTTAAATTCCAATACTGGTGTTTCACCAATCAAACGAATGGCTTCCTGGGTATCAGTAATACCGGGTAATTCCACAATCACGCGCCAACTGTCCCCTACTCGGCTGGTTTGAACGACCGGCTCAGACACGCCAAAAAAATTAACCCGACGTTCAATCACATCCCTAACGCCTTCCACTGAATCACCTTGCTCACTAGACGCCACTTCATCAAGTTTGGCTTCATAGACTAAATGGGAACCGCCGCGCAAATCCAAACCCAGTTGAACATTATATTTATTCCAAAAATTATTTCCCGGCACCCAGGTAGGTATTCTCGGCCAATCTACTAAAAAAGCCAACATAGACAAAACCACTACGCCAACGAAAAAATACCAAGCTTTTTTACGGGGCGTAACATTGCGGAAAAGCAACTTGCCTAAAGCCAAAAAAGGCCACCAAATAAACCCAATGGTGGAATTCAAGCCCTCACCTACTTTTCGCCAAACTGACATGCGGTAGTTTTAAATAAAAAACAGAAAAAAGATAACAGCAGTACTATAGCAAGTCATTTCCAACTAGGCAAGCCCGGGCTATAACTGAATACTAGCGCCAGTCAGTCATATGACTTGTTATATTTTAGGTTACCAAAAAACCACCGGCTTGTAGTTGCCAAAGTTCCTTATACAAACCACTTTTATTCTTCAATAAGTCATCATGGGAGCCAATTTCATGTAGCTCACCCTTACGTAAAACTGCTATTCTATCCATCTTCATAATGGTCGAAAGCCGGTGCGCAATTACAATTGTGGTTCGGCCTTTCATTAATTCCGCCAGTGCTTTTTGAATTAATAACTCGGCACGTGAATCTAAACTAGAAGTTGCCTCATCTAGCACCAGAATTGGCGCGTCCTTCAAAATAGCTCGTGCAATCGCCACGCGCTGACGTTCCCCACCAGAAAGTTTGATACCTCTTTCACCTACCATAGTATTGTAACCATCTGGTAGTTGACTTATAAATTCATCACAATGAGCCAGTTTGGCCGCTTTTAATACCTCGGCATCGGTTGCCTCACGCCTACCATAACGAATATTATCCATTAAGTTACGATGAAACAAAATAGGATCTTGAGAAACTAAACTAACTTGCCGACGCAATGATTCCTGAGTGACCTCAGATATATTCTGTCCATCTATATAAATGGCACCTTTAGTAAGATTATAAAATCTAAAAACTAAGGCAATTAAAGTAGTTTTACCAGCGCCTGATGGCCCCACTACTCCAACCTTTTCCCCAGGATTAACCTTTAAAGAGAAATTCTTAACTACATCCCGGCCACCCTGATAAGTAAAAGTTATATTTTTAAATTCAACCTCACCATGCGTTACTACCAGCGGACTAGCCTTGGACAGGTCTTGAACTTCATGAGGCATAGTAAGAATTTCAATCATTTCCTCAGCATCAGCCAAACTGCGGTAAATTCGCCGAATAATCCGGCCAAAATTCCACAACATGTCAAATAAATGAATAATGTAAACCTGGAGCAGGACAAAATCACCAACCGTCACGACGCCTTGTTGCCATAATTTTATAGCCAGGTAAAAAATTATAAACTCCAGAATAAACATAAAGCCCGCCTGCATAGATTCTACTAACGCATCAAAATCCCAGGAGCGCTTTCTTAAGTTGAATTGCTCCTTGGTAAGATTCTTAAAAAATGATAGCTCAAAAGGCAAGGCAGTGAATACTTTGACATTGGCCTGGTTTGTTATGGTGTCAGCCAAATTACCTGTTACCCGCGTGTCGGAAGCAGCCGCGGCTTCATCATACTTAAATTTATATATGGCCAGAAAATAATTTATCACCATGTAAAATACTAACCAGCCTAACATAACAAAACCAACAATTGGATATTTAAAAAAGACCACAACTAAAACGGCCACGATAGATATAATCATTCTTAATAAATTCCAATAAAAAGAATCACCTATATCTTCAAAACCACGCACTAGTCTACCCACCTTTCTCACCAGCGAACCAACAAAGCGATTAATAAAAAATCCGAATGAGTGCTCATGTAAATATTCAAAACACGTATTATACAAATCAGACATAACCCGCAATTGAAAATTATTGTTAACATATGTCGCCACCCGATAAGCCACCCAAATAATGCCGTTCAACGCTAAAATAGCCACAATAATATTAACCAGTCGCGCCGCCGCCTGCGCTACTCCTATTTGCTGAGCCAGGGTCAGGGTGTCAAAAAAATTCTTGTAAAACAATGGCACTATAACACTGACTAATGTTGCCAAGACAATTGATATAACCGTAAGCCAAAACTGGCCGCGGTAACGGCGTAGATGTTGCCAGAATATTAAATACGTTTGCTTAGTAGTTTGCTTCATAAAAAGCTAAAAAAGCGCGATTTTACACGCCCACATCTATTAAGACGATTTTTAGTGGGGATATGTTACAACTGCCGTTAACCCAGACGCCGTTTTGGCTCCAACCAAGACGGTACAGGAATAAAGGTTATTTCCTTCCAGTGGCCTACTTCTGATTCGGTCACTTTGTAATACTTTTGGTATACATTCTCAATACTGCCATGCAAGGCCTCTGCCCAAGTAAAACCCAGTTCAGCCGCTGCTTGCTGAACTGCTTCTTCACTCTCCACCTCAATTTCCACAACTGACGGTATCCACGGCCAGGTATCTAAGGTGATTTCGCAATTTTTATAATGCCAGGTTTCGCGCTTAGTTTCCTGGTAACTTTTGGCCTCCAAGCCAACTGCTTCTAATATCTGGCAAGTGTTATTAAAATCTGATACCTCAACACTAACTTCTTTGGTACCGTGTAGACTGCGATCATTTAATTGCTTATAAGCCAATGTTATTTTGTCGCCCTCGTCACGCACCCGTACCCAACCGCCTACTTTTTCCAATCTGTTATCAGGGAAATCAAAAGGCTTTCGTCTTATTAACCTTTCCGGCTGATCTAAATTCGCTTTTAATTCCGATAATTTATTCCTAATAATATCCAAATCCGATACGATCCACTTCGCTTCAATCTCTGTTTGCATATGCTTACATGTTATAAATAACGTCCTTGCGTTCAACCACAATCTCCCAGCCTTTCTTTTTGGCAATCTTATATAAATTTTTATTAGGATTAAAGCAGATCGGCCGGCTCACTATTTCCAAAAATGAAGCATCGCTTTCGCCGTCACCTACACCAACACTGCCAGCTAATTTCAAATTTTTCTCAAGTAAATATTTCTTAAGAACTGCCTTTTTATCACGAATGGGAATTTCCAACACCTCACCAGTATAACGCTCGTCATGAATCTGAAATGTCATGCCGTAAACAGCATCAAATTTATAATGACTATTAAATTCTTCCACAATTTCAATAGGTGAACCAGAAATTGCTACTAAATTATGAGTAGGACGGAGCTTCTCAATTAACTGACGAGTATAAGTATAGACCCGGCTTTTTTGCTGACTAATAACAATCTGGGCTACGCGCCTAACATCTTCCACGCTCACACCCGCAATCCTTTTTTCATAACTCCTGACCACCTGCATTATATAATCCTCATAATTACCCTGCCGATTCACCCAGGAAAAATAATTTTGTTCCAGTTCTTTTTTAACAATCGCCGGAAAAACATTGTAACGCACCAGCGCCATAATAAGCTCGCGCTGCAAGGAAGAGCGAAAAATAGTACCGTCGATGTCAAAAACTGCCAGGCGGCTTTTCTTTCTTGATGCCATAAATTAAATTTATCTTTTAACTTGCGCGGCCGATCTTTTCTTGGCTGCCCGCCGTTCTAAATAAATCACTAAAGCAGCCACCATAATTGCCGCTAAAACCAAGGTGACATAAATACCAACTAAATAATGGAACTTGAGTAAGAATATTATGGCCTCAGCTATAAATTGTAAACCAAAAAATATAGAAACCACCCCGGAAACCCTGAATAATGCCTTTTGCCAGGTATTCAAGCGATGATGCCTTAAATAAAGCATCAATATTAGGAATATGACAAAAAGCGGAAAGGAAACATAGCTGTGCAACAGCACGTTTTGAAAAGCAAATTGTTCAGCCGGGCAACTATCTCCCCGGGTGATTAAAAAATTCGCCTGGTTACAATCTTGATAGTGAGGATTGAATAATCGGTTTAAATCATAAAGCCCGCGCTCGCCCAAAATAATAAGAATCAAAGTTAAAAACAACGATAATAAAACACTGGTTCCGGTCAATCGCTCTTTTGGAGCCGGCGGCCGAGCTGACTGCTGACTAGTTTGACTCATTGATTGGATAGGTGACATACGCAATTAGCATACACCTGACTTTACTAACTTGGCAAGAAAAAACTGGTACCAGGGCATAGGGGTACCAGTTTTTTGAAGCGTTTACGGGCGCAGTTTTTATTGGCGGGTTATTTTAAAAAATTATTTTAATTTATTGCCGGCGAATAAAGCCGGCTGAAGGTCACACTGCCTGTGACAAATAAATTTGTAATATCTTTTTGAATGATCTTCATCATATCTAAGCGATTAAATTGATCGCTTGATTTGCCGAAAAAAACAGCAGGTAAACGAATAATATATACATTGCTATTGTAGGAATGCCAACCGGCAGCATAAGTAAATCCTCTGTCTCTTGTTATAAATATAACCAGACAATCAGGATTATCACCGGCAACTTTTTCCACATCTAATAAGATGTGTTCATCATCGTTATGTTCCCGATTTTGCCAAGCAACGAATATAAATTCGTTAATTGTAAATTCCTTTTGATACTTTAAGCGAGCAATTAAATGATCTATTAATGGTTGATCTTGCAGTTGACGCTGTAATTTGGCTTTAAGCCTTGGTTTGGTGGTTTTAAATTTTTTAAACGGGTTAAACGTGCTGGCGTCAAATACAAGCTTTGCTTGTTGAACCGATGAATTGTGAGGGGTTCTCATCTAACAACTCCGAATTAATTTGTGTTTATGTGAATTATGTGCGGCAATGCCGTTTTCAAAGAACAAAAAATCGCGTCTAGCGCGACCTTAACTAGCCCTGCTTGATTTTTATGAAAACAGTCCTTTCTATTTCTGTTTCCATACTTTAAGTGTATTACTTACAAATGTTCTGGCAAGTGAAGTAAATAGTTATCTTTTATTGGCTTTATTAAACTTTTGCAGTTGTCCACACCACGGGCAATGCCACTGGGTCTTTTTCTTTGGTGCATCCCCTATTGTCCACCACTTGTGGCAATCAAAGCAACGAAAATGAAATAATTTCTCCACCGTGCTAAATAATTTACTTATTTTTTCCATAAAATTAACCAACTTATTTAATCACTACCAAAAAGTGATAAAACTTGTGCCATTGATTTTAAAAACTTATCCGGTTCTTTAGATAGTTCATGTTTAAGTTCATCACGTGATAACCACTTAACTTGCTCAACCTCTTCCTTGTTAACTTTTAAGCTATTTATCGGCATATCAATTTTAAAAGTAAGCCACTGCGTAAAGTGTGTAAACTCTGTTCCTTTTGTTAGAATCTTTGGTCCTAGAGTGGGTTTTATGTTTAATAATCCAAGCTCTTCTTGAGCTTCTTTAATAATGTTTGATTCATACGTTTCTCCTTCTTCAACAGTACCTGCTACAGCCGGGCCCCACTTTCCTGGATTATGTACCTTATTCAAAGCTCGCTGTGCTAACAAAATATCACCATTACTATTTGTAATCCATAAAGCGGCAACACGATATATTTGGTTAGGTCCAACACGAACATTTCGATCCTGATATCCAATTACTTCATCATTTTCATTTACAAGAGGTATTTTTATACTCATTGATTTTTATTTTAATAAATCCTTATAGCTCGCCCTAAATTTAGCGAGTTTTGGACTGATGACCATTTGGCAATAGCCTGCTGCCGGATTCTTAGCATAATAATCTTTATGATATTCCTCTGCCTCATAAAAATTTGTAAGCGGCTCAACTTTAGTAACTATCGGCCCATCAAAATTTCCTGAGTTGTTTAGCTCATCAATGACTTTCTTCGCTTCACGGGCCTGCTCATCAGAATTCGCAAAAATCACTGAACGATACTGTGTACCCACATCATTACCTTGTTTATTCATGGTCGTGGGGTCGTGTGTGGCAAAAAATACATTAAGTAAATCTGGATAACTAATCACACTTGGGTCAAATTCTATTCTTATCACTTCCGCATGCCCGGTTTTGCCAGAGCAAACTTGCTCATTAGTCGGGTTATCAATCGTACCGCCAGCATAGCCTGGCATCACAGCTATAACACCCCTAAGCCCTTTAAATACAGCTTCGGTGCACCAAAAACACCCACCACCAAACACCGCTATTTCATTTACATGCGTTTTTTGCATATGCCTACATATTAGCTTTCCTCTCGCCTCTTGACAAAAATACAAAGATAATGTATGATTATTTATTAAATAAAATTATTCATCAAACAAAAACAAACCAAAGGACCTAAAATGTGGACTCCTAAAGTATTTGCTGAAGTTATTAAAAATCATCCAAATGGTGGCACTATGTGGACCAAATCACATGAAACTGTTCGCTATTTAAGAATCTGTTATCTTAGCGATACCATAATCGCGATTATGACAGAACATGCAAGGGAGCATGCCCGGGTACAGCTATATATAGACGCACCACACAAAACTCAAGTTAACCTATTTGAGAATCCTTCAAAAGACCAAAGTTTTTTAAATCATCTAAAAAATAATATCATTGAACTAGCTGATAATAAATTGAAATCAGATGTAGAAAACTTTGTTAACTCACCTCATAACACCTATCTGCCTACTTGGTAGTAAATTTTCAAAAAGCTCGCTAAATAACAGCGAGCTTTAATTATTTAGTGTTTTATTTTCTTTTCTTACCACTCACCTTCTCTACATAACCTTTTAGCAACCACGAGCTGGATTGCATTTTACCGCCATGGCCAATGTTATAAACCATTTTAATCCCTAGCCTGGCGCACAGCGCTACTTCCGGCACTGGGTCACCATCTGGCTTCCTATCACCGCCATTGGCAAAAATAGTTGGCCTTAAAGTTTCAAGCTCACCACAAACGCTCATATCTTTTGGGTGTTTATGATGCCGAGTTAGAACCACTTCACCCACTGATTCCAAAGCCTCAATTATTTCCGCGCGCTCTTTCTCCGGCATGAACACGTGCTGTTTCTTGGCCCTAAGCCAATTATCGTTATTCAATATAACAACCAGTTTATCACCTAGCTTTCTGGCCGCTTTGAACATACGCACATGCCCCACGTGAATGGGGTCAAATCCGCCGCTTACGGCAACTATCACTGCCCTTCTATTCTTAGTCACGGTCATATAAAAATTGTATCACAAACTTAGCAGTCAAAATAATACTGACGATTTCGCTGCCTGGATATTATCCCAACTACTACCTGCATATATTGATTATTTGATTAAAATTCATTTATACTCTAGGTTTATTATACCAGTAGTAAGGTTTGGCCGACCAACTACTTACCTTTAAAAGGGTGACGCTAGTAAGGCTAGCTGCGAGAGTTAGGGGGTCAAGTAGTGGCGTGCGAAAGACCTTGTACCAAAGCCCTAACACAAACTCGCGGTTTTTTTTATTCAGATAAACTTTTTACCTCTGATAATTCATGTTTAATTACCGTATCAGATTCATCAAACAAGAAATAACCCTTAAACTTTTTACCAGCCAAAAATAAAGGTAACCAATATTTATCGTCCGACCACATGTCCTGAAATGGAATAGCATCAATCAGAAACCATTGCGGTTTCATTTCCTCGCTTTCAACCGGTTCACCAGAATAATCTTGCCCCTTGAAAATATGCACTTCCAAAATTTCCGAATTACCCTTAAA
Source organism: Parcubacteria group bacterium GW2011_GWD2_43_10 (assembly GCA_000995845.1). GTDB lineage: Bacteria > Patescibacteriota > Patescibacteriia > Veblenbacterales > UBA10138 > UBA10138. The sequence goes on along the minus strand of LCEZ01000006.1, from coordinate 7,612 downwards.
CTCAAAATCAATTATTCCAACTTTTTCTAATCCTACTGCACTAATACCAACTTCTTCATTTAATTCCCTCTTCGCTGTGTCTTCTATCTTCTCGCCCGCTTCAACCTTACCGCCAAAACCATTCCATCTACCTGCACCAAACCCTCTTTTTTTCATACCCAACAACACTTTGGGGTGCTGGTAAATTATAGTAAGAGTTAATAATGTTTTCATTTATAGCCCCTCGGTCAGTGTTTTAATAATTTCTACATCCCCATCTCTTTCTACTATCTTCCAAGCACGAATATAAGCAGTGTTTTTTATTTTATTTATCTCCTTTTGTAAACGCTTTTTGCCAAATAATTTTTTCAAAATTACAGCATGAATTGCATGAACTACAATATGAGCTTTTGTTAGTTGCGGCTCACGCTTATATTTTTTCAATAGTTTATGCCAATTTGGAGACATCCGTTTCCAATTTTCTGGCTCGGAGATAATCCTATGTATAAGCTCATGGGTCAAAGTATCAATATCACTTCCTAAACTGAGAGTTAACGGATCAGAATAAGCGATAACTCCCCAGGTAACATAACAAACAATCTCCCGTTCATGCCACTTGAGCTTCGTTGTAGTGGTAATTGCCCTTAAAATCTGGATACTATATTTTGACCATTCCCGATTAAGGCGCTTGAAATTCGTCTCGATTTTACTCTCGGCTGGCCGCACCTTATATTTACCTCTTCTTATCAGCGCCTCATCATAAAGCCATGATCTTCGAAAAATTATTTTAGGCGTCATATTTTAAATTCTACGCCCCGTGACACTTCTTATACTTTTTGCCACTACCACAAGGGCAAGGATCATTACGCCCAACTTGGTCCGCCAGTGGAAGAAACAGCCGAAGAAAATACACTTTTTGCTTCGGCCTGGGTTTTGGCCGGCCCTTGCTCCTGCATTTGCCGGCGGGGTGGTGCGGCTTGAGCCGCTTGCTGAGATACACCAACTTTGAAAATATTATAAGCCACTTCGCGCCTGATGGAAGCTAATAAATCTTTATACATGCGGAACGCTTGGCGTTTATATTCCACTAGCGGATCACGCTGGCCATAACTTTGCAAACCAATACTGCCCCTGAGATAATCCATGGTGGTTAAATGTTTCACCCATAAACTATCAATCGCACGCAACGATAATGATTTTTCCGCTTCACGCATAATAGAATCAGCTGTCGGGATAGCCAATTGCCGAGCCTGAGCCGTAATAGCTTTTTCCACCTCATCATAAAATTTATGCGCTAAACTAATGAGATAATTAATTATTTTATCGCGCGCTACCGCATCAGCTGAAGCATCACCCGCTTGGGTTTCAATATCATCCAACTTTTTCCTGACATCTTTAGGCACTGGAAACATGGAATGAATCGCTTCGTAAATCTCTTCCAAATTCCATTTAGATTCATCTTCCAAGGCAGTGTGAAAAGCCACCATTTGGGCAATCTCTTCCTCAATAATGGCCTGCACTTGAGTTTTAAGTTCTGCTGGATTGACCACCGCAGCCTTTAATATGGCTCGGCGCCGGGCGTAAATAGCTTCACGCTGCTTATTTAAAACATCATCATATTCCACCAAGTGTTTGCGGATATCAAAGTTATTACCTTCCACTTTTTTCTGTGCCTGCTCAATTGAACGCGAAACCATTTTATTCTCAATTGGCATATCTTCTGGTAACCCAAGTTTTTCCATTAAATTCTTTACCCGATCACCGCCGAAAATTCTCATTAAATCATCTTCCAGCGACACATAAAATTGCGACTCACCTTCATCACCTTGACGGCCAGCACGACCCCGTAACTGATTATCAATCCGCCGCGATTCATGCCGCTCAGTGCCAAGCACAAACAAACCACCAGCTTTTTTTACAAATTCCGCTTCACCCGCTTCGGGCGGATTGCCGCCTAAAATAATATCAACACCGCGGCCAGCCATGTTGGTAGCAATTGTCACTGCACCCTTGCGGCCGGCCTGAGCAATTATTTGAGCTTCACGTGCATGGTTCTTAGCATTCAATATTTCATGCGGAATACCCTCGCGCTGCAACAGTTCGCCTAAGACTTCATTCTTTTCAATAGAAATTGTACCTACCAGCACTGGCTGCCCAGCCTCATGTAATTCCTTGATATGTTTAACCACTGCTTGGAATTTTCCCATTTCGCTTTTATAAACCTTGTCACCCATATCATTTCTCACCATCGGCCGATGAGTGGGGATGGTAGTGACTTCTAAATTATATATTTTACTAAATTCTTCAGCTTCGGTCGCCGCTGTACCCGTCATACCGGAAAGCTTTTTATACAACCTGAAATAATTTTGGAAAGTAATGGTCGCTAGGGTTAAAGATTCACGCTGAATTTTCACATTTTCTTTAGCCTCAATTGCTTGATGCAGGCCTTCGGAATAACGACGCCCCGGCATCATCCGGCCAGTGAATTCATCCACTATTATAACTTCCCCGTCTTTTACCACATATTGCTTATCGCGGATAAACAAGGTACGCGCTTTCAAGGCTGATTCCAAAATATGGATCATGTCATAGCCACCCTCAGCATATAGGTTTTTTAGATTGAAGAATTGTTCAGCTTTGGTAATGCCATCTTCAGTAAAAGTTGCCGCTCTCAATTTTTCATCCACGTTATAATCCGTGTTTTCTTGTATGGTAGCTACAAACCTAGCTGCGTCATAATACTTATCCGTGGCTTCCTCGGCTGGTGCCGAAATAATCAGCGGTGTTCGCGCTTCGTCAATTAAAATACTGTCCACCTCGTCCACGATTGTATAGTTCAAATCCCTTTGCACCATTTGCTCCTCGCGCCATACCATGTTATCGCGCAAATAATCAAAACCAAATTCATTATTGGTGCCATAGGTAATATCAGCCCGGTAAGCTTCAACTCTTGGCACCAAACGCAAATTCATCAACGAGGCGTCTTCGTTTGTCACTGCTGGGTCATAAACATAAGCCATCTCATGATTAATACAACCTACCGTTAAACCAAGTGCGTGGTAAACTTTGCCCATCCAAATCGTATCGCGTCGCGCCAAGTAATCATTCACTGTCACCACATGCACGCCCTTACCGGGAAGCGCGTTTAAATAAACCGGTGAGGTGGCGGTTAAAGTTTTACCTTCACCTGTTCTCATTTCAGCAATTTGACCCTGGTGCAAAACAATACCGCCTACCAGCTGCACATCAAAATGTCGCTGGCCAAGCACACGCTGAGCCGCTTCTCTAACACAAGCAAAAGCCTCGGGCAATAAATCATCAAGGGTTTCTCCCCCTTCAAATCTTTGCCGAAACTCAGATGTTTTGGCTTTTAGCTCATCATCTGAGAGCTTTTGTATTTCAGATTCCAGCGCGTTTATACGCTCAACCAAAGGCTCAAGCCTAACGACTACCCGCTTGTTTGGATCGCCAAATAGTTTATCTAGAAATGGCATAAATCAAACCTAACTGTACTCAATTTTTGAGTATTTAGCAAGGATGACTCTTTACCCAAACTAACCCTTGACAAAAATTACCTGAAGAGCTATAGTATTCAGTTCTTTAAAAATTTATAAAAGACCATAAATAACGCTGAATAAAATCAGCACAAACAAAAACTATCTATAGGAGTCCTAAATGGATACTGATCAATTGCGTCAAAAAGCATCTGCTTTCTGGAAAAACAAAAAAGCCTTGTATATTGTAGGGGCTATTCTTGCATTTTTCATCTTAAATCCAGTTACTTGCATTGATTCCGGGCAAAAAGGTTTGCGCTTCACTATGGGATCATTGGAACACACTGAACTTGATGAAGGGATAAACTTTTCCCTCCCAGTTTTTCAGAAAATAAGATTATTAACGATTCGTCCGATAGAACACACATTCAAGATTGAAGTCGGACCAGACGGAGCAATAACTAAAGACAATCAGAGTATAGGTGTCACCATATCTGTCTTCTTTGCCTATGTTCCGGGTAAACTAGTTCCTATGTGGAGACACTATGGAGAAGAAAAAATGCTGGCAATCATTACGGCAACCTCACTTGAGAATTATAAAAAGGTAGCTGGACAATACACCATCTTTGATGTAGCAGCCAATCAAGAAAAAATACGCAACGCAATGTCTGAGATGACTAAAGCTAATCTTGCGAGCTATCCAGTTACAGTAACTGAAATAAAAATCACCAATTATGACTGGAGTGAAGCTTTTGAGAAACAGATTGAATCAACTATGGAACGAGCTCAACAGGTAAAGCAAAAAGAGCAAGAATTGCTAATCACTGAGCAAGAAGCTCAGAAACAAGTCAAACAAGCTAATGCCCAAAAGACGGCTATGATTACACTAGCTGAAGGCAGGAAGGAATCAGCTAGACTGGATGCTGAGGCTAAAGTACTTGAAGGTGAAGGTATTCGTAAATACAACCTATCACTCGCAGCAAACATGGATATTGAGCTACAGTTCAGACGACTAAAGATCGAACAAACATTTGCCGAAAGATGGAATGGACAATACGTCCCAACAAATAACTATGGACCTATTCCGGTTCAAACAGGTGGAATTCAACCCACCAAATAATTAAAATACTACTTCAATCCTGTCCAACAAAAGTTGGACAGGATTTTTTAAATTATTACCAACCAAATTCACGACCAACTTCCTCGGCTGTCTCGCGCTTGCGTGCCACTGTAATTACTCCATTTTGGATAACGATCTTCATGGGCGAAGATAGCAAACAATGGTGCGAAGCTAAGGCATCCTGATACGCTCCAGTATCAAACACAGCTAAATATTGCTGCTCGCCTGCTTCCAGTGTATCCAGGGGCGGCAAGAGTATATATTTTCCACCAGCCGTGTATTTATCATCACTGTCGCATGATAATCCGGCTAACCAAGTTCTGGTTAATCTTTTACTATGCAATCGATTAACTGGCGCAATGTGCCACTTTTGCCTAATAGCCCAAGTATCTTTCAGATCATTTATAAAACTGCCATCAATGATATACCACTGTTTGGCAATTGAACCATTGGTAACTGATTTTTCACTCAAGACGCGATAAACGGTCAATTGAGCTGGAGCTACTAAATAACTGCCCCACTCCACCAAAACATCAGGATGTGGAATATCTGCTTTTTCACAAGCTTTCATGATTGTGCGTAAAATTTTCTTAACCACCGCTTCAGTTGAAAATAATGGTTTTTTCTCAAATGGCACTGGCATACCTCCACCCAAATCAATCATATCCAAATTAGGATTGGTTTTTCGTAATTTCACATAAACTTGCATGGCCTTCTTAAGCGGCCCCACAATATCTTCCACATATTCTAACTGCTTTGACGTGTGATAATGAAGCAACTTAAGATTTCGAATACGCCCAAAAGATAATATTTCTTCAGCGGTTAAGCCGAACCGGTTGAATTTTTTATCCCAGTGTCCATGTACCCTAACTTGCGGATCTAGTCTTATACCAACATCACCCCGGAAAGTTGAAAGGGCGGCCAGCTCAAACTTATCTTCAATAATTGGCGTTATATTTAAACCCTTGTCTCTGAGTTCACTAATTAAAGACAAATATTGATTGGTTTTAGGACCATTGCAAATAACACGGATGCGACTGGAGAATTGTTCTTGTTCCCACATTCTCTTTACTAACCAAAGTTCGTTAGCGCTTGTAACCTCTAAATTACCACCCTCAGATAAGATGGGCAGGACATATTCCTTATTTTGGCTGGCCTTCATGGGATAATGATAAAAAAACTTACCACGGTAACGAAATGCTTTTATAGAACGATTAAAAATATCTTTCAAATCATCTAAACGTTGTTCCACTATAAAAGGAAAGGCTGCCTCCAAAGGAGTGCCAAACTTACGTGCTAAATTAAATAAATTGTATTGATAATTACCCTCATGCAACACTAACTCACCATCACGACTAATATCAAAACATGAGGTATTAAGCTCGGGCCGGCCGAGCTTCCATTGTTTTAAAAATTTTTTCATTTATTTATTGCCCCGCATTCGCTCGTACCACTGCCTAAACTTTTCCCTAGCTTTATCCATATGCCGCCAATCAGTACGCTCTAATTTATTTTTAGCCTTTTTAATCTGCCGCTCTAATACCGGCATTGTTAAATCAATAGCAGCATGCATATCGCCTGCTTCTTCTTGCACTCTGATATCAGGCCCCGGCACTTCCAAAGTCACGGTCGCGCTGTGTATTAAACCACCGCGCTTATTTTTATCCACCTCAAGCTCAACTCGGGCGCGGATAATCCTATCCCAATAATTAGCCAGCTTACCTACTTTTTCCTCAATATATGTGCGCAAAGAAGGTGTGAGTTCAAAATTTTTACAACCAATAATTATATCCATACTGTTATATTGTAAAGTATCTGCGCAGAGGTGCAAGACGGCTTGACTGACTCGCCCTGCCGGCGCTAAGGTAATCTGACTAACAAACACGGAAATTAAACAAAAATCGTAACATTAACATAAGGAATACTAAAATGACAGATAAACTTGCTATTTTTTCGCTGCCAGAAGATGAGCAATTTGCTCGGCTGGTTACAACCCATATTGGCATAGATCTTGGAATGATAGTTCCTCGAGTATTTGCTGATGGTAATTGGTGGGTACAATACGCCCAAAGTATAAGAGGACATGATGTCTACATTATTGCCAGCCTTTACGGCCGTCCGCCTGGAGGTATTGCCATACGTTTTGAACATCTTAAACAACTCGTGCGCGCAGCTAAGCTTGCCTCTTGTGCCAGGATTAATGTAGTTTGTCCATATTTTGAATGTCGGGGTGATTTTAAAGATAGACCTCGGGTGGATATTATGGCTCGTCGCTGGGCAGACGAGATGAATGAAGCGGGAATCAGTCGTCTTATTACCATGGAGCTACATTCTAATCCGGTGGTTGGTTTCTTTGCTCCTACTCCGGTAGATCATCTTTATCCAAGCAAAACCTTCCAAGCACATTTTACAGCCAAGGAAATCTCGAACCTAATCGTAGTGGCGGCTGATGCCGGTGGGGTCAAACGGGTTGAAAACTATGCTGATTATCTAGATGCTAAAGATATTGCTATCATTACTAAACGACGCAAACAGCCAAATAAAGTTGAACACATGCGTTTAACTGGAGATGTTGAAGGCAAGAATTGCTTAATTGTTGAAGACGTCATTGACACTGCCGGAACCTTTGAATTATCAGTTCAGAAACTTAAAATAGCTAAAGCTGAAAAAGTATACGGCTTTGGAATTCATCCGTTATTCAGCGATCAAGCAGTACAGCGTCTACAAAGCTGTGGACTCCACCAATTAATAGTAACGAATACCATACCGTTAGCCGCAAAGTATGATGGCATAGAAGTACTAGATATAAGCGAGGTCTTTGCTAATGCTATTATAGCAGCTCACAATAATCAACCGATCGACGAACTATTTCTGGAAAATAAAGGGAAATAATATTAATAACGGGATGCCTCCATATTAGAGTCATTCCGTTTTTTATATAAAAAATACGTCACACTTACAATAAAATTTAAAAACCCAAGTATCTTACTTCTTCTTGCAATTGAAAGCCGAATTTATC
>LCEZ01000005.1 GCA_000995845.1 Parcubacteria group bacterium GW2011_GWD2_43_10 | reverse complement strand
CATTTAAAAACTTTTGCATATTGTTTTATCACCTTTTTCGGCATTTTATAATAATATCTTACGGAATAATCCTCGTTGAAAATGACTACAATTAGAAACTTAAAATCTGCTTTGCCTAAGCCCCTAATCACCCCAAGCAACTGCGTTTTATTTTCAACGGTCAATCTCCTCGACTTTATCTGATACTTATTACCTCTCTTATCTTTCGCGTCGTAACTCTTTGTTGACGGAGGGGCTGATTTCAAATGAAACTTTTTACAAGCCAATAATTCCGCGTAATCTCCCGTTGGACTATTACTAGTGCGAACAACTTTTCTCCTTCTGAGTTCTTTCAGAATATCAGAATAGGCAGTCATCAGACTCTGTGTACTTTTTCTAGCTAATTTCATTTTGCGGTATGTAAGCTGTTACGTCACATCTACACTAGTCTTTATTGTTCAGGTATTTTTGATACAAGGAGAATAAAAATTCCATTCGGTCAGTAGAAATGCTAAAAGATCGTTTAGTATAGGCTGTGTCCACTGCCTTGTCCAATACTTGATGCGCTTTAACAAGATCAGGTGGCATGGTTAGTAGATCATACAAATCTGCTAATGAACTACCTTGGTGCTTTGCACGTATATCTAATACAGTTTGTGAAGCATTCTCAATAGCCTTCACCTTTTCTACACTAGGATTTTCTGGCCAAGGAAAATTATTATAAACAATGTCTTTAGAGTACCGGAAACGGCTCTCCAATCTACCACACACATAACTTACCCATGCCATATGCATTTCGCTCTCTAGCACGCCAAAATGGTACAGTGTGGCATCCGGAATACTCATGCACGTATCACTCACAATATAATCTTTGCCGAAAAACCCCATAGGAATGTACTTGCGATTTTCAGATGACACGCGGGGTACAACAATAGCAGAATCAGGATTATTCCTATCACGGAATAATGCTGGTGTAGCAGAAAATTTTTGTGTTGATGGGGCTTTGCTGGCCAAACGAAATTCCTTTACTAACTCAACTCGTTTCATCACTTCAGCTATTTGACGTATTTCTTCTGGTTTAGTATCAACTAACCATAAACACCAACGGTTTTCACCATTTAAAAATTCCTTAGCACTAACTAACGGTTTAATAAATTTAGCAATCTTCAAATCAATCTCTAATAACTTTATCTTTTCATTATCCGATAACAATAAATGTCCCCCATCTAGAGGCATATTACCAAAACTCATTGTCGGCACTTCACACAAAGGCTTACTACGCTTTTCAATTACCAAATCAGGAGCATCAATAAGGTAAGGATTTATGTTCTTTACCTTAACCTCATGGGCCGCACCTTTGATATCTTCATACTCATACAAGCGCTTATCAGCACAATCAAAGCAAGCAAAGCCTATTATCACACAGTACACCGCCGCGTTACCACGCGCCTCGTTGCTCCACTTGAATGTTTTATGAGCAAAGTGAATTTTAATACCATACCGTCTAAACAATTCTTTCCATAAAATACTAACCTGCTCTCCTTGAGTAACAGAATTGGTTGAAACAAAAGCACACTTAATAGACACACCTTGAATATAACGTGCTGCTTTTATATACCAAGCAGAAACGTAATCAAGAACGCCTGCACCAGAATCCTCACCAAACAAAGAAATAAGTTCTTTGCGCTCAGTTTTGGTCATTAGTTTAGAGCCAATAAAAGGCGGATTGCCAAATATATACGCCAACTCATTATTCGGCACCACATTTTCCCAAGTAGTGGTTAGTGCATTTTCTATTATTATTTTTGCGCCGTCAGTAAGAGGTAAACGGGAATAATTTTTGCCAAATGTTTCACTCGCCAGCTCATTCATCTGGTGATCCATTAACCATATAGCTGTCTGAGCTATTCGAGCTGGGAACTCTTCTATTTCAATTCCGTAAAACTGCTCTGGTCTTATCCGAATAAGATTTGCTATATCAAACCCTAGCATCTGATTAACGCCATAACGCCGCTTAAGCAGCTCTATTTCCAATATACGCAATTCGCGATAAGTAATGATAAGGAAATTGCCACAACCACATGCTGGATCCAAAAACTTAAGCGACGAGAGTTTATCATGAAATGAATTCAACTTTGAAATACTTTTACCACATGCTTCCAACTCTTGCCTTAGGTCATCTAAAAAGAGAGGTGTTATAACTTTTAGTATATTTGTTTCCGAGGTATAGTGTGCCCCTAGGTTACGCCGCGTCACCTTATCCATTACCGACTGGAACATTGAACCAAATATAGCGGGGTTAATACGGCTCCAATTAAAAGAGCAAGCCTTCAAAAGACGTTCTCGCATGGCACTATTGAAAGATGGTAATGGCAAACTTTCAGCAAACAACATTCCGTTTACATATGGGAACGTAGCCAAATCCTCATCTAGTGTTTTTTGTCGTTTATCTTTGGGTGTGTTTAGTGTTTGAAAAATCATTGTAAGGTGGGCACCTAAGTCACTACCATCTGTATTTGTACGAAGCTCAATATACTGGCGAAATATACCTGGAACATCAAATACCGAACTATCATCTGCAAACAAACAAAATAATAAACGGACCAATAATACTTTGAGCGGATGTCCGATGTATCCAGATTCAGCTATAGCATCATAAAGCGCCCCCATCCGTTCTGCGGCTTTAACATTTACCGGATCCTCCGATTTATATTCTTGCTTTTTGTAGCCAACTATAAACCCAAAAAGACGGACATTCTTATAAAAATCATTTAGCAAGAATTCATGCTGCTCTTGCGTTTCCAAATCGTAGAGCCTAAGACGCTTAAAATCAGAAACTAAAACATATTTTGGCAGATCGCGCTCTTCTATGCCAGCGAAATAATCTACAGCTTGGGTGTAGGCCGCGTCTAAATCCTTACCTGCTGATTTGTGCTCAACTAACAGCGTACCTTTCCAAAACAAATCAATAAATCCTGGCTTACCTTTCAATAACTTAACTGGTTCTTCAAAAGAGGCTAAACGCCGCCGTGTTAAACCAAAAACTCCAAAAAAACCATCCCAAAATGATTTTGCTTCAGCATCTTCGCGAGTTTCATTCTCCCACTCCTTAGAAAACTCTAATGCTCTCTGTTTTATCTCATTCCAACTAATCATAATTCGTCAGTATATTATCAATTTCTGTTTTATACTGTTTTGCTCTAGTAAGCAACAAATTATACTTTTTCACTGTGTCCGCTTTTTGTATAAAATCGTCAATATACTTTATTGCCCAAACAGCATTACCTACTTTTTTATATAAAATAAAACCTATAATAAACAAACTCATTAAACTATCAGGATTACTTTTGAAATATGATTCATTAAAATCTAAAACTTCATTAATAACCATTGGTTCAATTTCAAATGTAGTATTAAGTATAGTGTCATATTCTTTTAGCGCCTCTTCATATTTATCAAAATACATTAACAAAAAAGCGAGATTATAACGCCATGTCATATCAGTTGTCGCTACTCTACGTGCATTATTAACCGCCAAATATGACTCACCTGGTTTACCGTTGTTAAAGTATATTATTGATTGAAGTAAATAAGCTTCATAATTACTTGGTTCATATTTTAAAGCTAATTCCGTATTTCTAATCCCTTCTTGCATTGTTTTTACATGTAATGCTAAACCACAATAATCCTTAGCTATTAACTTTGGTAATTTAACTTTCATCGGTTCGTAATAAGGATTATTAAGTTTCATATTCTCTACTTGATGCAGCAAATTTAGGTGTAGCCTCAAGGCTGTATCATATTGAAATGATAACTGCGCGGCATTGCCAATAATATACTTAGCAGCAATATATAAAGTATCTCCCGAAATTAAAAAACCTTTAATTTCCGACTGTTTATCAAAAACTACCCGCCTTAACCAAACCGAACTCATATCACCTTGCAGTTCTTGTTGTTTAATTGGATTTATGGGTATATGTCTGACTAATGTGTTAATTTCTAATACATATAACTGGTTACGCATCTTCATTGAGCCCCAAATATAAAGTGTGGCATCTATCTTCTCGTTAAGACGTTCCCATCCAATAACCTCCTTAGATTTAATACTAATTTTTTCTCCTGCACTTACTGCATTTTTAACTTTCACATATTCATCTAAAATTCGACCAACTTGCCTAGCTTGATACCTATTTAACAACTTAACGTTGACGTTAAATCCTAATCCCTCTTCACTAATTCTTTCATTTAGATGTTTTAATAAATCATCACGCAGTCGGCGTTGCTGTGCACTATCATCACAAGTTATGGCTAAAATAATACGATTGCCTTTACTACGACTCCGAGGGTAGTGATAGCGATTATATGCCCAACTAAACATGTAAATTAGTAACATTAATATTCCCAAATAGAGTACTTTTTTGTAGCTTAAACTCCACGGTACAATTAGCATTGCTATAAGAAAAAACCCAGCTAATAGTGCGGGGATACCAGAATAATCCTGATCTATTATTTCAAAATATGCTGTGACATCCTTAGAATCAGACATATTTAATGATTTATTAAAAACATTTTAAGGTTTCCAATCCCTAATTTGAAGTCCTCCTTTAATCTTCTTCACTTTCACCCCTGAACTACACTTCAACAAGCTCAGTGAGTACGGTGCAAGCCTTTCTGAATAATACCTAATCATCGCCTTTTCCAATCATTAATAAGCAACCCGCGCTTTACTCGCTTGACCACTACCTTTTGCTTTTCTTTCCACCCCAATCCCCTCACCATCTCAATCGGCAAAGTTAAACCAATCGACTTGCCGCCGATTTTGGTGAGTTTTCTGATATTTGATTGTTCCCTCTTCTGTGTTGGCATACGTAATATATTATTTATGATTCCACCAAATAATGACTTTAAAAACTACTATACCAAAAAATCCCAAATACATTGCAAATTTAACTATTTCTTTTCCTTGCTCATTGGTAGTTAAAAATAAAAATATACCAGCAATCAAAACTAACCAAGCTATTAAAACTGGCCCCTTCCACATTTTAGCAGTTTGCTCAATTAGTATTGGTTGAATAGGATTACCGCAATTAGGGCAAGTTGGTGCCACATTGGAAACTGCCTTACCACATTCGTTGCATTTAACTAGGGCCATATATTTACTTAATATATTACGTAATACTTTACGTAACACTAAGTCTAGTATGCCCCTAAATTGAACCAAAATCAACCTGGTAGTAGACGCTGGTGCGACACTACCGGGCGAGGCCCAAAAATATCTACTTATCTAATATTGCCAATGCTGTTCTTCACCGTATCATGCTTGGTCTTAAGCACATTACTAATAGTCTGCATGGCCCTGGCACCAAAACTCCAGGACAAAATTTCTATCTCGTCTTTATGGTCCTTACCCGCCTCTGAGGCAGAGGTATCTGCTGTAATCTCAGCTTCAGCCTCAGCACCCTTTTGCCCTTCTTCCACTTTCCACTCAAATTCCACATTACCTTTTTTCTTAGCCTCAGCCTCCTGCTGTAGTACCTGCGTTAGCTCTTTCATGGAAGTGCCTTTGCGCATCAAAAAACTATACCAAGGGAATTTAACTTTTACTCGGCCAAAATCCCAATTTTCATTATCCCCCTTATCAATTGAAACTTCGGCTTTGTAACTGGCCGGAATGATGCCAAGCCATTTGGCCGGCATATTGTAAGTGAACTTAATTTTTTCGTAATTCAAGCTGAGGGATTCGGCCGGTTGAGCCTCCTGCATCATTACGCCCACGGCAAAATTCTGCAGGTCTTGTTCGCTCTGCACCTCGGCCCAGGTTTTGACTGTGGCTAAGAATGCCTGCTTTTGCTCGGTAGTTAAACCATTCACATCGCCTGAGGCCACAAAAACTCCGCCCGCTGGCCAGCCAGTGACCGGGCCGGCAGTTTGTAACCTGTCATTGGCGCTGGTCTCAGTGGCTTCACCATCAATGCCGCCTATCTCCAAGAATACCGGTACTAATTTTTGCCCTTCTTCCACTTTCCAATTTATTTCCACATTGCCCTTTTTTTCGTCATCAGGCGATTCGCCGCGGATAGTATCTATTTCCAATAGCGCCGGACCAGCTGAAGATTCACCTACGCCGATATTTATATCCTCGGTGCCGCCTTTTTCACCAGACTCTTTGGTGGTGGTAGTAGGCTGGGCTATAAAATCCAAGTCAGACTCATTTGGTTGCGTAACATAGGCACTGGCTGACACCACTAACTGCACTTTTTTAACTGTTGAACTTGAGCCCGCGCTGTCAGTGGCCTGAAGTTCAAAAACATAAGTACCGGCCGTGCCGGGCACTATGCTAATTTTGGCGCCGCTAGCTAGCGAGAACCTGACTGGGCCAGAAACCTGGCGCCAGGCATAAGTTTTAATTACACCGTCATCCACGCTTTTGGAGCCATCCAAAATAAAAGCCTCACCCACATAAGCCGTTTGATACTCGGTAGCGACTGTGGCCTCCAATACCAGGCCGGTGGTGGCACTGGTTTGAGCTAGGGCTACAAAGGGAAAATTAATAAATAAAGCCATGACTAGAGCCATGATTAACCTACTGTACATAAACAGTGATATTTAAATTATTAAGACTTGGTTACAGTATGCCTTACTAGCGCGAAAAAGGCAAACCCGGTAGTAGAAACTTAGTTTCACTACTGGGCAAAATAAAAGCCCGAGTTTAGGGTCGGGCTTTGAACAACATTTTCATTGACCAATCAATTTGAGTGAAGAAACTAGCCATTGTATGAAATTGGCGATTCCTTTATAGAAAACGTAGGCTGAGCCTAAAACGAATATTGCCAATATTAATAATGCAAATAGGCCAGGGCTTTCTGAATCTGACTTATGGTCAATTCGGTTTAAAGAACGCTTTTTCTGATACATTCTAACTCCCTATTAATTTGTTTGCCTCCACTTTAGGGTAAACTTGTAACCTTGTCAATCATAAATAAAAACCACCAGCAATTAATTTGCCGGTGGTGTTAAGCCGCTTGTGGCATGTCTGATAAAGCTTTTTCTCGCCTGGTTTCTTCTTCGGCCTTAAGGCGCAAATATTCATTATAATCCTCATCCGGATCATAAGGGCAATCAACGTGGTACCGGTGTACCCATAAATATTCGCCCATGGCCCAGACTTCGCGAGTATATGATTGACCTGACCGGATATAATGAAAGCAATTGTCGCAGAAGTACTCTCTTTTAGCTTTGGCAGTATAGGCCCATAAGCAGCCGGCTGATTGGCTCATTTGCTACCTCGTTATTTTTGTATTGGCTCTACCTTATAAAAAACCGCTGGCGTTGTCAATTTTAAATAAAAAGCCCGCGGGTTAAGCCACGGGCTAAATCAACTATTTTTTTATTCGAATAAGCCTTAGTGTATTAAATATACATAATATTCCAGCTATTATCTCACCAAGTAATGCACCAATCACTAGACCATTTGATCCTGAATTGTGCCAGCCAATATAACAGCCGGCTCCTAAGGTAATAATAATTATTATTATGCTTTGAAACCAAAATTTGAATGCACCGAGCGTTTTAGGTTCAGTTGATTTTTCTTTATTTTTCAATTTTCACCTCTTATTTTAGTTTGACTCCACTTTAGTTAAAATTGCGACTGTTGTCAATTTTAAATAAAAAGCCCGCGGGAAAAATCTCGCGGGCGTAAATTGTTCACTTTTGTCGCAGTATATTTACCATAGCCAGCCCCAAGCCAACCACAACGCCAACTAATCCATAACCTATAAGACTGTCGTATGCACTCTCAAAAACTCCTACAATGACACCTATAATCCCAAACACTACTATTAATATGAGTGTTTGGATGACAATTGTAAAACTGCTAGATTGTGATTCACTAGTGTTGTTTTTTTCCTCCAATTTTGCACCTTATTTTATTAATGTTAACTATTTTACTTTTGTTAGTCTCAGAGAATTAAGAATGCATAATATCCCGCCGGCCATGGCACCAACTAGCGCACCAATTATCAATCCGTAAGGATCCTCGCTCATTGAGCCGATATAACTGCCGGCTGTTATAGCTATAATAATTATTGCTATTATTTGAGCAAAGAATTTAAATAGGCCGACTGTTTTTGGTTGAGAATTTATTTTATTTTTCAATTTTTACCTCATTTGTTGTTGGTCCCACTTTAATCAAAATTGCAGTTCTTGTCAATCCGCTATAATTAAATAAGCTCGTCAATGAGGTGACGAGCTTATGGAATCTATATTTATAGAAATTTTTTACGGCGAGTTTATGCGGCTCATTATTTTTTTGACATGTAACAGGAACACGAGTGAAATTACCAGCCCGCCGGCTAAGCCGATAAGGCCTGCTAGTTTAAATACTGGCGGATTGATCAATAATTGACCAATAGCTATCCCCAGGCAGCAACAAATACCTAGGATGAAATAAATATAACCACTGACTTTTCGCCACACTTTTTTAAATGGCGTTTTTTGTTTTATTTGTTGCACGACTGCACCTTATTGTTTATTTTTGAATTAGTTAATTACAATTTTTAAATTCTAATCAAGATAGCATCTAAAATGCCCTTTGTCAAGGACTGGGGGTACTGGCCGGTATTATAACTTCTCTATTTCCTTTAGGTCCTTATCCGGCAGATACAGAATCCACAAACCCAAGATTATACCGCCAAGCGCACTCCAACCATGATTATTCCCAAACAACCACAAGTCTAATCCATCAAGTAGATACCAAATACCGCGCCAGATAAGCACCAGGCCGACCACTACGGAAAAACTTCGGATAAAGGACAAGGGTGTGATTTTTTTATGGAGCAATGACATAAGGCAGCAGATTAATGATTATTTCCACTTTTGAAAATACTTGAACCAGGATGAAATGTGGATCCATGTTATTTTACTAAACACAGCAGACAGTAGCGGCTTTTGCGCGGACAGCCTTTCATGAAAATGTACCAGCTCCACGCTGGCAACATACCATACTTCCCACTTACTAGCCCAAAACCGACGGCACCAATCAGTGTCTTCCACATATAAAAAGAACTGCTCATCCATTAACCCAACTTCTTCAACTGCTTGCCGCCGCACGATCAGGCAAGCACCCAGGAGCCAATCCACTGCCCGCGCCTCTTTATGGTCCCAGGCCATCATTTGATAATCCTTTAACCAGGGGTTGAGTGCTGGAATATTGCCTAAAAAGGTGCGGCGGAACAAAGGCAGCCAAAATGAAGGAAATTTATAAGTGGAATATTGCAAACTGCCGTCCGGGTTCACTAACCTGGGGCCAGCCAAGCCGCATTGGGGGTGATCATCCATGAACTTAAGCAAAGCTTCCAGTTTGCCTGGCAGAACGGTGATATCAGGATTTAAAATTAAAATATATTCGCCCCCAGCTTGCCGGATTCCGGCATTATTGCCGGCGGCATAGCCTTTATTGTTTGGCAAAGAAATTTGCTTAACATGCGGATAGTGTTCGGTAAGCCAGGGCTGCAAGCCATCGCCTGAAGCATTATCCACCACGATCACTTCAAAATCCAGCGCTGACTTGGCAGCATATATGCCTTTGACGCACTGGCGCGTTAGGCCAGCCGATTTATAGTTGAGGATTATGATTGATAACTTCATACCTGCCTGCCCCCTACCTTAGCCTGCGACCACCAGTGGCGCAACTCACGGTATTTGATTTTGTGGGTTGGTTTTAGGGCGCGGCGTTTTTTATAAAATCGCGGGGCCAGCCTTAACAGTCTTAACTTGCCTTTAAAAATCGTTATCGGATCAGTCACCAGCAAAAAACAGGCTTTAGCCAGCTCGTGAGTTACAATCCAAGGAAAATCGCGCCAGAAATTTATAAAGCCGTCATTTTTTATGAGCACAGCCAAATGATTTACCCAGGAATAAACTTTAAGGTCGTGGGGGCGGCCCTTACGCTTTTTATACTCCTGCCGCAAGCCGCGCCCGTGCGCCAAGCTGCGGTCATGATAGGCTACCGCCTTAGGCTCTAACCAAGATTCATAACCGGCTAAGTTCAAGCGCCAAGCCAGATCTACATCCTCTTTGTAGGAAACAAAATCCTCATCAAATATTTCACCGGCCAAAGATACCGCTTGCAAAGCCGGCCGGCGATAAAGAGGCACCGTCCCAGGCACGCCAAACACTCGGAAAGATTGCCGATACTGTCCCGTATCTTGCTCACCCTGGGCCATATTCACTACCCGGCGACTCCGTTTTATTGCCAGCCCAACCGAATCAAAATAATTTTTTGGTAATTTAGACAGTTCGGAAGCATGAAAAGTTTCACCATTAAACGGCCAGGTTAAAATTTTCCCGGAAACTGCTCCGGCTCTTTCCTGATTACTTAAACTTTTTACCAGTTGTTTCAAGTAATCCGGCAATAAATAAACATCCTGATTCAAAATTAAAACATAATCACTCTCCGTCCAGGCTATGGCCTGATTATGGCCGCGGGCAAAGCCGATGTTTTGCTTATTCCTGACTAACCGGGCCCGGGCGGAGAGCGTAGGGTTGTTCGCTAAAAATTCTTGGGCTAGTGTATATGAATTATCAATTGAACCATTATCAATTATGAGCAGAAAAAAATCCTGATAAGTCTGCCGGGCAACTGATTCCAAACACCAGCCCAACCAGGGGGCACCATTATATACTACCAGGTGAATTGAAGTTGGCTGCCGCTGCATAATTATTTTCTAACAGACGATATGACAAAAGTCCCTAAAGCTAGCACTGCCCCTAAGCCTAGGGGGTGATTTAAATAAGGCGTGGTTAAATGCGTTACATAAAGCGCTACTAAGGCTAAAGCGCCCGCGCCGGCTGGATTTTGATTATGCCACAGTTTTAAACCGCGCATTACCGGCACAGCCAGCCAAGCAGTGAACACGAGCAAGCCAATCAGGCCAAATTTATACCAGAAATCCAACCAGCCCCATTCAAAAGCATAAGTAAGGGTAAAGCCGGAACCGCCAGCACTACCCGCTACGGCCCGGGGATCTGTGGAATAATACAGCACTGTAGCGCCGAAACCACGACCTAAGAT
This sequence comes from Parcubacteria group bacterium GW2011_GWD2_43_10, assembly GCA_000995845.1. Taxonomy (GTDB): domain Bacteria; phylum Patescibacteriota; class Patescibacteriia; order Veblenbacterales; family UBA10138; genus UBA10138. The sequence goes on along the minus strand of LCEZ01000005.1, from coordinate 11,737 downwards.
AAAATTGTGTTTAATAGCTTCGGCTAAGGGCTTGAGCAAGGCCAAGCGCGCCTGCCCGGCCGGTTCCGTGCCAAAACGATTGGCAAATACTTGCGCCGAAGCTGAGCCTAAAGACTTAACCGGCCAATTAACCCGGGCGACGGCTAAAACCATACCCGCGGCTGAAGCAATAAGAATAATTGAGATTAATAAGTATTTAGTCAGGCTGATAAGTTTCTTGCCCGGCAAGGCAAGTAAAGGAATTAAAAACCAAGCCGCCGCTGCCCCCAGCCATAAACTGCGAGACAATGAAGCGATCAAGGTGATTAAACTGGTTAAAGTGAAAAATATCATGGGATGAAGTAGCGGAATTTTTGAATTTTGCCCCAAATAACGCCACAACCAGGCAAAGCCAATGACGCTTGCTAACGAAGCATAAATATGGCTTTGGGAAAACACCCTAAAAAACCCGCCGCCGGCTGGAGTAATTTCCCCCAAACCGGAATCACGATACCACTGATAAACTGGGACCAGCGCCTCAGCACTGAAGTGCGTAAATAAATACAGTAAAACAATAGTGCGAACACTCAACCAGATGATTGCCGGAATAAAGACAACGCGAGCGTAATGCAATATTTTTTCTTGGCCGGCTTGCTCAAAAGCCTGTAAAAATAACGGCAGTAATAAAATATAAAGATAACCATTAGCATCTAAAAATAAATCATTCAATGAATTCCAATTGTAATAGCTCCAAGCTGCCGCCCATACCAGCACCGCTAACGCCCCGGCAAACCACCAGCGCCAGCTGTGCCGAAAAATTATATGCTGGCGATCGGAGGCAATCTGATAAAGCATTAAACCAAAAGCTGCTATAAATAACCCCAGGCGCAAAGAAATTTCTGTACTGCCGAATGTAAACTCGGTCAGGCGCCCAAAACTGCCCACTATTAATTCAACTAAAAGTAAACTAACACCTAGGGGCAAATTTTTAATAGCTACTAATACCCAGGCTAAAACTGAGACAGCCGTTAAAACACTGCTAAAACCTAACGACCACCAGCCAATTGCTGAAAATATATCCAACAAAAATAATAAAACAAAAACCAAAGCACCCATCTGGAAATTAGTCAGCTTGGCTAGTTTTTGGGGAAATAATGTGATCATAAAAATAACTAACGATAAACCAGGGACGGCTTAATAGCCAAACTAAGCCGGCACTAACTAGGCCAACATGCTTATATAAATAACGGACCAGGCTTTTCATAAAATAACGGTGGCGGGCGGTAGCTGATATTTGGGAAAAACTGCTGGCCTTAATGTGCACTAAACTGATGTGATGATCATACCATACTTCATAACCGGCTAAATTAACACGCTTACAAAAATCAACTTCTTCAAACCACAAGAAGAATTTGTTATCAAAACCACCAAGTTCCTGCCAAACACTATTCCGAACCGCCAAGCATGCACCCATCACCTGCGCCACCGCTTGTGTTTCTCTATAATTGAACTGGGGCAATAAATACTGAGGCGCCAGCCAAGGGCAGCGGCCAAGCAATTTAGTAGCTTCTAGTAAACCAACCCAAAGCCCGGGAAAATTTCTGACTGAGGGTTGAGTACTGCCGTCAGGATTTATAATATGCCCGCCAATTACTCCGGCTTGGGGGTGATGGATAAATGAACGTTCCAGGTCAGAAAAAAATCCAGTAGTAATCTCCGTATCCGGATTTAAGAAAACCAAATAATCAGCCTGGCTATCTTGAGCGCCTAAATTGCAAGCCCGAGCAAAACCAATATTCTCTTCCTGGGTAATTAATTTGAAGTCGGGGAACTTTTGCCGCACCATAGCAGCTGTGCCATCAGCTGAAGCATTATCCACTACCGTTACGGTAAAGCCTGGCTCACCATTGCGTTCGCGCATTAAGCTAGCCAAACACCGTTCCAGTTCTACTTTAACATTCCAGGATACGATTATTACAGAAAATTTGCCTTCGGCCATATGGCTTAATTTTACTGTTTTTTGGTCACTTTAGCCAATATAAAATCAATCTTTCATTACAAAGTTCAGCATTAAAATATTTATTTAACTATCCAATTTTGCAAAAATTTTATCCAGCATCACATTCACCCGCTCGGTCCAGGATTCATGAGCGGCCGCCACCATTCTTCTTTCTTTAAGTTCATTGCCATTCTCCTGCAGGGCTTGGATCAACGCCTGATTGAAGTCTTCTGGCTTAGCTGCTAAATAAACCAGGTCTTTGAATTCATCCAAACCGGCACCGGGCGTAGCCACCACTGGCTTGCCAGCGGCTAAATATTCATAAAGTTTCATCGGATTGGTATGGCGATTGAACTCGTTTTGCAAATGCGGAATTATGGCCACATCAAATTCACGCAAATACTGCGGCGTTTCCCGGAATGATTTGCGTCCCAAAAAATGTAGATTAGGCAGTGACTGCAATCTTTCTTTTATTTTTTTTCTTAGCCCTGGCCAAACCCCACCAATAAGAACAAACGACTTTTGCGGATTAGCTTCCGCCAAATATCGGATTAACTCCACATCTACCCTGTCTTCTTGGATAGTACCAATATAACCAATGATCGGCCGCGGCAGTTGGGCAATATCCCGACCAGTTAAGCGCGGTGCCTGATTAATTCTTTCAAAATCAACCCCATTGGGTACAAAAATACAGCCTTCAGGCAAATTAAATAACTTAGCCAAGTCAGCGGCCGTCGTGAAAATAAGATCAGCCTTAGTGCGGATGGTTTGATAATTAACCTTTATTCTTTCTTTAACCTTAATGTAGGAAGAATGTTCCAGCCAATTATCCACTGCGTCAAACACTGCCACTTGCTCGCCCACTGAACCAAAATAGCCGACAAAGGTCGGCAGGTACGACCAAAGCACAATATTTTTCAAATTCAGGCGCTTTAGCTCTTGATTCAAGCGGCGATAAAATGCTGTTTCGCTCCAAGCCGACTGGACCGAGGAATAAACCAGCAACTTATGTTTGATTTCATCTGGCCCGCCAGCACCAGGCATGACATAGCCAGTTTTTTCTATTTCATAATTATTGAGGGCTGTAAGTTTATAACCCCAGCCGCGACCCAGCACCTGCCCAGCAGGGCCGGAAAGCACATTCTGGAACCACTGCCTGACAGCTCGCTTATAGGTAAAAGGCAGGTAATCAATAGCCACTATCTTCCGCACCCTGCTATCGGCCAACAAAGTATGCAAAATATGCATATTCCGGTTGGCAATACCGTGCTGCCAATCGGTGTATGAGGACATATTGAACATCACAATATCAATAGTAGAGTTGGGTACGGGCATAGCTCGGGTTTTGACGTATTGAAGAAAATGGTATACAAAGGAACTACCTAATTATAATTCACCAACACCAAACTACAAAATCAAAGGGTAAAAATGGAAAAGCCTGACAATCTTCTTGAAATCCCTTTTGGGGATAGAACTGTTACTGGTTACTACGAGGACGAAGATCAAAAAAAATTTATAACAACAACAATAATTACACCCAACCAGGACGGGGATATAATAACCCGGGTAGGCGAATGTATAACGTACAACAGCCTCCGCGCCGGCATTATGCCAATTGACGGCGAAACAAAAATTGGCGTGATCAAACGCTTAATAACGCCTATTGAAAATCACCATTTACCTTGTCTAGTGGAAATTGAGGGCTTACCCTCACCTTTACGCCTCTACTTTTTTGTTTCTTCACAAAAAAACCACCAACCAGAGCCAGCTTAAACTTAAACCTGAATAGTCTTCACAATTTAGCTATTCAGGTTTTTTATATACTTATTGAATTTTTCCGCCTGGCCGGCAGTCCTGAATTTCTTAGACTGACTGCGCCCAATAGCAGCTAAGTTTAATTTAGCCTTATCATCTGACAATAACCGCTGCAAGCCAGCGGCTAATTCAGCCGCTGAATTTATAAATATTCCAGCTTCACCCACTGCTTCCGGCACGCCGCCCACCCGACTCGCTATAATTGCCCGGCCGGCGGCCTGAGCTTCCAAATATACAATACCAAAACCTTCAACGTCAGTTTTATCAGGCAGGGGTGTTAAGATAAAAATACTACAGAGCTGATACCAGGCGAATTTTTCTTCATCTAAAATTGCTCCTGTAAAAATAACTCTGGATTTCAACCGAGAGCTTTGCTTTGCTAACTGATCTTTGGCTGGACCATCCCCCACTATTACATAAACTAAATTGTTAAATTTTTCTTCTACTTGAGCAATAGCCTCTATTACCCGGGTGATGCCTTTGCGCTCGACTAACCGCGCTACCGTTAAAATTATTATTCTGTTTTCTAATTGGTAGCGTTGCTTAATATCAACAATAACTTCCGGCCGGACAGTTTGCGGGCTAACACTTGGATAAATAACTTCAACCGAACCTGCCCGCGCCCCGGCCGCTACGGCTAATTGGGCGGTAAAATTGCTATTGGCAATAACCCCAGCTGACCGCTTTAAAATCTGACGGCTTAAAAACCTTTTCCAAAAATTACACTGCGCCAGCTGAATATCCAGCCCGTGCAAAAAAACCAGGTACGGCCAGCCAAAGGTCAAACGGGTAAGTAAAAGGGCCGTGCCGGTTGGCAATATTTCCCCGGCTGCTAAAAATTTAATCCCGAGTTTGTTTTTCCAATACGGCACCAGCCATAATAACGGTAGCCACTTGGGCCAGCCTGGCCAGGTCCAGCTGGTTTTAATTACTCGCTCGCCTTGAGCGCCGATAACATTGGTGAGCACTATGGCTTCCGGATAATTATGATGCAAGCCGTAATAATAATTAGCCACGCCTCCCATCCGAGGCGGCCAATCGCTGGTGATTAATAAAAGTTTGGCCATATTATTGAACCGGCTGACGCTTTAAAATAACTCTGGTCAATTCTTTTATTTCCTGCCGGGTTACGCCGCCCAAACCTAAAAGTAAAGCAGTATAAACCACTCCAGCTACCGGCACTACTGCCAAAAAATGAATGTAGTACTTTAGCCACCAGGCCAGGACTAACATTATTAACCCAGCAATCATTATTGCCCCCAGCCGCTGGCTTAAAAATTTATTATCCAATCTTACTAACTGCCGCGCTACCAGCCAACCGGCTGACAACAATACTAAAGTGGAAATTAATGAAGCCGCGGCCGCACCTAGTGGCCCCCAAATCGGAATAAGGATTAAATTCAAAATTAAATTTGAACCGGCGGCTAAGGCTAAATTTCCAGTTTGCCTTAATTGCCGGTCGCAAGCCGGCAGTAACGCACCCACCGGGAAAGTTAAGAACAGGAAAATCAAACTAAATATCAAAATTTGCAGCGGCACAATTGAATCGGTAAAGGCCGGGTAAATTTTACGAATAATCTCTGGTGCCAGGGCAATAATGCCTAAGGCTACCGGCACAGCAATGGCAGTTAAATAAATACAGCCGCGCATAAAAGTAGCGGCTAGCTTTTCCGGGGCCTGCTTAAAATAAGCACTAAACCCAGGGAAGAGCGAGGCCGAAAAAGCCGCCGGAATGAACTGTAGGGCAAAAGTTATTTTATAAGCCACGCTGTATATACCCACGGCTTGATCGCCCGATAACAGTGACAGCAACACGGTATCAAGATAACCGTAAAGGCGCGTTAAAACTGCAGCCAAAGCAAATGGCCAGGTCAATCGAGCAAGAAATTTATAATCAATTACATTCCAATGAGGCTTTAGTTTAATTAGATAGCGCCAGCGTAATTGCCAAAGAGAATAGCCACAATTAACTAAAGCGGCCAAGGCTAGGGCGGCCATAAACCATCTTAAGTCGTGAGTGAAAAAAGATACGGCCAAGCCACCGCCAGCGACCACGGCCTGCATCAAGACTGTGCCGATTGATTCCCAAATTAAATTATGAAAACCGCGAATGGTGCTGTAGGCTGTCAAAGTAAAAGAATCCAAGACCATAACCACGGCCGCAATATAAACCAGCTGGCGCGTTATAAGTGGATAGCCAGTCAACCAAACAAAGGCTGCTGCCAAACCTACGACCACCAGCATCACCGCCAGCTTGAAACCAATTATTAGCCGAGCGTAGCGCTCAGCTGAACCAGGCTCGCGGGCTACTTCCCGGGTTAAAACATTAGCTGAGCCTAAATCAAGTAAAACTGAAAAAATAGTAGTTAAAGATAAGGCAAAAACATACTTGCCGATTGACGCTGGCCCCAACAGGCGCGCCAGGAAAGTAAAGTACAAAAAAGAAATCACCTTTTGAGCAACCAGAGCTAAGGTGAAGTAACTAGTGTTACGCGCTAAAACGGCCGGTTCAGTTGTCATGGGGTTATTATACCAAATAACCGTCTCCCTAGGGGGACGGTTATTTTAAGATTAATTATTTACTTAAGCTGCTTGCTTGGTTGATTGATTTAATACTGGCACGGGCGGACGCGAAGACAGCTGCCGATAAACGCGCGCCCAAGCTAAATAAGTAATAGGCATAGTGACCAATAAGCCCACGCCAAAAGCAATCGCCCCAACCATGTTAATCAAACCAAGTAATAACAAAAATAGGGTAAGCTGTCCTTTAACTCCTTGGGTAGCGTCAGCTGAAAGCTGCAACGCCTCTAACGGCCGAGCGCCCTTATCCACTATAAAAAAAGCAAATAAGCTGTATTTAACACCCCAAACCACACCTGGAATAAGTAGAAGAATCAAGCCAACAAAAATAATCAGCCCATACAGCAAGCTGGCTAATAAGTAGCGCCAAATAAAATTAAAATAACCAAACAAATAAGAAACTGGCGGTTGTATTCCGTCGTTTACTTTTAAGCTTATACCGATTAAACCTAAACCGACAGCCAATTGCAGCACCCAGGCGGCTAAAGTAACCATAAACGATAAGCCATCAGCTACCCCGGTTAAATTTTTGGCAATATAAGTAGGCACGACAAAAACCACTAGCGCTATTGCCATCAGCCCCAGCCAATAACCTAAATCTGATTTAAATTTTTGCCAACCAAACGAAATAGCCTCCCTCTTATTAATTACGACTGGCAACATACAATTAAAAAAACTAACGCTTACTGAATTGCGGGGCGCGTCTGGCCTTTTTAAGCCCTGGCTTCTTTCTTTCCTTAACTCGCGAATCGCGGGTTAAAAACCCAGCTGGCCGCAGCTGCTTACGGTAATTCTCATCTAACAATAACAACGCTCTGGCTAAACCATGCCTGACAGCGATGGCCTGCCCGGCCTTGCCGCCGCCGGAAACTTTTACCCTGACATCCACTGATTTTTCTAACCCCAGTAAGGTCAAAGGCTCTTTGGCGCTGTTAATATAATCAGGTAAGGAAAAATATTTAGCTAAATCCTGATCATTAATGGTAATTTGCCCACTGCCTTTAGTCGCCAGCCGAACCCGGGCAATGGCCGTTTTGCGGCGGCCGACTCCAACTACAAAATCTTTACCGATTGAGCGGTGAATTTTTTGTACAGGCGCAGTCGCGGCCACCGGTGTGGCTGCTACTTTTTTAACAGCACTTTTACTGACACGACGCCTGACTGGCGGTTTGGCTGCAGTTTTTTTGGCAGATGTAACCATAAAATTATTCTGTCCGGCTTTGACTAATAGTTAAGTTGTTCAACAGTACACTGTTAAGCTTATTCTTGGGCAACATTTGCTTAACTATCCGGCGAAAAAGCCGCGCCGGATTTTTAGCAAATTCCTGCCGGAGGCTAGTTTGCCTTAAACCACCTGGGTAACCAGAAAAGTGATAATATTTCTTGGTATCAAGCTTGCTACCGGTAAAACGGACTTTATCAATATTAATAACTTGCACTTCAAGTAACGGCACTTTATTGGCTGCAAATGAAGCCAAGTGTTTGCCGCGAAGCTTAATGGCCGCCTCGCTGGCCACGCGCCCTAGGCTACGCCCAGCAGCATCTATTGTTATCACCGTTGCTTTGCTTTTATTGTGCTGACGCATAAATTAAACAAATTCGATAATTACAACTTTAGCCCGGTCGCCCACTCTGGCGCCTAACTTGGTGATCCGCAAATAACCGCCGCGTCGGTCTTGGTAACGAGGGCCTAGAACCTCAATTAATTTTTTGACTGGACCTTCGGTGGGTAAAAACTTAAGCAATAATCGGCGATTAGCTAAGGTTGGACTTTTGGCTTTAGTGACTAAACGCTCAACATATGATCTGATGGCTTTAGCCTTAGCCTCGGTGGTCTTAATTTTTTCATACAAAACTAAACTCGCGGCCAAATTCTTCAGCAATGACCGCCGCGGACCTATTTTTCTACTTAAGATAGCTCCTTTTTTCCGGTGTCTCATAATCAAATAAATAAGTTCAGTTTTTTATTCAGTCTCTTTCTTGGGGCGACCACGCTTTTTAATTACTTTAGCTTCAACTGATTCAGCGGTGTTGTCGGTAAAATCGTCAGCCGTTTCGGTAATAATCTTTTCTTCACGCCCTGGCTCACCAATAACGACCTTAAAATGGTCAATTATAATTTTACTGGCTTCCTTAACAGCCTGCAGGGGCGTTAAACCGCCATCAGTCTCAACATCTAGAGTTAATTTTTCATAATTGGTTATTTGTCCAACCCGAACATTATCAACTGTGTAGCCAACTCTTTTTACTGGAGTATAAATTGCATCTACGGCAATTACGCCAATATCAAGCTTTTCTTTATCGCGCGCCTCCACCGGTATATAGCCTCGGCCCTGCTGAACGATTAATTCCATGTCAATACTGGCCTTTTTATCGGTTAGTGTCATTAAATGCAAATCGGGATTTAAAACCTTAACATCGCTGGTTACCTGCAGATCGCCAGCTGTAACCTTCTTTTCTCCGGTAACTTTAAGATTAATTTTAACAGGCTCAGCGGAAAAAACCTTAAGACGAACTTGCTTAATATTAAGTAAAATATCAACTACATCCTCTACCACTCCGGGTAAAGAAGAAAATTCGTGATCAACGCCGTTGATCTTAATAGCGGTGACCGCCGCACCTGGTAAAGACGACAATAATACACGCCTTAGGGCGTTGCCCAGTGTAGTGCCGTATCCGGGATAACATGGCTCAATAACTATCCTGGCCCGAGCACCTGCCAGCTCTTCGCTGGTAATATTTTGCGGCAATGGTATTTGCTCCATAAAATAATTGGATTAAATATCCTAAAACTAACGTGAATAAAACTCAATGATTAATTTTATATCAAATGGCGGCTTGATTTGTTCCGGCAGGGGGCGAGCCACCAACTGGCCTTTGATATCTTTGGCATCAATTTGCAGCCAATCATAATTTACCGGCTGTTTACCCCAAACTTTAGCGATATTCTGCCAATAAGGTTTTTTTAAAAAGTTTTGATTAACACTCACCACTTGCCCTGGCCTGACTTGATAAGACGGAATATCCACTCTTTTGCCATCTACTAAAATATGACCGTGATTAACCAATTGCCTGGCGCCAGCTCTGGTTTTGGCAAAGCCTAAGCGATAAACAATATTATCCAACCGAGTTTCCAACAACTGCAGTAAGATCACGTCATTGGCCCCGCGCTGACGAATAGCCTCTTGGTAATAGCGCCTGAATTGTCGTTCCAAGATGCCATAAAGCCACCTGGCTTTTTGCTTTTCCCGCAGCTGCAAGCCATAACCAGTGAGCTTAGGGCGGCCTTTGGGTCCGTGGACCCCAGGCGGATAATTGCGCTTAACCACCGGACACTTATCCGAAGTGCACATGCGCTCGCCGACGCGGCGGCATAAACTGTGTTTTGGTCCTAAATATCTAGCCATAAATTATATCTTTAAACGCGACGTGGCCGAGGTGGACGGCAGCCATTATGCGGTGAAGGGGTGATATCTCTAATGGAAACTAAATTCAAACCATTAGCATAAAGAGCCCTAATGGCGGCTTCGCGGCCAACGCCAACGCCTTTAATTAAAACTTCAACTTCCTTTAAGCCGTAATCGCGCACTTTTTCTAAAGCCGTCCTTACAACTATGCCGGCGGCATAAGGCGTTGATTTTTTCGGCCCCTTAAAACCAACTTGGCCGGCAGAACAATTAACTAAAACATTTCCAGTTTGGTCAGTTAAAGTAATGATGGTGTTATTGTAAGTAGCCAAAATATGCGCCTGGCCGCGGGTCACTAAACGCTTTTTCTTGCTGCGGCGTTTGCGCGCAGGCGCTGATGTTTCAGCCGCCTCGGTGCTCGCCTTAGTCTCTTCGCTAACTGGTTTTTTTTCTTCTGCTTTCATAAATTAAGTTTTTTGTGCCGCCGGCTTACGTCCGCTACCCATAGTCTTGCGCACATTACCCCGCACAGTGCGGGTATTAGTCTTAGTACGCTGGCCTCTGGATGGGAGTTTTTTGGCATGCCTATCACCCCGGTAAGCACCAATTTCTTTAAGACGCTTGATATTTATCATCACCTCACGGCGTAAATCGCCTTCAACTCGGTAATTTTTTTCAATATAATCGCGTAATCTGTTAACTTGCTCCTCGGTGAGATCATCAGTTCTGATATTGGGATCAATCTTGGTAACTTCTAAAATTTTCTGAGATAAAGGCAAGCCAATACCATAAAGATAGCCGAGAGCAATCTCAACTCTTTTATTCTTTGGTAAATTTACACCGACAATACGAGCCATAAAATTATCCTTGTCTTTGTTTATGTTTAGGCGTTGAACAAATAACTAAAAGCTTTTTACCGCGTCTGATAACGCGGCACTTGGCACATATCTTTTTTACGGAAGCGCGAACTTTCATAACATTTAAAAACGATAAGTAATTCTACCCTTGCTTAAATCATAAGGGGTCATTTCCACTTTAACCCTGTCGCCCGGCAATAATCTGATTTTGAACATTCTCATTTTGCCGGAAAGGTGAGCTAGGATCTCGTGGCCATTATCCAGTTTCACTTTAAAATTAGCTGAGGGCAGAAGTTCCTCCACCACGCCTTCAACTTCCAAGAAGCCCTTGGAGTTGCTCTGAATATTTGATTGTAGAGACGAATCAGTTGCCGAATCCATGTAGGCGTATCACTATAGCTAAATAGAGCTTTATGACAACAAATAAAATGCCAAATCTTGAAGTTGTCTATTCAAGATTTAAGGCTAAGCCTACTTTATTTAGACCCTTTTATGCACTTCAAAAAGGCTGTTAATTTGAAAATAAGTGCTACTCTAGTATAGAAGTTTTCTAATTTGTGTCAAGGGTGAACCTGATATTAGATTGGTTTTTTGGTATTTTTTGGCTAATATTAGAGAAAAAAAACGGATATAACCTTATTTCAACCTTATCCACACCAGGCTTATCAGATAAAATTTGTGTAACTTCTTTAATCGGCCTGCCAGCAACTTCCTGTGACCAATAATGGAGCGGCAACCGGCTGTAAAACTGCCCGCGGGCGGTTAAATTACTAAAAAACAAACGACCAGAAGAGCCTACACTCCAATCGCCTTCTTCAACTTTCACCGACTCAGGTAACAGCGTCGCCTGCTCGCCAGCTAATTTAGCTAAGGCAGATATTACTACTGAATTAAGATCGGCTTGGGAAAAAACCAAAAATCGTTTCATGGTTATGCGCCCGTGAGGATTTGAACCTCAGGCCTTCTCCTTCGGAGGGAGACGCTCTATCCGGGCTGAGCTACGGGGGCATATTTGGGCAAAGCTAAATCTCATTTTAGAGATAGAGTTGTTCATCATGTTATAATTTTGATAGTTGGGAATATATTTGAGAGCAGATTTA
>LCEZ01000004.1 GCA_000995845.1 Parcubacteria group bacterium GW2011_GWD2_43_10 | reverse complement strand
CTTAACCTTTCTTCTTTAATTGTTTTTGGCATATTTACACACATTTATCAAAGCTAACGCTTTGGCTTCAAAACCGCCATATGTGTGTGGGCATTACCAAAGCCCCTTAACAAGGGGCTTTTTTTATGTCCTGATAAGGCGTAATTGTCTAAAGCTGTTATGTGACTAAATTGTTGATGGTTAATAATTGACAAGTGGACTTTGGTGGGGTAAAATGTAATAGCAGTGGTATAAAGTGGATAAAAGTGGGGATAAGGTCGATCTAGTGTGGATAACCACTGATTTATTAAATGTTTGAATTATTTTACTAAACAATGTTTATTGGTGAATATCAACATTCGCTTGATGGCAAAGGACGCTTGCAAGTACCAGTTAAATTCAGGTCAGATCTGAAAGTAGGTGCGGTGGTTACCCGAGGGTTAGACAGCTGCTTATTCCTTTACACTAAGCATTCTTGGGAAGAGTTGGCTAAAAAATTAGCCGGTTTGCCTATTGCTCGCTCTAAAACCCGCGCCTTTGCCCGCCTGATGTTAGCCGGGGCGATGGATGTAGAAATAGACAGTCAGGGGAGAATTTTGCTGCCAGATTATTTAAGAAAGTATGCCGGTATAAAACGTCAGGTAGTGGTGGCTGGTCTTTATAATCGGTTGGAGCTTTGGGACAATGCCCGCTGGCAGAATTATAAACGGGCAACAGAAAAAACCAGCGGTGATATTGCTGAAGCTTTAGCTGAATTAGGAGTTTAAGTCGGGGGCGGGTGTGGCCCAACTTATGCCAATTAAGCACACACCAGTACTTTTAGAGGAAGTTATTGCCGGTCTTAAGTTGTCAGCTAACGCTAATTTGATTGACGGCACTTTTGGCAGCGGGGGACATGCGGCGGCAATTCTGCAGGCCACCGCGCCGCGGGGGAAATTACTGGCTTTTGATCGCGATCCTCAAGTTATTAACCAGGCGGTCAGGCAATTTAAATCTTTACTTTCACGTCTTACTTTAATTAACGATTCATACAGCAATCTAGATTCTTATGTCAAACGTTACAAATTTAATCACGTGGCTGGCGTGCTTCTGGACTTGGGTTTCTCATCAACTCAACTCGCCGATTCAACTAGAGGATTTTCTTTCCAAATTTCAGGGCTATTAGATTTACGGTATAACCCCAGCGCCGGGATGTCAGCGGCCGAACTTTTAAATACGGCCCCCGCCGCTCAACTAGAGAAAATATTTTTACAAGGAGATGAACCAGCGGCCAGTAGATTAACAAAAGCAATAATTAAGGAACGGCGTCAGCACCCTTTTACCACTACCGATGATTTGCTTCAGGTGGTGCAGGCAGTAAAAGGACACGGAGGCCGCTCCTTGCACCCCGCAACTTTAGTTTGGCAGGCTTTGCGCCTAGCGGTGAATAACGAGCTGGCTGAACTAAAATCCGGTTTAGCAGCGGCGGTTAAAGTTCTCGTTCCCAAGGGCAGGCTAGCAGTCATAAGTTTTCATTCCGGTGAAGATAGGGTGGTAAAAAGTTTTTTTCAACTTGAATCGCGCGATTGCATTTGTCCGCCGGCTTGGCCAGTCTGTCGTTGTCAGCATGTCCGCACCTTGAAGGTCATTACTAAAAAACCGGTATATGCTAGTAACGATGAGTTAAAGAAAAATCCTAGAGCCCGGAGCGCAAAATTACGTATCGCTGAAAAATTGTAAAAATTAATTATTTCTAAATAAAAATACAATTATGGTTTTTTCCCCACGCCCTAATCAAAATAGTACCAAGACTAGCACCGGTCGAAAATTATTTTCGTTTGCTATTATGGGTTGTTTGATTTTTGGCGTGATGTCATACCTATATTTAACTAATGATTTAGCGACCAAGGGGTATGAAATTAAGGAGCTGGAGAAAACATTAGAGGAAGTGGAAGTGTCTAGTCAGCGTTTGGAAACTGAGGTGGCCACTAAGCAACTTTCCAAAAGTACTACGGAAAACGGTCAATTACCTGAAGGTTATGTAGCCGTGGAGAAAATTGAGTACTTAGCAGCTTCACCGCAGGTTGGTGTAGCAGTTAAGTAAGCAAATATTTGCGAGTATGGCCCGAAAGGTTAGTGTAGCCAGCTCGGCAGTCAAGAGATTAGCCGTTATCAGACTAGTCTTTTTTATTTTCATTGGGGTATTGATTTTTAGATTGTATGAGTTACAAGTGGGTGAGCGGGCTTTTTATGAAGCTTTGGCTTCAGGGCAGCATGATTTATTAGCGGATCTTTTGCCGGAGCGCGGGGAAATTTTGGTTCAAGACTCGCTCACTAATAGTCTTTATCCAGTAGCGACTAATTTAACCTTAGGCCAGGTTTATGCTGTGCCTAAAGAGGTTAAGGATATTAAATATACGGCGGCGGTGTTGGCTCCGGTTTTAGAGATGGATCCAGTTGAATTGGAAAATAAATTAAGTAAAACCGACGATCCATTTGAACCGCTGAAAGAGGCTGTCAGCGATGAATTATCTCAAAAAGTGACCGAGCTTAAATTATCAGGAATTTATATTGCTCCCATTTTAGTGCGTCATTATTTAGGTGAAGCGGATTATGGGCAAATTTTAGGCTTTATGGGATTTGTTGGCGATACCAGGCGCGGTCAATATGGCCTGGAACAGTATTGGGAAGAAACCTTAGCTGGAACACAAGGTGAATTACGGGCTCAGCGAGAAGCTGGTGGCGGCATTATTGTTTTAGGAGATAAACAGATTACGCCGGCAGTGGATGGGGCGGATATTGTTTTGACAATAGATAAGAATATTCAGTCGCGTGCTTGTGGGGCAGTGAGCCAAGCGGTTACTAAACACGGAGCCAAGAGCGGTAGCGTAATTATTATTGAACCTGCTAGTGGGGCGATTAGGGCGATATGCGGTGCACCTAATTTTGATCCTAACTCTTATGGTGACATTCAAGATCTTTTGGTTTACAGTAATCAAGTTGTGACCGACAGTTATGAGCCTGGTTCGGTTTTTAAGCCGATTACAATGGCGGCGGCTTTGGAAGCAAAAGCGGTCACTCCGGAAACAACTTATTTGGATACGGGCGAGGTTAAGATCGGCCCCAATACCATTCGCAATTCTGATTTAAAAGCCAATGGCGTGCAAACCATGACCCAGGTACTGCAGAACTCATTGAATACCGGCGCAATTTTTGCCATGCGTAAAGCTGGGGTGGAAGCTTTTCGTGCCACGGTGGCTAAATTTGGTTTTGGCAAATTAATGGGTGTTGAACTACCTAATGAGCGGGCGGGTAATATTGATTCTATTAAGGAAAAAAATGAAATTTATGCCGCCACCGCTTCTTTTGGCCAGGGAATTAGTGTAACCGAACTGCAGTTGGCCGCAGCTTTTGGGGCGATTGCTAACCGAGGTAAATTAATGAAGCCTTATATAGTTCAGGAAGTTAGATATCCAGATGGCCGCAAGCAAATGGCTGCACCCTTGATGGTCGGGCAAGCAGTGACAGCTGAAACCGCCACTACTTTAGGAGCGATGTTGGTGCAGGTAGTGGAACAAGGGCATGGTAAAAAAGCCGGAGTGTCGGGGTATTATGTTGCTGGTAAAACCGGTACAGCTCAGGTGCCATATGAGGATCGGGCTGGCTATGATCCTAATAAAAGCATCGGTACATTTGTTGGTTTTGCGCCGGTAGATGCACCAAAATTTGTTATGGCAGTGCGCATTAATGAACCTGGCGATGTGATTTTTGCCGAGAGTTCAGCCGCGCCTGTTTTTGGAGAGTTAGCTAAATTCCTGTTAGAGTATTATCAGGTTCCGCCTCAGCGTGAGGTTAAATAGCATAGCTTAAATGAAAATTATTTTACAACAGGTTTTAAAAATTTTAGCTAGGGTATTTATAGCCCGTTATCATCCCCGAATAGTTGGGGTTACTGGCTCGGTTGGCAAAACCGGATCGCGTTTAGCGATCGCCGCTGTTTTAGCTGAACGCTGGCGAGTCGGGCAGGCGCAAAATAATTTTAACAATGAAATTGGTTTGCCTTTGGCTATATTAGGCGAGCCAGATTCAGGTTATCGGAATCTGTTGGCTTGGCTAGGAATATTAATCCGGGCAATCAAGCATCTAGTAATTAAGCAAAAAGATTATCCTGAAGTTTTAGTTTTAGAATATGGTGTTGATCACCCTGGTGATATGAATTATCTCCTGGCGATCGCTCGGCCGGAAGTGGCAGTGATTACAGCCATCTCGGCCACTCACTTGGAATTTTTTGGTTCAGTTGAGGGTGTAGCTATGGAAAAAAGTAAATTAATTGCCAGTTTGCCGCTCCAGGGCACGGCGGTATTGAATTTTGATTTTTCCGCCGTTGAATTAATAAAAAATAAAACCAAAGCTAAAGTAATTGGTTATGGTGAAGACAGGTCGGCGGTTGTTAGGTTAATTGGCATAGATATTAGTAAGTTACCCGACAGTACGATTCAGGGGGTGAGTTTTAGGCTGGCAGTTGGCGGCAGTACGGTACCCGTTTTAATTCGGGAAACAGTTGGTCAGCCAGTAGTGAGTATGGCGGCGGCCGGGGCGGCAGTTGGGCAGGCTATGGGCTTATCGGTTTTGGAAATAACTCATGGCTTGGAAAAATTTAAACCGCCAGCTGGACGCTTGAGATTAATCAAAGGCTTAACTGGAAGTTTGATACTTGATGATACTTATAATTCATCACCGCAAGCGGCCGCCGCCGCGCTGGATATTTTAAAGGTTTTACCTTTAAATGTTGGGGCTAAACGTTGGGCAGTTTTAGGTGATATGCTGGAATTGGGTGCCGATAGCGAGAACTTGCATTATGAAATTGGCAGGCGCGTGGCTGATAGTAAAGTTGATTATTTGGTAACCGTCGGAACTGCTTCAGAAAATATTACAAAAGGCGCTCAAGCAGCGGGGTTAGCTTATGATGAAAGTTGGCATGTAACTGATACTAGAGAAGCCATTAAGTTAATTCAGCAAAAGGTTAATAAAGGAGATATTATTTTAGTTAAAGGCAGTCAAGGAGTAAGATGTGAGCGGATTGTTAAAGGTATTATGTTGGAGCCGGAAAGGGCAGGGGAATTGTTAGTGCGACAATCGCCGCCCTGGGTTTAGAGTATTGACGTAAACTTAAGTAACGCGTATTATTTCTGCCGCGGTCCCATCGTCTAGCCCGGTCTAGGACCCGCGCACCAGAGCAAAGCTCGTTGCGGGGCAAGCGTCTCCCTCCTCGCCACGTTGAGAAAAATCGTTTATATACATGGCCTCATCGTCTAGCCCGGTCTAGGACGTCTCCCTCTCACGGAGAAAACTGGGGTTCAAATCCCCATGAGGCTACCAAGCAAATGATTTTTTCTTCTTCAGGGTCACGGAGTCCTGCCTGCTGGCAGGCAGGAAACTGGGGTTTCACCCTATAGGTGATCTCTCGCAGGGATGACAAATCCCCATAGGATTACCATATTCATACCACCCGTAAGGGTGGTTTTTATTATTGACTTTATAAATAATAAATTGTAAGGTGCTATTAAATTAAAGATCAAAACAACAATAACATAAGGAGTTATATCTTGGATATACCCAAAGACAAAAACTACCCGTCAAATTCAGTACAGTGTGATGACTGCGGTGGTCTAGGCTGTGAGACATGTAATGATAAAGGGTGGCTAACTCCCAAAAGTCATCCCCATGGCAGAAAGTGCCGTTATGAGCCATGTAATAAGCCATTACATCCAACGCAAGTAGCCGTTTATGACTCTGACTCATGTGCTCTGAATGATTCAGGAAATGAATCAGATGAATAAAATACCCTCCCTAAACCGTTCAAAAGGGAGGGTTTATTTATGGTATAATCATTATAGATCTAGTTATTCTGTTATAAGTTAGATTGTTAACTATGACTGCACCCTTATCTAAAGCAACCTCTGGTGACATTTTGGACCAGATACTAAACAACGCCATTGAATATGGGGCCAGTGATGTTCATTTTGAACCAAATGGCCAGCAGTTCAATGTTCGTTTTCGGGTGGATGGATTGCTCTATCAAATTAGCGGTTTAACTAATTTTCCCCAAGAAGCCATTACTTCACGCATTAAGGTAGTGTCGGAAATGGATTTGTTTGAGCATCATCTACCGCAAGACGGCCATTTTGAATTTATTTATAAAGATAAGGTTTACAATATCAGAGTCTCAACTTCGCCGACGGTGCATGGTCAGGCGGTGGTGCTGCGGCTTTTTAACCGTGAGGCTTTTGTTAAGGAAATTAGTGAGCTTGGTTTTGAACCGGAACAATTGGCTACAGTGAAAAATATAATCGCTTCGCCTTATGGCATGATTTTAATTACCGGGCAGATCGGTTCTGGTAAAACAACTTTATTGTATTCCATTCTCAATAGCTTAAGCACACCACAAAGAAACATCATCACTTTGGAAAATCCAGTGGAATTTTCCGTACCTAATATTCGTCAGTTACAGGTTAATGAGTCAGTTGGATTAACTTTTTCTTTAGCGATGAGGGCGGCGGTACGGCAGGATCCGGATGTTATTATGCTTGGTGAAATTCGTGATAGTGAAACTGCCCAGATTGCTTTGCAGGCAGCCTTAACCGGTACCTTGGTGTTTTCCACGTTCCATACTTTTGATGTTTCCGGTTTAATAATTCGCTTAATGGAAATGGGAGTGCCTCGTTCAGTTTTAGCTCATGCCTTGACCGGTGTTATTTCCAGCCGCTTGGTTAGAAAAATATGTACCAATTGCGCTCAGTCTTATAGCTTAACTGATGCTGAGGCCAAAGTACTAGGCGCAGAAGTGGCGACAGCAGATTTTAAAAAAGGTCAGGGCTGTGACGTCTGCCATAATAGCGGTTATCTTGGTCGTACTGGTATTTATGAAG
This sequence comes from Parcubacteria group bacterium GW2011_GWD2_43_10, assembly GCA_000995845.1. GTDB lineage: Bacteria > Patescibacteriota > Patescibacteriia > Veblenbacterales > UBA10138 > UBA10138. The sequence continues at coordinate 15,987 of LCEZ01000004.1, read as the reverse complement.
TTATTCAATTTGACGATGAAATAATGACAGCAATTGTGGAAGAAAAGCCCATAGCTGAACTTAGGCAGTTGCTGCAAAGTAAAATCGTCTTAAGCTTAAGGCAGGCCGCTATTAAAAAAGTCATGGCTGGCACCACCACCATCGAAGAGCTTATTCGGGTGATTGGGCCTCATTTTTAGTAAAAATTCATGTTACCAAAAAAATCTGGTTTCACACTTATTGAGCTATTGGTAATTATTGCCATCATCGGTACCTTAGCCTCAATTGTTTTAGTTTATCTAGTTGCCGGGCGGGATAAAGCCAGGGATGCCAGACGCAAAGCTGATATAGCCCAGATCGGTAGGTTTTTATCTTTATCTTGTTATCTGCCTCAGGCCGGGCCAGGTGAGTATGACTTAGCCTTGGTTGCTAATGAGCTGATTACTCAAAATCCACAGTATCAGAGTTTTTTAAATAATTTGCCGCGCGATCCAAAAATGGGCAATGATAGTGAAACTTATTACCGTTATATTGTGAATGATAGTAATAGATGCGCCCTGTATGCTAATTTGGAATATGCCAATGAGCCGGTAACATTAACTAACTTAACTGAACCAACAGCAGGCGGGGGACAGGGTGTGCTTAAAGGCAATGCCGTGGGTTGGAATGGAACCGACCTTTATTTTCAGTTTTCTAATTAAATTATGTCCTGGTCGATATTTGCTTTGCTTGCAGCCCTATTAACTGGCGTTGTTAGTTTGTTAGAGAAAAAAACATTACTGCGCGAGCATGCCACGTCTTTTGCTGCCGCTTATGCAATTGTCGCATTTATCGCCTCATTATTTTTTCTGCCGGTAACTGATTTTTCTGCTGTTACCCCAATAACTTTGGTTATAGTAGCGATCGGCACTAGTTTTGGCGCCTCAGCTTTTTTATTAATAGCCAAAGCAGTTAGACATTTAGAGATCAGCACTGTTTCGCCGCTTATGGTGATTGAGCCAGGCTTAGTCGCCATTTTGGCTCTGGCGTTGTTAGGCGAAAAACTTACTAGTATGCAGGTATTAGGCATAGCCGTGCTTATAATTGGTACGTTTTTTCTGGAAATAGCATCGTTAAAAGAATTCAAAGATTCGGCCAAAGCGTTTTTAAAGTCGCCATATATTCATTATGTTTTTTGGGCGATGCTGTTATATGGTTTAGGTTCAATTTTTGATCGTTTAGTCTTATCGCGTTTAGGCTTAACCCCGCCAACATACATCATCATCTCGCACCTTTTTTTAGCTGTTATTTTGCTGGTAGTATTAAGCTGGAAATATCAGGGTATGTCTGACCTTAGGCATGTCTGGCATAATGCCGGTTGGTTAGTACTGATGATAGGTGCTATTACTATTTTGAGAAGTTTTTTTCAAATGCAAGCCGTGGCCTTAGCCAGTGTCGGTTTAGTTATTGCGATCAAAAGAACCTCGGCTCTTTTTGCCACGGTTATTGGCGGTGAATTATGGCACGAACATAATTTGGTAAAAAAAATAATTGCCAGTTGCATTATGGTTTTAGGCGCAGTATTTGTGGTAATATGAGCCGGAGAAATTAATTTTTTATGGATAAAGTTAAATTAATACAGGGATTGATAATAACAGGCTTGATTACCATAGCCGTAGGTATTATTTGGTTTAAGATTTATTTAATTACACCCCGATTTTTTATATATAAAAACAAAGCATTGGAGTTTAGCTTGCAACTGCCGTCGTATTGGGAAAATAAATATAAAGTTATAGAAAATGAAAGTCCGCCGGCAGCATTATTTTTATATCAATCGGCCAAAAGTGAACCCCAGTTAATTTTTGGCATTGCCAAAATTACAGAGGCTGATTGGCAGAGCATAACCCTAGATCGTGTTAAAAAGCCGGTAAGTCGTCAATTGGTAACAGCTGGAGATTCAATTTTTTATGCTTATTGGCTGCCTAATAATCCGTATCGGGGGGTTGAAGCTAGGAATTATTTGACCATGGTCCGTGATCTTAGCCAAATACTGAATAGCTTTAGTCTTAAGACCTCAGGTTTACCGCCAACATCTACGGTTTGTATTCAAGTTATAACACCAGCTGAAAATACTATAACTGGTGAAATCAAAGATTTTCCCACGCCTTGTGAGGTGCCTGAGGGTTGGGAAATAATAAGTCCTTAAATTAGTTCAAACTAAAGACACAAGCAATTATCCTCAGCCTTGCCACAACCGGCGCATTTTAACTGCACCATTTCTCGGCCGCAAGCATGATATGGATCTTTTTGATGCATATCTGAGCCGCATTGCTTACATTTGAATCCGTCGGTGCTGCCAGCACATTTTGAACAGTGCTCCATGGCTTTAATGATAATTAATAAATTATAAAGGTCAAATAACCCTAGTATTATAAGGTTGGATTTATCAGCTCTTGATTTTTTGGGTTAAATGTGATATCATAGCAGAGTTGATTTTTCATCTATTTAATATGTGGCAACATTTATCGTTTTTAAAGCGTAAGCTTTTTTGGATAATTTTAGTGATTATCGGCTTGGCGGTCGGTGGAATTTTTTATCAGAGAAATAAGAACGCCCAGCCACAATATTCAACTGAGTCAGTTACGCGCCAAACCCTGGTGCAAACAGTTTCAGCCACCGGTACGGTTAAGGCCGCGGAAGAAGTTAGTTTGAATTTTGAGACAACTGGCCGCTTAATTGAGGTCAGGGTTAGTGTGGGTGATAAGGTTTCAGTCGGTCAACGCTTAGCTAGTTTGGATACTAGAGATTCAGCCAGTGCTATTTTAACAGCTGAAGCTAATTTAAAGAGTGCTCAGGCGGCTTTAGATAAGTTGCAAGCTGGGGCTAAGATTGAAGACGTGGCTATTTATGAGGCGGCGGTTACGACAGCGGAAACAACACTAGCTAATACTAAATCTAGCCAAACACAAGCAGTGGCTAATGCTTTAGCCACCTGGCTTGGTTTGCCTGCTACAGCTATAGCTAATGCGGGCAATCTATCAACTGCTACCATTACTGTTACCGGAACATATCAGGGTACCGAGCAGGGCAGTTATACTATTAGGGTTGACGATACCGCCAGTCCAACCTTTTCTTATTTTGGTTTAGAAACAGCAGTTAATAAAACCGGCAGCCGAGTAACCTCAGTTGCCCTTGGCGCCAGAGGTTTGAATATCCAATTTTCTTCAACCGGCAGTTTGTTTGCTGGCGACAGTTGGACAATTGTGATTCCTAACCCAAATAGTTCTAGCTATTCAACCTATGCGGCGGCTTATGAATCAGCCCTTAAAACTCAAACACAGCAAGTTGAGGCGGCCGAGCGGGCTTTAGCTGAAGCTAAATTAAAATTAGACCAGATAAAATCCCCAGCGCGGTCTTATGATATTTTGGCGGCGGAAGCGGCGGTGGAATCGGCTCAAGCAGCTTTAATCCGCGCCCAAACTGATTTAAGCGATAAAACAATTATTGCACCTGTAGCTGGCACCATTACTAAGGTAAATAATCAGGTTGGTGAAACTACCTCCATAGCCCAGCCGGTGTTGGTATTGCTGGCCGCGGGTAATAACGAGATAAAAGTTCAGGTACCGGAATCAGATATTGCCAAACTAAAGACCGGCCAGTTAGCTGATATTACCTTAGATGCCTTTGGCAGCGCTGATCATTTTTCCGGACACATATCATTTATTGATCCAGCTTCCACCGTGATACAAGATGTGGTTTATTACGAGGTGACGGTTTTGTTTGATGCCAATGATGAAAGAATAAAGCCTGGCATGACCGCCAATGTGGATGTTACTACCGCTGAACTTAAAGATGTTTTAGTCATCCCGTTGCGGGCAGTTAAGTACAATGAGAAGAGAGAGGCTTATGTTGAGCTCTTGCAAGGCGTTGAGGTTGTAACAAAATCAGTTCAGGTTGGTTTACGAGGTGATGATGGCTTGGTTGAATTAGTCTCAGGTTTAGAAGATGGGGATATAGTTATAACTTTCAAACAAAACGGTAAGTAAAATGGCCATACTTTTTAAAGTTCAAGACTTAAAAAAACAATACGCCAATGATGATGTAATTACGCCGGTATTACACGGGCTGAGTTTCAGTATTGCCGCGGGCGAATTTGTTTCAATTATGGGTCCATCAGGCTCAGGTAAAAGTACCTTGATGCATATTTTAGGTTTTCTAGATCATTTAACTGAAGGTATATATCAATTTGATGGTAAGGATGTTTCCGGGCTGACGGATGATGAGCTGGCGGCGATGCGATCGCAAAAAGTAGGTTTTGTGTTTCAGCAATTCAATTTATTACCCAAAACCAGTGTGCTGGATAATGTCAGGCTGCCCATGCTTTATGTGAATAAGTCAGATGCCGAGCGAACCCTCAAGGCCAAAGCCGCCATTGCCGCAGTTGGGTTAGAGCACCGAATGGATTATCTTTCCAATCAGTTATCGGGCGGGGAAAAACAGCGCGTCGCTATTGCCCGAGCACTGGTCAATGACCCGTCAGTAATTTTTGCTGATGAACCAACTGGCAACCTAGATTCAAAATCCGGCGCCCAGATTATGAAAATTTTAGATAAATTAAATGCCGAGGGTAAGACTGTGATTCTAGTTACTCACGAAACCACCACCGCGGCTTACGCTAAAAGAATTTTGCGATTAAAAGACGGTTTGTTGGTGGCAGATGAGCGGGTAGATGAGGCTGAACGACAGCGAGCGTTAGCCAGTGAACTTAAGTAGAAAAATAATAACGAGCCGAGTATGGAAATAAAGAATATTTTGAAACTCTCGGTTAGAAACCTGCGGGCTAATACCCTAAGGTCTTTTTTAACTATGCTGGGATTAATAATTGGTATTGGCGCCGTGGTCTTGATAATTTCCTTAGGGGCGGGGGCGCAGGCCATGATTGTTTCGCAAATTAACAGCTTGGGCAGCAACTTGGTTGGAGTTCTGCCGGGCGCATCGGATGCCAAAGGTCCGCCGGCTAGTGTTTTTGGTATCCAAGTTAAAACCTTGATCAACGATGATGTTACGGCCTTGTTGGCTGACAGCCGTACAGAGCATTTGGTAGCGGCTTCCGGTTATGCTTCGGGTCAGGGCAAAATGGTGTATGAGAATCAGGAGCTGGAAGGTGGCAGTTTTATGGGGGTAGCGGGTAGTTATCCTAATGTTGAAAATACAACTTTAGCCTCAGGCAGGTTTTTTACTGAGGAGGAGGATTCTGGCTTAGCGCGCGTCGCTGTAGTTGGCAGTGAGATGCGTCATGAACTGTTCAATGGGGAAAATCCGGTGGGTAAAACCTTTAAAATTAAACGCGAATCTTTTCGGGTTATTGGCGAATTAGAACCGCGCGGGGCAGTGGCCTTTACCAATCAGGATAAGCAAGTATTCATCCCCCTAAATACTGCCCAGAAAATATTGTTGGGTTGGCGCCATTTGTCATTAATCCGTGCTCGGGTAGATGAAGCTGCCAATATTGAGGAAGCAATTCAAGGCATGAAAGAAGTATTGCGCGACCAGCATAATCTTGATAGTGCCGAAGAAGATGATTTTTCTGTGCGCAATCAAGCTGATGCGGTTGAACTGTTAAAAACCATAACCGACGCTTTTCGTTTTTTCTTAGCCGCCATCGCCGCCATCAGCTTGCTGGTTGGCGGCATTGGCATAATGAATATCATGTTGGTAGCAGTGACTGAACGCTATCGTGAAATTGGTTTGCGTAAAGCCGTGGGCGCTACCCGCAGTAACATTATGACCCAATTCTTAATTGAAACTTTAGTTATAACAGGAATTGGCGCGGTTATTGGTATTGCTGGCGGGGCGGTAATTTCATTTTTAGTTACGATTGTGGCTAAAGCCTTGGGTTATGACTGGGTTTTTATAATTTCTCTGCCATCAGTCTTAATGGCAGTTAGTGTTGGTTTGGTTATTGGCCTGGCTTTTGGTTTTTATCCGGCCCGGCGGGCGGCTAAACTTGATCCGATAGTGGCCTTAAGATATGAATAGCAAGCAATACATCTCCCTGGCTTTTACTAGTTTCCGACGCAATTTACTTCGTACCTTGTTGACTGGTTTGGGTATTGTAATTTCCATTGCCTCGGTAATTATTGTCATTTCTTCCGCCCAAGGGGTAAAGGGTTTTTTGATCGGTTCATTTGAACAGTTCGGCAGTAATTTAATTCAAACAGAAACCAGAGTACCAAATACTGGCAGCATCAACAGCGGCCAGAGTCAAGAAGCTATGGCTTTGGGCACGGTGGTAACTACTTTAACGGTTGATGACATGGAAGCCGTGCGGCGCTTGCCTAATATCAAGACTACCTATGCTGCTCAAATCGGCCAAGCAGTCGCCACTTCGGAATACGATAAAAAGACAGTGATGATTTATGGCGTCTCCGGAACTTTTTTAGATATAGATACCGGTAAGATTGACCGGGGACGTTTTTTTACCGAGGAAGAGGATGCCAGTTTGGCGCGAGTGGCGGTTTTAGGCAGTAATGTGGCCCAAGATTTGTATGGCGACCAGAACCCGGTGGGGCAGACTATAAAAATAAAAAATCGCAATTTTACGATTATCGGCACTTTCAGCCCCAGAGGCGCGATACTATTTTTTAACTATGATGATATAGTTTTCATGCCGGTTCAGACCTTGCAAAAGCAAGTTTTAGGAATCAATCATGTTTCCGCTATTACCAGTAGTTATATTGATAAATCTAAAGTTAAAACCACGGCCGCTGATATTGAAGAACTATTGCGGGACCGGCACAATATTGACCGGGCCAATCCTGACAAGGATGATTTTATCGTGCAAACCATGGATGACGTGGCTTCCACCCTGGATACCATTATCGGCGGTTTCACTATTTTATTAGTGGCGCTGGCGGCCATTTCTTTGGTGGTCGGGGGTGTTGGCATCATGAACATTATGTTCGTCTCGGTGCTGGAGCGGACTTTTGAAATCGGCTTGCGCAAAGCCGTGGGTGCCACCAGAAAACAAGTCTTGCGTCAGTTTTTAAGTGAGGCCGTGATGGTAACCTTATTTGGCGGTATAATCGGTATAATTATTGGAGTTAGTGTTTCTTACCTTATATCTTTTATCGCTGATATTCTTGGCTTTGCCTGGAAATTTGTCATTCCAGCTTACTCTGTAGTTTTGGCGGTGGGGTTTTCCGTTGCTTGTGGTTTAATTTTTGGTCTTTACCCCGCCAGGCGGGCCGCTGAACTCGACCCTATAGAAGCCCTAAGACACGAGTAGGGAAGTGCAATATTTTGCTTGTTTTAAAGGCCTTGACAGGCCTTTTTGCTTAGATATAATGTAATTAGCACTCGGGCATTGAGAGTGCTAATCTGGGCAAGTTTTATTATATGTTAGAAAGACACCATAAGTTATTAGGTGAAGTGGTCAGGAGTTATGTCAAAGAAGCTGAACCAGTCGGCTCCAAAGCCTTAGAAGCAAGGCTGGGAGTGAGTTCAGCTACTATCAGGAATGATATGGCCGCCTTAGAAGAAGAGGGCTATCTTCACCAGCCCCATACTTCAGCCGGCCGTATCCCGACGACTAAGGGTTTTCAATTTTACCTTGATAATTTAATGCAGGCTAAAGAGCCAAAAATCTCCGAGCAAAAAACATTGCGCGAGATCTTACGTCGCCAATCAGAAGCTGAAACCGGAGCCAAGGAACTGGCTCGGGTGCTAGCGGCGATTTCTCAAGGCGCGGCCTTATTAGCCTTTTCCGATGATCATACGTATTACACCGGCTTAGCTAATTTATTCCAACAGCCTGAATTTGCTGATGTCAGTATGGTGCGGGAGATTGGCCAGGTGGTGGATCATTTAGATGATGGTTTGCGTCAGCTTTTGCCTATAGCCAGCCACCGGGTAGATGTGCGCTTGGGTGATAAAAATCCCTTAGGGCAAGATTGCGCCATAATTTATACGCGTTTTACTTTTTATAAGCATCCCTTATTTATCGGCTTATTAGGCCCGGTCAGAATGGATTACGAGGCTAATATTGGCAGGCTAAACTATGTCACACAATTCACCATCAACTGAAAATAAACCAGCTAACGAATTAGAATCGGTTAAAAATCAGGCGGCTGAATACTTGGCTGGCTGGCAACGGGCTAAAGCTGATTATGCCAATCTTAAACGTGAAACGGAAGGTAGGATGATTGAATTAACCAGGTATGCCAATGAAGAGTTTATTAGGGAGCTGTTGCCGCTGGTGGATTATTTCAAACAAGCTTTGCGCGCTGTGCCGAAAGAAGAAGCTGGCTCGTCTTGGGTGGAAGGCATTCGGCATATTCAAACCAGATTATTGGAATTGCTCGCTTACCACGGTGTAAAAGAAATGGATGTAGTCGGGGAAAAGTTCAATCCCGAGTTGCATGAAGCGGTTGACCAGGTGGAAGGTGGCCCCTCTGGCACTATACTTGAGGAAGTGCGAACCGGGTTTTATCTGCATGACCGAGTGCTGCAGCCGGCGCGGGTAAAAGTGGCTAAATAAAAGAAAATATAAAAAATAAACATTAATTTTTTAATATCAGATCCTTAACTATTAACTTTTACATATGGACTACATCTGTCCTGAGTGCGGCTACACTGATGAGGCGCGGGGTCGCTGCCCGTCATGTGAAGTTCCCCTTATCCCCATAGATGAGGTGGGCGAGGCCGCTGAGGGTGAGACAGATACTAACGAGGTTGCTGAGGAGCCGGAATCATAAATTCTGGCAACATCGGCACTCAAGGATGCCATTTGCTCCGTCCGTTAAGGGCGGAGAAAGTGGTTCCCTGGGTGAACACAGCCCAGTAATTAATTATTAATATTAAAACAAGGAAGGAGACGCAGAATTTTATGCCAATTGTTCGTTGGGCACCGCTGATGCCGAGCTTTGATGATTTTGATAAGTTTTTTGACGGCTCTGGTTTTGTCCTAGCTTTGGATGTGTATCAAACCAAAGATACGGTGGTAGTGGAGACACCCTTGGCTGGCATTGATCCAAATAAAGTTAATATCTCAATTGAAAACGATATCTTAACGATTGAAGGGGCAACCGAGCACAAGACTGAAGTGGATGAGAAGAATTACTACCGCAAAGAAGTGCGTAGTGGCGCCTTTCACCGTTCAGTCGCTTTGCCGGCTTCAGTTGATGGCCAAAAAGCCAAGGCGACCTACGCCAAAGGTGTTTTAAAGATTGAAATTCCGAAAGAAGAAAGAGCCAAACCTAAAACAGTTAAAATTGAGATTAAGGAGTAGCCAATTTGTGCCCTCGGGCCGATTGGCCCCTCCGGCGAGTCCGCCACGGGCGGATTCACGGGAGGGAAAAATTAATTTGTGATTAATCAATTATATTAAATTATGAGTAAAATATTAGGTATAGATTTAGGTACAACCAATTCGTGCATGGCCATAATAGAAGGTGGCCAGCCGAAAGTGCTGGAGAACAAGGAAGGCATGCGCACTACGCCCTCGGTGGTGGCTATGTCCAAGGGCGGTGAACGGCTGGTCGGGCTTTTAGCTAAACGCCAGGCTGTCACTAATCCGGAGAACACACTTTATTCGCTTAAGCGCTTAATCGGCCGCCGCTGGGACGATCCGGAGGTTCAGCGTGATATTAAAGTTCTGCCGTTTAAAATGGTGCAGTCTGGCCAAGGCGTGAAAGTGGTGATGTCCGCCCTAGGCGGATCCGCCCCGGGTGGACACGGTAAGGAATATACACCTCAGGAGATCAGCGCCATGGTTTTGCAAAAAATGAAAGCCGATGCCGAGGCCAAGCTCGGTATACCGATTACTGAAGCAGTTATCACTGTACCGGCTTATTTTGACGATTCGCAAAGGCAAGCCACCAAAGACGCGGGTGAAATTGCTGGGCTTAAAGTGATGCGTATTATTAATGAGCCCACCGCGGCCGCGTTAGCGTATGGGTTTGATAAGAAAAAGGACGAGAAAATAGCGGTTTATGACTTGGGCGGCGGTACTTTTGATATCTCCATTTTGGAAGTGTCAGCTGATACCGTGGAAGTGAAAGCCACTAATGGTGACACTCATTTAGGTGGGGATGATTTTGATCAGCGCATAATTGGTTTTATAGTGGATCAGTTTGGCCGGGAAAACGGCATTGATTTGAGCAAGGATCCGCTGGCTTTGCAACGTGTCAAGGAAGCTGCGGAAAAAGCTAAGATAGAACTTTCCACTGCCACCGAAACTGAAATTAATCAGCCGTTCATAACTTCGGATGCTAGTGGCCCTAAGCACTTGGTTATGAAAATGACCCGGGCTAAGTTGGAAAGCATAGTTGGCGATTTAGTGGAAAAAACTTTAGAGCCAACCAAGAAAGCCTTAGCCGATGCTGGCTTAAAAACCAGTGACATTAATGAAATTGTGTTGGTTGGCGGTATGACAAGGATGCCGCTAGTAATTGAGACGGTTGAAAAATTCTTTGGCAAGAAATCCAATGCCACTGTGAATCCGGATGAAGTAGTGGCAATTGGCGCAGCTGTGCAAGCCGGTGTATTGCAAGGTGAAGTGAAGGACGTACTGCTTTTGGACGTTACGCCGCTTTCACTTGGCATTGAGACTTTGGGCGGGGTTATGACAAAATTAATTGACCGCAATACAACTATTCCAACTAGTAAGAGTCAGGTTTTCTCCACAGCTGCGGATTCGCAGACATCCGTGGAAATTCATGTACTGCAAGGTGAACGCGAATTTGCCCGTGATAATAAAACCTTGGGCAGATTTATCTTAGATGGTATTCCGCCAGCACCACGCGGCATGCCGCAAGTGGAAGTGGCGTTTGATATTGATGCTAACGGTATTTTGAATGTTAAGGCAACAGATAAAGCGACTAACAAAGCTCAACACATAACTATTACTGCCTCATCCGGTTTATCTAAGGATGAAGTTGCTAAGATGCAAAAAGAAGCAGAAATTCACGCGGCCGAGGATAAGCAAAAAAGGGAACTGGTGGATATGAAGAATGTGGCCGAATCCACTGTGTACCAAACCGAGAAAATACTTAAAGACCAGGGTGATAAAGTGCCAGCTGATGTAAAAAAGACAGTTGAGGAAAAGCTGGAAGATGTTAAGAAAGTAAAAGATGGTGATGATACAGCAGCTATTAAGAATGCACTTGACGCTTTACAGCAAGCAGCCATGAAAATAGGGGAGGCGATGTACAAGCAGTCCGCCCCAGGCGGACAGAGCGCTAGTGGTCAGTCGGCTGATGAATCCGCCTCGGGTGGAGGTGCTGACGAGCCGATTAAAGGTGATTATGAGGAGGTTAAGAAGTGAGGCAGATAATATGGATACACCCATAGAATATGGAATAGAGATATGGGGGTTGATAATAGTTTCTATACTTACAACTATAGGTTGGATTGTTAATGGCCTTATTGAACGGGCAGCACGGAGAACCGATATAAGAAATCAAGTAAGATATGAAATATATAGAAATCTCACAGATGTCGTTTTCTATTTTTCTAAATCAATCAACGATTTAATGTTTAACATTAAGGAAATCAATCCGATTAAAAGTGCTGCTGACTCATTTGATAGTTTACCTACATCTTTTCATGAACAAAAACAAAAAGAACTTCATGATAAGTGGACAAAATTTTGTGAGGCTAATGTTAAACATTACAGTAAATCTCAGGAAGCCAGCTTAGATGTTATCAAGGTGTTACATTTTTGGGGTGGTGTAATTGATCCTGTGGGGAATGATTCAAACAGGCTAATCGATAAATTAGGTACAGATAGCGCAGCTATAGGTAGTCAGCTAAGTCTCATGGTAGATATAGCTAAGGGGCAAAAAGATATTCGGAAATGGGACTGGCAAGCAGTTACTGATGGGTTAGATAGACTTGATAAACAAATTGAGACTACCAATAAGGGTATAATTAGTTTTGTTAGTAGTTCGTATAAGGCCATGCTTGGTGATTTTTTTCAATCAGAGGGAGCGTATTTTCTAAAGAAATTCACTTTAAGATTTAAGCGTGTTTTTTTAAATATGTCTAACTAATTAATCACAATAATATATGACTAACCCACAACCACAACAAATCCAAGTTAAGATTTCGGATGAGGTGCTGAAGGGTGTGTACGCCAATATGGCGCAGATTGCCCACAGTAAAGAGGAATTCGTGATAGATTTCCTCAATCTTATGCCACCTTCGGGCATTGTGAATGCCAGGGTCTACCTTTCCCCGGCGCACACCAAGCGTTTGGCCGCCGCATTGCTTGATAATGTGAAGAAATATGAGGACCAGTTCGGCAAGATTGACGAGGGCAGTGCCCAGGCCCCTGAGATCGGCTTTAAGACAGCCTAAGTTGACAGGCTTGCCATAAGCGTTTATCGTAAGGGAAATAATTAGAAAACAAACAGAGGTCGGTAATGAATAAAACAAAACATCGTGTACAAAGGCGAACTAAGTACTTAACAGAGTTTGATATAGATATTAGTAAACTGGCTCACGGAACAACTATTATAATGAAAGACCATCTTGGTAATAAATACACGGTAATCGTTGTTAATCCAAAAGAACATTTGGTACGAGTTATAAGTAAAGGCAACAAAGAAGTAGAAGACTTTACTTTTGAAGGAGTATTCAAGGGTACTAAAGGAGTTAGAACTAATCTGACACCATTTTGTTGGTTGCCAGTGCCCGAAGGCTATATTTGTACTTATGTTGAAAAAGTTCGCTTTTAATCCCTTATGGTAAACGCTTCATAACGTAGCGTTTACCTTTCTTTTTTCTTCTAACCATAATTCGTTATTCTAGATTCGTAATTCTAACAAATGGCTAAAGATTATTATCAAATTTTAGGAATAAATAAGTCAGCTTCCCCGGAAGACATTAAAAAAGCCTTCCGCAAATTGGCGCATGAGCACCACCCGGATAAAAAGGGCGGTAACGAAGGTAAGTTCAAGGAAATCAACGAAGCTTATCAAGTGTTGGGCAATCCGGATAAGCGCCAGCAGTACGACCAGTTTGGGGCGAATTTTGAATCAGCCGGCGGCCCGGGCGGATTCAACTGGCAGGATTTTGCTCGTGCTCAGGGCGCCGGCGGTTTTAACCAAGGCGGTTTTAGAGTTGATTTTGATGACTTAGGTGATATTTTTGGCTTGGGTGATATATTCGGCGGTGGTCGTTCGCGGCGAGCCGGGCCAAGCCGGGGCGCTGATATGGCTTTTACCACCGCTATTGATTTCCGCGAATCAGTTTTTGGTACAGAGAAAATTCTGCGTTTTGAAAAAAATGTTATCTGCAGTAAATGTGCGGGCTCAGGAGCTGAACCGGGTGCAAAAATTACCACTTGTGCTACTTGCGGCGGGCAGGGGAGAGTAGAGCAAATCCAGCGAACTTTCATGGGAGCAATGCGTAGTGTGCGCCCTTGCCCTGATTGCGGCGGTGAAGGCAAGCGCGCGGAAAAGCAATGCAGTCGTTGCAAGGGGCGAGGTAGCGAGCCTGGGGTGAAAGAATTGAAAGTAAAAATTCCAGCAGGGATAGCTGATGGGCAAACTATTGAGCTTGCGGGCGAAGGGGATCTAGGTGTAAAAGGCGGCAGTGCCGGCAGTTTATTCCTGACAGTCCGAGTCAGGCCAGACAAGGTTTTTAAGCGCCAAGGCCATGATTTGCTTACCCAAAAGCAGATAAGCTTTGCCCTGGCAACATTGGGGGGCAGAGTGCCGTTAATTACTCTTGATGGCGAGGTGCAGCTGAAAATTCCAGCTAGCACCCAAAGTGGTACGGTTATAAAACTTGAAAGCAAGGGCGTACCCCATTTGCGCGGCGGGCGCCGTGGGGATTTACTGGTAACAGTTAAGGTGATAACGCCGGCTAAATTAAGCAAAAAAGAGCGGGAAGCTCTAAAAGAATTACCCACAGAAGAAGGTGAGAAGATAGTTTTGGTCAGTTGGTTATAATTTATTAATTATCCCTATAACACCTTTCGCGCGAAAGGTGTTATAGGGATAAAAAGGACTAAATTTTGGTCTGTCGGATAAGTTTGACTAGTATAGCCAATTCAGACGCTAGCCCATCTTCCAGCCAATATCTAGCTTCAAAGCCTGCCTGCCGACGATCCAAAAATCCAGCCTGCCGTAGCATAACTAAATGTTTAGAAGTGGCGGTATGGGAGAGATGAATTTCCTTGGCAATATCACCAACCGAAAGTTCGCGGCCGTCAATAAGTAATCTTATTATTTCTATTCGTTTTCGTCCGCCTAAGACCCGGTAGATTTTCTCCAATTCGCGTAATCTCATATAAACATGATTCTAGTATAGCGTTCATTTCCTTGCAACCTTTCGCGCGAAAGGTTGCAAGGAAAGTGTAAGTTAGTAGGTTAAGGGGTTGGGTCGATGGATAATTTCTTTTACCTCAGTAATTGATTTTACTTGCACTAGTTTTGCTCGTAACTCACTGGCGCCTGGAAAACCCTTAACATACCAGACCAAGTGTTTACGGAATTCTATTAAGCCATAACTGCCCTTAACTAATAGAGCGAGCTCAGCATGCTGCTGTAGCACTTGCTTAATTTCGTCCCATGTTAACGTTTTATATTGGCCTGTAGCTAAGTAATCTTTTATTTGCTGGAAAATCCAAGGTCGTCCCCACGAGCCTCTCGCAATACCCACGCCATCAGCACTGGTCTCTTCTAAAACTTCTTTAGCTTTTTCCGGGCTGTTAATGCCGCCGTTGGCTAATAGTATTCCAGGCCATATTTTTCTGACCTCTTTTACCATTTGCAAGTCCGGTTCGCCATCAAATGGTTGCTCATAAGAGCGGGCGTGGAGCATTATCGTTGTCACTGGCAAATGCTTAATTTTATTTACCAGATCCAGGGCAGTTACTTTATCAACAACACATTCATATTTATCCAGCTCATCTTCACCCTCAACTTTATCCCGGGTGTTAACATCATGCCGGATAGATGCGCGTATTTTAATTGATATGGGAAGTGATGAGCCCTCGCAAGCAGCTTGCACTAATTCGGCACACAGATTAAGGTTACGCATTAGTTTTACACCACCGCCAGATTTTACGACCTTATAGGCCGGGCAACCGAAATTTATATCCACGCCCGAAAAACCCATTTCTTCCAGGATTTTAACTGATTTGTAATAAAGTTCAGGTTTGCTGCCGAATATTTGGCAAACCACCGGCTGCTCTGCTGGTTCAAACGCTATCATCTCTCTCGTTGTGGTATTGCCGTGGCAAAGTGCGTCCACGCTGGCAAATTCAGTGTAGATAACATCCGCCCCATAGCGTTTGCACATTTGCCGAAAAGGAGTGTCTGTTACACCTGCCATGGGCGCGAGCGCCAGGATTGGTTTTTTTAGATTATCCCAGAAATTTGGCATACATATCTGTACAGTCTACTGGCTAACTTTTGATTTGACAAGGGTTAGTGGGAGGTTTAAGGTATGGGCAAATAACAACATTATTCAATAAAAATAGGTACATTAAAATGAAAAATTTAATAAAAGCCCAGTTCATGCAAACAATAATTGTTTTGTTTGTATTTGCATTGAAGTATCAGCCTGGTAATGAAGTCGTAGCAGCTTTGGTAGCTATGCTCACTGGTTTGCTGGCAGCAGTTGTAGTTGTGTCAAAATATTTCGGAGAACAGGGAGGGGTCAGGGAGATAGTATCTTTGACTAGCATAACAATGGCTGGTTCTTTAGGGTTCTTAGCCAGGCCGTTTCAGTGGGGCTCTCTACTACTTGTTTGTAGTTTGGTTGCCATGGCAATATCCTTTTTAGTAATCCCAGCAAGTAAATCTAGGTTATCGTGGGGCTTGGCATGGTTGAGCTTGTTTATCCAAATGGCACTCATTGAGGTTGGTATGGGCTTTATCGCTCAACTACCACAAAAATAATTAGATTATCAGAAAATTAAATGCCGTTCCGTAAGTAATTATGGAACGGTTCATTATTTTGACCGCTTGACGTCTGGGCAGGTTCGGGGTAGGGTAGGGGTGAAAATTGAACATT
>LCEZ01000003.1 GCA_000995845.1 Parcubacteria group bacterium GW2011_GWD2_43_10 | reverse complement strand
TCTCCAGCCGCTTCTTAGTCTTGTGGTTGCGTGTTTTATTACCCTTGCCAACACCGGTGTCTCTTTTTGCCATAATGTATATATAAAGATTAATAATTATCTAATTTTATAGTTGATTGGCTGGGGGAGATGGATTCCTCCCTACGGGAGGCAGGCGAACCATCATACTGACAAGTGAGCGAATAAAGTTTAAAAATGATTTTCCTATGCACTGCTGGGGGAGATGGATTCGAACCATCATAGCCACCTCCAAAGGGTGGTGTCCTACCATTAGACGATCCCCCAGCAGTGAATACGAATTTAAATATGTCATTTTCAAACTATTGAGCGAACGCCGGCTGAAAGCTTCAGCTTACCATTAGACCTATCCCGCTGAGGCGGGACGATCCCCCACTGCGGTTATCAATGCTACTGATATTTATTGCTATAGTCAAGCCTTAGCTGAAACTTGGTTGCCCCACAATTGATTAATCTTAGCGGCTAAGATGAAATCATTATCAGAAAGCCCACTAATAGCATGGGTATACAAAACAATCCTGACATGATTCCAGGAAAACAATTCAATATTGGGGTGGTGGCCTTCAGCCTCGGCTATCTCCCCTATTTGGTTAATAAACTTTAAAGCCGCTTTAAAATCTTTAAGGGTAAATTCACGGCTTAGTTTTTTAAATTCACTATCGGCTTGCCAGCCAGGCACAGCTGATAAATACTCCAACACCTTTTCTTTAGTGTGTGGCGCCATGCCGCCTTCGCAGGGTACGCATTTTTTACTGGCAAAATCCATTGGATCTAAACCCTAAGATAGCGTCGCATTGCCACATACGAGGCGATCATGCTTAAAACGCAGGCGCCAATAAACTGCCAGCCAAAAAAACTTAGAGAATGTTCAGTAAAGTACTGCACTAAATCAAACTGGTAGCCATTGAAAAAGCCATTAACATAAGGCTGAACCGCTGATAATCCGGGGAAGAAGATGGCCGCGGTTATTAAAGTAGCCAACAAGGCATAGAGGATGCCTTCCAGTACAAACGGCATCCTGATAAAGCTGTTAGAAGCCCCCACTAAACGCATAATGCTGATTTCTTCCCGATGAGTGTAAATATTCATTCGGATAGTGTTAAATACCACCAGCAACGAAATTATCAGGAAAATAAGGCTGATAATCTCACCGACGTTAGTTAGTTTTGTTGAGAGATCAGTAATCGCTTGTATTACCCGGCGATAATCATCATACCTGGCGTTTTGCACATAAGCTGAAAAATTTTCACTGGTAACTTCGTCCAAAATTTCCTGATAGCCCTGATCCGAAATAGCTTTTACTACCAGGCTCGCCCCTAAGGGGTTCTCGCCAATTTCTAGCAAAGCCTCAGCAATTAACGGGTTAGACGAATGGCGCTCGCGGAATCGGTTCAAAGCATCTTCAGCATTAACTAATTCTACGGCCTTTACCCCGGCTAAAGATTCCACTTGGGTTTTTACGGCCTGAACTTCGGCTAGGGTTAATTCCGGCTTCAAGTACACGGAAATATCTATTCTTTCTTCCAGGCGGCTTAGGGCCTCGCTCGAAATGATATTCAAGGCGCCCAAAATTGAAACCGAAACTAAACTAAGGGTAATAATAGTGACCGTTACCACTGACAGCCAAAAATTACGCCAAAAATTTTGGAGTGAGAATTTAATAACGCGGCTTAAAGTTACAAAGAACATATAGATTAACTTAAAACATAACGCCCGCGAGCTTGATCAGAAACTACCCGCCCGCCATCTAGCACCACCACTCGCCGTTTCAATTCATTCACCACTTCGCGGTTATGGGTAACTAAAATAACCGTGGTGCCAAACTCGTTGATCTTTTTCAAAAGTTCAATAATTTCTTTAGTATTAATAGAATCAAGATTCCCAGTGGGCTCATCGGCGACCAAAATTTCCGGGCGGTGTGCTAGCGCCCGAGCAATCACCACCCGCTGCTGTTCGCCGCCGGAAAGCTGCTTGGGAAAACGATCGTTCTTATGTTCCAGCCCCACTATTTTTAAAAGCTGTGGCACTATTTCCTTAATGCGTTCAGCTGTTACCCCGGCCACCTCCAGGGCAAAGGCCACGTTTTCAAAAACTGTTCGCCGCGGCAGCAGCTTGAAATCCTGAAAAACCACGCCAATTTGCCGCCTAATCACCGGCACTTCCCTGGCTTTAGCAGTGGTTATATCCCAGCCGCCTAATAATATCCGCCCTTCGGTTGGTTTTTCTTCGGCAATTAATAATTTAACCAAGGTGGTTTTACCAGTGCCAGACTGGCCAACAATGGAAACAAACTCGCCCTTATCAATATTGAGGGTGACATTATGCAAGGCCACGGTTTGACCGGGATAATTTTTGGAAATGTTACGGAACTCTATTAATGGCATAAATGCTTTGTTACTATACCATATTTTAAATTTATCATCAGCTCTTAGGCACTAAATCCTTGCTGATTACTAGGCCAATCGTTATAATAGTCTGGCTTTAAGTGTGGGTGTAGTACAATGGCAGTATGTAAGCTTCCCCCATCCTCCGTAGCAGTTGCCGGCGGGTATAGTATAGGGGTATTATGCGACCTTCCCAAGGTTGAGAGACGGGTCCGAGTCCCGTTACCCGCTCCCTTTTAGCCGGTGTAGCTCAGTTGGTAGACCTGCCCGCCAGTCGCCGGGTGCCGAAGTAGCTCAGTTGGTAGAGCAACGCATTCGTAACGCGTAGGTCGTGGGTTCAAATCCCACCTTCGGCTCCAGGCAATTGGCAGGCGGGGCAGTGCATTTCCGCCTACGGCGGATAAACTCCACGCGCAGGTCGTGGGGTTGCAGCGTAAGTGAAAACACAACTGCTTGTGCTTGAGCCGCGGCAACGGGCGGGCGCGATGCGCCCAAGCGCCGCGACGCCCCGGCCCGCAGGGGAATCCCGACCACCGGCTCCAGTTATCTGGCTATTTTAGCCATCAGCTTGCCTGGTGGATTTTATCTTTTAAGCGGCAATAAGTAGAGCTTAAAAGTTTCGTTTTTTTGCTGAGCTAGCCAAGCCTCAAAATCAACTACTTGAATAAAAATATGAGAAGCGCGTACACTGCCTGGTTCAGCTGAGGTCTCATCATTATCCGGAATTGACCCAGAAATTTCGTCCAACTTGATTAAATGATAACCATAGCGCGTTCTAACCGGCGGGCTAATTTCACCAACAGCCAGATTGCGCAAAGCGGCTTCAAATTCCGGCAACATCGTACCCCAGCTAAACCAGCCCAAATCACCGCCTTGGTCCGCGCTTAAGGTATCATTACTAAACTCTTTGGCCCCTTGAGCAAAACTAAGTTCATTAGCATTAATTTTTTGCCCAATGGCATTGGCTTTGGCTTCAGCCCGCCCTAAGCTGGTTGCATCCTGGCTTAGGTACTCTTGCAAAACTAACCGCCGCAGATAAGGCTCTAGAATAAACTGGCTAAAATCCTGTCCGGTTACTTGGTAGGTTGCATATAGATAATCAGCAAAATCCTGGGGCGAACCAAACTCCTGAGCTAGACCGGCTAATTGCTGAGCAACTAAACTATAAGGCAGTGATAAATTATTCTTATTAAAATTATCGGTTATTAAATTTTCTTCAATAATATGATTTAAGGCCAAACTTTCAGTATCAGTTGTAACTTTAAATTTTTGTACCAAGGCAGCTTGTTTTTTTAACTCATCCAGCCAAATAACTTTATTGCCGGCAATGGCCACCGGCCAGGGCATAAACTTAGGCAGAGCTGAATAATAATTATCAACCCGTAGTAAATAAAGACCAACATAAACTACCAGAGCTAGCAGTGGCGCCAAAAACAGTAAGCGTTTCTTAGATTTTTTAACATGTAATCTTTGCTTCAAGTTTTCGGTATTATCAACCGGGCTAATTTCATTTACCTTCACCTCTGGTTGTTCACTGGCTTTAATTTCCTCTAACAAGGCACGCCGCCAAATTTTTTGCTGGGACGGCATATCTGGCTCAGTTGGCTGAGCGCTATTAACCGTGGTTAAGGCACTGACTTCTTTCTCTAATTTAGCCTTAAGTTCCAGTTGCTTAATAGTGTCCGAATCCTTAATAGATTTTTTCTTTGGTTTTTTACTAGCCATAAATTAATCTATCCCTAAAAAATAATTTATCCATAAACGCCAATTAGCTTGACTAGAATTGCTAGCCTGAGACTCGCTCTCGGTGGTAGTATCGGCTGAATTGGGAATTACCACTACATTTTCACCAGGTTTTTGCAAACCAAGCTGTAACCGGGCTTCCCTTTCTTTATATTCTTCACTGTTTAAATAATCAATTAACTGGGAAAGTTCTTGGCTTTTAGATTGGTGCTCAGTTATTTCAGTGCGTAAAGCCTGAATCTCACGTTCAATTTCTGCCCTGCGGACGGCGCTTTTAAGCACGCCATAACCAACTGCCGCCAGAGCGACTATGGCCGTTAATAAAAAAAACTTGGAGGTGACTGCTGACCAAAAACCTGTATTAGTCATAGTATTAAAATTATATCACAATCTTGCCGCTCTGACCGCTTTTTTGCTAAACTTCCATTGTTATGTCAAAACGTTCGCGTCACAAAATTGTTTGGATTATTCTGACTATCATTGTTAGTGCAACTCTGGTTCTTTTAACCGTGGCCCCCGCCCTAACTGGCTGATAAATTATTCTTCGCGACTAACCAGGGCTAAATACGCTTCTGGCGGAATATCAACCCGGCCTTGCAAGCGCATGCGCTTCTTGCCGGCCTTTTGTTTTTCTAAGAGCTTGCGCTTTCTAGTGACATCACCGCCCGAGGAAGCGCGCTTGAGTACATCTTTACGCATAGCCGGCAGTCTTTCTGAAGCTAAGATTCGCCCGCCGATTGCCACCTGAATTTTGATTTCAAACATTTGCCGAGGCAACACCTGCTTAAGTTTGCCTGCGATCACTCGTGCCCGGCGATAGGATTCATCCTCATAAACAATAGTTGATAAAGCTTCCACTGCTTCGTCCGCCACCAGCACATCCAAACGCCGAACCTGGCAAGGTCGGTAACCAATAAAATCATAATTGAGTGAAGCATAACCAGCACTAACACTTTTAAGTTTATCGTAAAAATCAACCAGTATAGCGTTTAAGGGCAGTTCATAACGCAGAATAGCCCGGGCTTGCTCTTGGCCTGAGCCAAGATAGTCGGTGGTGATATAGCTACCGCGGAAATCCTGGGCCACGGTCATGAGTGCGCCCAAATACTCAGGCGGTGAAACAATATCTACGCGCACATAAGGCTCTTGTACTTCAGCAACCTTATCCGGTGTTGGTAGTTCTAGGGCGCTATGGATCACCAAGGTCTCGCCGGTTTTTAATTTGACCTCATGGGCAACCGAGGGAGTGGTGATGGTCACTTCCAATTTATATTCACGTTTTAAGCGTTCACGCGTAACATCTAAATGCAGCAGCCCCAAAAAACCGCAACGAAAGCCAAAGCCTAAGGCGGGTGAATGTTCACCTTCATAAATTAAGCTTGAATCATTCAGGCTTAATTTTCCCAAAGCTTCTCTTAAATCACCTATATCCTCACCGCCAGCTGGATAAAAACCGGCAAAGACCATAGGCCTAACCTCGCGGTAGCCAGCTAAGGCCTTAGCTGGCGATTTACTAGAAGCCAGGGTGTCGCCTACTCGCACCTGCTTAATATCCTTAAGCCCAGTGGCAACATAGCCAATTGCCCCAGCACTTAAAGCAGGTGTAGGTTTTAGCTGAGGTATAAACTGTCCAACTTCAAGCAATGTGCCTTTAGACTTTGTGCCTAGTAACTGATACGGCATTTCAGCTTTGAACACTCCATCGGTTACTCTGACCGCCGCGATCACGCCCCTGTAATCATCATAATGAGAATCAAAAATAAGCGCGCGGGCGGCTTGCTCATCTCCTGCCTCAGGCGGCGGCACTTGATCAATAACTGCTTGTAAAACTTCAGCCACACCCTGGCCAGTCTTGCCTGATACCTGATGGATAGAGGCTGCCGGTACGCCCAAAAGTTCACTGATCTGCTCCGCTGTGCTGGCAACGTCAGCGGCCGGCAGATCAATTTTATTGATCACAGGTATAATAGTTAAACCAACCGCTCGGGCCAGATCTAGATTAGCGATGGTTTGAGCCTGCACCCCCTGGGTGGCATCAACCAACAAAATTGCACCCTCCACGCAAGCTAGTGACCGCGAAACCTCATAGGTAAAGTCCACGTGCCCGGGCGTATCAATTAAATTCAAAATATAGCCCTGCCAGTTCATGGTTACCGGCTGCAGCTTAATAGTGATGCCGCGCTCGCGTTCCAGATCCATTTGATCCAAAAATTGAGCCTGCATTTCACGCTTGCCGATGGTGCCAGTTATTTCCAACAACCTGTCAGCCAAAGTTGATTTGCCGTGATCAATATGGGCAATGATGCAAAAATTTCTAATGCCAGCTGACATAATTAGCTTAAACTTGGTTTATGTTTATTGCTGAGTGATTGCCAAGCGCTGGCTAACCAGCGGCGGACAAAATGAATCTCAGCTAAATTAAAGGCTAAGCTTATCACCAGATAACTAACTACCCCAGCTAGTCCAGCTAATAAACCTTGGGTAAAAATGCCAATAAAGGTATTCATATCAACCTGAGGCGCTACTAAATACAAGGTGCCATAGGCTGCTGAGCCGGCGACTAGGGAACCTAAAACCATTTGCCAAATGCCAGCAATAATCCAACTTGAACCTAAATTACCCAAGCGCTGCCCTAAAATTGCTATAAGAATGACTAAATTAATTACACTAGAACAAACATAAGCGATACCAACACCGGATAAAGCAAAGGGGCGCAAGATAAAAAGAAGGGCAAAATTAACCGTAATACTAACCAGGGCGGCTATTACCGGTGTTTTAGTATCTTTTAAAGCATAAAAAGCCCTAGCCACCAAAGGCAGTAGGCTATCAGAAACAATAGCTAATGCTAAAAACCCTAAAACTTGGGCGGTGGCAATAGTGTCACTCCAGTCAAACGCCCCGCTGCCTAGCACTACCCTGACTAATTGAGCTCTTAATACCAAAAATAAAACTGACAAGGGCATAACATAAAATAAAATTCGCCTGAGGTTGAGGCTAAAGTGATGAATAAAATCACTCGGCTGACTAGTGCTGAAGGCCTGACTTAAAAGCGGAAAAACCGCGATCGCTAAAGAAACGCCAAAAACATTTATAGAAAAACTATGCAAGTTAAGCGCCAAACTAAAAGCGGCCAAACTGCCCACCGCTAAGCTGGAAACAAAACCAACTGTGATTATTTGGTTAATTTGAGAAGCTACTAACCCCAATGTCCGCGGACCTAACAAGGCTAATACTTGGCGTACGCCCGTATCTTTAAAAGAAAATAAAGGCTGCCACCGCCAGTTGATTTTTCTCATGGCCGGCAGTTGCACCAATAAGTGAAGCAAACTGCCCAAAACCACGCCCCAGGCCAAACCATAAGGGCCAAACATTGGCACAAATAAAATTAGGCCGGCAATTATGCCAACATTGTATAAAACTGGAGCCAAGGCAAAAGCAGTCAAGCGTTGCTGGGCTTGCAAGACGCTGGATAGAACATTGGAGGCGCCAAAGATTACAACCGCCAACAGCATCACCCGAGTTAACTGGCTAGTTAAGGTTAGGGTGTACAAACTAAAGCCCGGGGCAATTATTTTAACCAACCAAGGTGAGGCTATGGCGGCCATGACAGCGGCGCCCAATAAAACTACAATGAGTAAATTCAGTATTTTATTGACTAGCTCATAAGCCTGGGCTGTTCCTTTATTTTCCCGATATTGGATAAAAATCGGTATCAAAGCTGAAGCCAAAGCACCTAAGACTAAGGAATTAAAAATAAAATCAGGTATTTTAAAAGCCGCATAATAGGCATCCAATATTTCATTGGCTCCCCAAGTTGAAGCTAATAACCGATCTCGTAATAAACCTAAAAAGCGCGACAAAATACCAAAAGACGCCACAATTAAGGCCCCTTTAGTTACACTATCGCGTCCGTTATTTATTACATCATAATTAAACCGCATAACTGGTTTAATTTTTCTAATAAACAAATAAGAGTTTCAGCTGGCTGGAGGTGAGAAGGCTTGAAGTGACCAAAATACTGGTATCCAAGCAGGAAGGGTGTACAACTCACACTAAGAAGCGTGATTATACAGGCCTTCGGAGCATTCTCTAATACCCTCCAACCAGACGAAACTCTTAGTAACAACAATACTTAGGTTAGCACAAAAATTAAAAATTGTCAAGAGGGTAAGCTAATAAAGTTATTTTTTCTCCAGTATAATCCCGTAGTATTCATCAGTCTGCCAATCAGAATGCATTTCTAAGCTATGATCGCTAATTACTGGTGGTTGTGAGGTTTCTTGCCAGCGCAAACGAAAGTCTTCGGGCCAGCTGATTTCGGAAATAAAATCAATTGGCTTAACGCCTGATTGCCGCTGAAATAATATTGAATAGCGCCTAAGATCTTGCCAAGTCGCGCCGGCACTTAAGCGGAAGGGCAACCGATAAGTAATCTCAGCACTCTTAGTTTCACCCGGGGCCACACTCAGCCAATTAGCAAAGACGGTTTTAGCAAATTCAGTCGTTACCCTAGTGTTAGATGAAGTGTCTATTTTCAATTCACGTTCTAAAGCGGCTAAATCAGCATCAGTTTCAGCTGACGTTGGGACTTGCCGATAATAACTTGAGAGCGGCGGCGTAAATCCTTGGGTGGCTAATAAAGTTGAACCAGCTGGGACATAAAATCGCAAATAAGATACATTGCGTCTACCCTCAAACGTATCGCGTTCATCGCCGGTATGTGTGCGCTTGATAGTCAAATGCACTATTAATTCACCGGTTGGGGAAATTTCCACCTGGTGTCTAACTTGTTCCCTAATAACACCATCAGTCTTACCGCCGCCAATGTTAGTTCTCACTATTGCCAAATAATCTGCCGCCGTACTCTGTATTTGGCCGGCCCAGCCAAATTCCTCAAATTGCTCCTGCACCAGTGGATTGGTTGAATAAAATTGTAGGCCTTTGTTTAATAAACTGGTGTTAATCAAGGCGCTTAAATTTATTAAGTCATCACCTTTTAGCTCAAGTAACTTGGCAAACAGCAAGGGCGCTAGATCAGCAATAAATTGCTTTGGTCGGTTTTGCTCTCGATCATATTCAATCTCAACTGCTGCCTGAGTTTCGCGTAAAAAATTATCAGCGGTTAAAACTTTACCATATTGAGGCAATTCAATTGGACCAGTTATTCGGAGCAGATCAACCACTACATCAGAATTCAAAGCCGCCACACCATCAGTCGTTGGTCCGCCAGATTCTTTTAAGAACCACATGATTTTTTGGGCTGAGCTTGGGAAATCATAAAACCAGTTAGCATCTTGCAGTTGCCAGGTTTCTCTAACCAAGCGCAAAGGCTCAGGCGGTCTAATTACTCGCGCGAGCGAACCCTGATAATCATACGGACCGCCTCCAGGAATGTTAACTGACCTGATTTCCCCCATCGACACTTCAATCAAGGCCAAACTGCCAGCAAATCCCCCAGTCGGCCTTAACTCAGTTGTATTTTGAAATAAAATAGCGTAGGTTTTTGGTTCGGGTGTATTTAATAATTGACCTAATAATTGTGGCAGTGATAAGACTGCTGTTAAATTGCTCTCCAGTTCATTAAGCTGCTCGCGGACCAGTGTTAGGCTAGCTTGATAACTAGAAGGTAAATCAGTTGCATCAACTAGGCTTAAATATTTAGTAGCCGCGGCTAAATGGGGCTTAAGATCAGCCGCGGCTAAATTTAGGGCATGCAAACTAGGACCGAAACTAAAAGCTGCTTCCGAACTAATCTGATCTAGGTTGGTCAAAGTTCGCGCCACGATACTGGCGGCCATAGTAATTTCCTGACTAGCACTGAGTATTAGCTTCGCCGCCGTCAATTTATCACCCACTATCGGTAACTGATTTAACAAGCCGGCAAGGTTATGATCAACTTCATCTACTATTACCTGGGCTTGGCTAAAGTAATCTTTAGCTTGACTTAGCTGGGCCTCAGCCAGAACCGGATCACCTTGAGCTAATAAACTGCCGGCTTGTTCTAATCCCAAAAAACCACTTTGCGCCAAATTAATAGCTTCATGCCCTTGCCAGTTTAAGTTTTGCCAAGTAGCTATGCCCTTAAGCGGTAAAATCACAGCTAAGATTAGTGCTAAAAATACCCCAGTCTGAGCTAATATAATTTTGGGTTGTAAGCTGACAAATGTATTTCTCCTTACTTTAGGCGGCTGGTCGATTTTTCCCCTGCTATAAAACTTAAAAGGCCAGGCTAAAACAGTATAAACTGCTCTGGAAAAATTTATAACATCAAACCAAATAGAACGATTGATCAAGCGACTTTCCTCATAAAGCCTAATAAAAAAAATAAAAAAGCTTAACCATATTAAATCTAAAATAGCTGTCACTATTTCTAATACAAAAACCACACTTAAATCCCGTAGCCGAGGCCGTCCGATAATAATTCGCTTTAGAAAATTAGTCAGAGAATAAGCCTCGGGCTTAATTAAACTAATAAAATTAATGGCAGTCTGATCAAGCTCGGAATCTAATTTACTAGAAACAATCTGTTTAGCTGATTGCCCGGCTGATATGGGCCGAAGATTTATAATGTGGCGTGATAGTAAAACCCGCTCCCGACCCTTTAAAGCATTTGACTCATTGGCCAAATCTAATTGCCACCAGGGCCAATGGTGCTGATTAGCCGACGAAGACAACTGTCGGCGGATTCTTTTATTAGACACGGCCATACTTTATTTAGTATAAGCAATAAAGCCTTATTTCACAATTGCTTCCTGATAGATTTTGAGGGTTTTATTAACTGTTTCTGACCAAGAATACTTTTTAAGTATATGTTTAGCCGCGGTCAGGGTTTGTTCTCTAACTTCTGGTTTAAAACTGTTAACTATTGTTTCAACCATGGACGCTAGGCTACTAGGATCAGCTAATAAAGCACCGTTATTTAAGACTTCGCGCAATACTGGAATATCAGAGGCAATTACCAAGGCCCCTTGTGATATAGCCTCCAGCGGTCCTAAACCAAAACCCTCTTGTAATGATAATAATAAATAAGCTTGGCAACCCTGATATAAATTTGATAAATCTTTATCGCTTACCTGCCCTAAGAATTTTACCCAATCGGAATACCCCTGAGACTTAATAGATTGCTTAAGCCGATCGGCAAAAAAATCAATCCGGCCTACTAAATATAGTTCAAGGTTAGGGATCTTTTTTCTGACTAAAGATACGGCGGTAATTACCCGATCCAGATTTTTATGAGGATAAGCTGCACCTACTGCCAATAAATATGGATTATTTGGCATAACTGCTGAAGCTCGGGGCAATTCCGCTGGGGCTAAGTATATAGTAACTATTTTTTTACTGGCAAACGGGTAAAAATACTTTAAGTCAGCCGCCACTGTTTGGCTGACAGTTATAATACGATTGGCTTTTTTTACCAATCGCTTAATCAGACAGCGATAAACCGTGACCTTAAACCAATAAAATAATCCTGGCAAGCGAGAAGCGCGCTCAGTTGGAGCGTGGTGTAATATTAGGTCATGAATTGTTATTACAAAAGGACAAGGACAAAAATAAGGCGCATTAAAATGAGGCCAGTGAACCAAATCAGGCTTGAGTTTTTTTATTAACCGAGGTATTAATATTTGTTCTGATAGACCATATACCCGATAAGGCGCTTCCTGTAAGACAATATTAGGCGGCAAGACGGGAAATTGCCGGCGGGTAGCCGGATCAATCAAAAGAATGTATTGGTTTATTTTATCAGCTGAAATTATACCTTTAATCAACTCTACCAAATATCGGCCAAGCCCGCGATGATGAAGTCCGTACAATCTGGCATCAATTAGAATTTTCATGATTTAGCCGCTAATTCAGAAAATAAACCTTTATAAACCGACGCAGTTTTTTGCCAGGAGAATTGTTTAGCCTGAATAAGACCTTTTTGCTTTAGTTCTTGGCGTGCGCTAATATCATTTACCAGCCAATTAGTTGTATATACCCAGGAATCAACTAAATAAGGCGACAATAAGACCCCCGCCTGGCCAATAACTTCAGGCAAGGACGAACTGTGGCTAGCTATCACCGGCGTACCGGCGGCCATAGCTTCTAAAGGCGGCAAACCAATGCCTTCGTAAAGTGATGGGAACAAGAAAATTTCAGCTAAACGATATAAGGCTGGCTTATCTTCATCAGCCACATAGCCAATGAATTTTATATGTTGACGTGATTTAAGTCTGGCCCAAGTACGTTTGATAGACTGATAGCGCCAGCCCCAGCCGCCGGCGATCACTAAATCATAAGGAAAGTCAGGGTGTAGCTCAAGTAATTTTTCATACATCAGCAAAAGCAAATGATAATTTTTTCTTGGTTCAATCGTGCCCAAGGATAGTAGAAAATTCTCTGGCAAGCCATATTTCTGCTTCGCATCCTCTAGGTTGTTAGCGGTTGGCTCATGAAAATATTTATCATCTAGCCCTGGTGGTACAACTCGAACTTTATTTTTAAGATGAGGAAACTCTTGAATTAAATCGTCAGCGGTGTGTTGTGAAACCGCTGCCACCAACGACCTGGCTGGCAAACCTTTATTTAGTAAATGGTGAACAGCTGGAAAATACCATAATTTCCCCTTTCCAGGAAAAAAACCAGGATAATGAATAAATGATAGATCATGAACAGTTAATAGCACAGGCACATTTTCGCTGACATTAATAAAACTGGGATTAGGCAACCACAATGCATCAATCTTAGAAGTATCTGATTTTAAAATTTTATCAATGCTCGAGCCTAGTTTAAGCCAAAACAAAAGATTCATCAGTTTATTGGGTATCCGGCCTCTTTTAATGGCAGCTATTCGTGCAAGTTCAGGAGGCCAATCTATCCGCCCAGTAGCGTTAGCAAAGCCGCTCAGAGAAATGCTTGGATCTAATGATAAATATTTAAGAACTTGCCAAGCGTACTCACCCACGCCGGTGCGTGTTTTGTCTTGTAAACAACGAAGATCAACTGCCAGTCGCATATTGGCAATTATTTAGTAATTACTTTACTAACGTATTTTTGCCAATTATCTATGAAGTTGGCGCGGGAAAATTTTTGCGCGCGCTGGCGAATAACCTCAGGCTCAAAACTCTCATAACGAAAACGAATAACAGCATCAGCTAATTCTTCCCAGCTTTGTTCTTGGAAAAATACACCACTTACCCCTGGTTCAATTGTTTCTAAAGCTCCACCGGCGCCATAAGCAATCACTGGCCGTCCGGCAGCCATAGCTTCTACTGCCGTAATGCCAAAATCCTCTTCTTGGGGATGAATTAAAGCACGGCAATGGCCTAAATAATAACGTTTTTCCTGGTCAGTTACCTGGCCTAAGAATTCAATATTTGACTTGGCTAAGTTACGCAACTCAACTTCTTGTTCACCGGCACCAATTATTTTTAAAGGTATGCCGAGCTTATTAAAAGCTTTAATGGCCAAATCAACACGTTTATACGGCCGGAGTCGTGAAATCAACAAGAAATAATCTTGCGGTTCAACTAAGTCAGTTGCCGCCGTATCCACTGGCGGATAAATTACCACCGAATCACGGCCATAATACTTTTTGATCCTTTTAGCCACGAATTGCGAATTGGCCACAAAATAATCTACTCGTTGTGAGGCTATATAATCCCATTGCCGTAAATAGTTCAGCACTAAAGGCAATATTTTTTTAACTAATTTTGGTTGGGGCAAATCAGAAGTATATTGATGGGTGTCGCTCCATAGATACCGCGTTGGAGTATGGCAGTAACAAATATTTATGGTTTCCGGTTTAACTAATAATCCTTTGATCAAAGCAGAAGCCGAACTTATGACTAAATCAAAACCACTTAAGTCAATTTGCTCAACGGCCGTCGGCATTAACCAAACATACCATTTAAACCACCGGGCACCCCCGGGCAGGCGTTCTAGAAAAGATGTCCGAATATCCCAATTTTTAAAATAATCCCCTACTGTCGCCTCGTCATATAGCAAAGTAAAAACCGGGGCGTCTGGGTAAAGCTGGTGAAATTGGCGCAATACCCTTTCGGCGCCGCCAATTTGATTTAAATGATCATGTGCTAATGCGACTTTCATATACTAAACGGCAGCTTGTCGTTGCCAAACCACTACCAGTGTTTTTATAAGAATTATAAAATCTTGCCCCAATGACCAATTTTCCACATAAAAAGTGTCCAATTTAGCTTCATCTTCAAAACTTAAACTAGAGCGACCTGAAACTTGAGCTAGCCCGGTAATACCTGGTTTTATATTTAATAGCTTTCTCTGGTGTAGTTGGTATTTAGCTACTTCTTCAGGTTCGTGTGGTCTAGGGCCAACCAATGACATCCGGCCTTGTAAAACATTCCATAGTTGGGGCAACTCATCAAATGATGTCCGACGTAAAAATTGACCAAACTTTGTCACCCTAGGATCATTAGTCATTTTAAAAAGCGGGCCATCAGAGCGTTCATTATAAGCCAATAACTTGTCTTTTAAAATAGCGGCATCTTTTACCATGGAACGGAATTTATAAATATTAAAAATCCTTCCATTCTCCCCCACCCGTTTCAAAGCAATTATAACCGGCCAGCCTGACTCTATAAAAACCAGTACAGCTAACAATAATAAAAAAAGCGACAGTATGATAATCAGGGTAGTAGCTACTACTAAATCAAAAATTCTTTTTAAGACCCTGCCCCAACCATCCAGGGCAGTCCGTTTTATTTCTATTATTGGCAAACCTGCCAAGGTGTGGCTGATAACGTTATGACTTTGGGCCTCAAACATATCAGCGACATATTTAAAACCAAGATGATTAGCTAAGCAATATTCTAAAATGTTTAAATTAAAGTCGCGTGATAGTGTTGTATCGCCGATCAATACCTCATCAAAGCCGTTAATGCTTGGCAATGAATCAAACTCAGTGGGTTTAATTCTTTTTGTCACCATAAAGCCTAATTTAGGCTGCTTAGCAAATAATTGCTCTAAAGCCAGGGTCGCATCATCCGCCCCAATTAAAAGTAACCTGGTTACGCCAATACTCTTCCGATATAAAGCTGTTCGGATAAATCGTAAGCCCAAACGTCCTGCGCTCACTAAAAATAAGGCCAGAGCCCAGCCAACTAAAACAATAAAACGCGAATTGAACAGATTGGGATTAAAGAAAAATAATAAGATAATCAGCGATAAGCCAGCTGTACAGCCCAAAAAAATTCTGCCTAATTCCTGGGAAAACTTAAGTTTATTATTAAGATTATATAAGCCCGATAAAGAAAAAAGCACGAGCCACCCCAAAGCCACCACTAGTAGAGTTGAAAAAAAATCAGCCAAGGCCAAATCAAACCGAACCGGCAAAGTTGATCTAATGAATGATTCAAATCTGAGTTGATAAGCCAGCCAGCCTGCTAGCAGCAACATTAAATAGTCAATTGGCAGGGCAATAGTGGAAAAAATCAGTTGGCTTCTTTTCATAATTTAAGCCTTATTATTATAGCGCTAGTATTGACATGGGGCGAATACTATGGTACATTTTTAGCCGCTTACGTCAACCCAGGTGATTGCTCCGTATTTTACGGAGAGGAAAGTCCGAACACCACAGTGTTCCCGCTAATTTAAGGGAAGGGTAACTCCTAATTGGAGCCGTTGATCCGAGTAATCGGATCGCAGGACAAGTACAACAGAAAACAAACCCACTTTAATAAAATCATTGAAGATAGGGGTGAAACGGTGAGGTAAGAGCTCACCAGTATCTATGGCAACATTGATGGCTAGGTAAACTCTACCCGGTGCAATACCAAGTAGGTCCGCATCTTGGCGGACGGGTTGGTAGCTTGAATCCTGGTGCGAATCAGGATCTAGATAGATAATCACCGCCCTGCCTCGCGCAGGGTACAGAATTCGGCTTATAAGGTTGAGGTGAGCAAATAACTATCAAAACTTCTGGTCTAAAACCAGAAGTTTTGTTTTTGTTTAACCTTAGGCAAATGTGGTCTAATAATTTGACAATTAGCTTTTTTAGCGTTAAGACAAGGGCAAGAAAACAAAAACAATCAATCAATAAAATAAGGAGTACTAAAATGCGTACTTTAACAATTTGCTTAGCCATTTTCTTGGTTTGGTTACTTCCAGCCAAAGCCCAATCAACCAATATCGGGCAAGATATAATCATGGTCGCCTTGCCAACTGAGATAATAAATCAGCTCAAACAAGCGAAATCCGGTACTGAGGTAAAAGAGATTCTAACGCTATACAGGCAAATGAATTCTGAGTTAAGTTATAACAACTGCGCAGAAGATTGGCCAGATGTCTGGCGCCGACATGAGTTATGTTCCGAGTATGAGGTTTATGCTTGGCAAGATTCACTGATAATAGATTTCCGGTCACTCTTGCAGAATTGGAATGCCTTCCCCTTGAATCTAACTGGTACATTAAAATTCGTAGTGCCGCCACCAGAAGAATTGGTTTTCAATTTAATCATAACAAATATAAATGGGGACACTGTCTATAATCGTATGCTTCACTATCAACTTATTGGTGAAAATTGGGAATTTAATATTGGCTTTCTTGTCTATGTCTATACACAAGAAAATATACTGATAACCAATCCAGTGCCTGGTCTATACACAGTCAAATCAATCATTATGGCTAATCAATTTACCGGTCATACCGTAACTCTTAATTTCAGTGTAGATAATCCAGTTCCGGTAGAATCAGTTAGTTTTACTGCTCAAGTTCAGCAAAATGATGTCCGACTCAGTTGGACTACTGTGTCTGAACTTAATAATGCCGGATTTTATCTGGAAAGACGTGCCCAACACGGCAATTATAAAGTGATTTCTGGTTTAATTCCTGGTCAAGGTACCACCACTATACTTCATTACTATAGTTACACTGACAATAATGTCCCTGCTGGTCTATATGAATATAGGCTGAATCAACTTGATCTAAATGGCTCAAGTAATTATTTGGAGCCGATTACTGTAGAGGTTAGTTTAATACCTAGTGAGCTGGTCTTACTGCAAAATTACCCCAATCCATTCAACCCGGCTACAACCATCGGGTATTACTTGCCAGAACGGACAATTGTTAAATTAACAGTTTATGATCTGCTTGGTCAGACAGTAAAAATATTGTTAGACCAAGAAATATCAGCCGGTAATCACACCATCACTTTTGATGCTAGTAATTTAACTGGCGGAACTTATTTTTACCAGCTGCAAGCTGGCGATTATCTAGAAACCAAAAAAATGTCGCTTCTTAAATAACTTAAAAATAGCCTTGCGAATCGCAGGGCTATTTTTCATATTTATCTAATGCCTGATTTACCAGCCAGTCCGCTCGTTTATTCCGCTCCCGCGGTACATGAATGAATTTGATTTCTTTAAACTCCTGGGCCAGATTCCATGTTTTTATAAAAAGTGGTGCCAGCTCCTTATCTTTAACTTTATATTCAAGTTTAAGCTGCTTCACTACCAGCTCACTGTCTAAATAGCAAATAATCTCCTGGACGCCAATTTCCTTAGCCGCTTTCAGTCCGGCATAAATCGCCTTATATTCTGCCTGATTATTAGTAGCCTCACCAATATAGTGGCTAATAGTTTTTATTTCCTGGCCGGTCTTATCCTCAATAACCACGCCAATGGCCGCTGACCCAGGATTACCCCTAGCGCCGCCATCTGTTCTTAAGATTAATGTCTTTACCATACCTTATAAGCTTAGCTGTCACTTTTTTTAATATCAACCACCTTAAGCTCAAGCTGCCTAGTATTATTCCATTCATTAACCCCAACCTCATAAACCACATCCACTTTATCGCCAATGGAAAATTGTTTAGAGCTTTCAGCTGAATTAAACCAAATAAAGCGCTGGTGGCTAGATTCAAAAGATAATTCTAACCGTAAATGCTGGCCAGCACTGCCAACTGGTTGTGTATTAGCTATTAATACTCCGTAGGAGGCAAAACGAGCTCCAGGATTACCCTGCCCAAAAGGTTCTAATAGTTCAACTTGTTCTGCTATATGCCAATCAATCTTATCCAGAGTAAACACAGCATCTACTGCTAATTTGGCTGTTAAATCCTGCCCGCTTAAGTGAGCTTTAGCTAATTTAGCAAATTTAGATAAAAAATTTTCTAACTGATTGATACTTAGGGAAAAACCAGCGGCTTCTTTATGCCCGCCAAAGCTTACGAGGTATTCACTGCAGGCAGTTAAGGCGTTAGCTAAATCAAAACCCCCTACCCCAGCCCGACCAGAACCAGCGATTTTATCACCCACTTGACACATAACTAAAGCCGGCCGGTTATATTGCTGAACTAATTTACCCGCGACCAAACCAACTAACCCGAGTGACCATTCCGGTTTATAAGCTTGGATAAAAAAGGTTTTGATATTAATTTTACCAATTTGCTCACAAGCTTCTTTGAACATGACATCAGTTATGGCCTGGCGCTGGCTATTAGTTAAATTAATAGACCGCGCCAACTCCTCAGCCTCTGTGCTATTTTCTGACATTAATAAAGCGTAAGCCGCATTAGCGTGATCCATTCGTCCAGCCGCATTGATGCGCGGCGCAATCTGAAAACCAATAGCATAAGTGTCTAAATCATCAAAATTTAATCCCGCAACTTCAATTAATTTTTTTAAACCCAGCCGCCTTGTTTTGCGCAAAACAGTCAGGCCATACTTGACTAGTGTTCTGTTTTCGCCCGTAAGTTTAACCATATCTGCCACGGTTGAAATGGCTACTAAATCCAGTAGCCATTTTTCCTGGATTTCGCGTTCAGTTTGAGATAAATGACAACCTTCATAGCGCAATAACCCTTGAACTAATTTAAATGCCACACCCCCGCCGGAAAGAAATTTAAAAGGATAGGACTCCCCAGCTAAGCCTGGATGAAGTATAGCGAAAGCTGCGGGTAATTCTGCCTGCGCTTGGTGATGATCAGTCACAATCACTGTTAAACCTAAACTATTAGCTAAAGAAACCTGGCTAGGATTGGCTACACCGCAATCGCAAGTAATCAGTAAACTTACGCTCCTTTCTTTTAGATAACGAATAGCCTCCTCATTTAAGCCATAGCCTTCACGCTCGCGGTGCGGTAAATAAACTTCCACCTTAGCGCCTAATTTTTTAAGCGTAGAGGTGATAATAACCGCTGCGGTCACGCCATCAGCATCATAATCGCCAAATACACCAATGGTTTGATTACCGCCGATTGCTTCATAAATGCGCTCGACTGCCCGCTTCATATCTTTAAAAAGAAAAGGATCGTGAACATCGGCAAGCCAATCAGGATTTAAAAACTCATCAATCGCGGCCTGATCTTTTAAACCGCGGTTCCATAGTAACTGCAACAAAACTGGGTCCAGTTCCGGAAACTGACCTAAAATATCTGCACTAATTGGTTCGGCTAGTTGCCAAAGTTTATCTTTCACGACCCTATTCTACCTGCAGTAATAATTAATGACAAACCTTAAGATATCTTTTTCATTAACGGCTCAATTTGGATATTTCCCAAGGTCTGCTCCACCAGGGCTTGGTCGGATAATTGGGGCAACTCATCTGTATAAGTTGCTCTGCTCTCCTGATAAAACAAGCCGGTCGGTATCCTATCTACCCGGTTTTCATCCACTTTTAGCTGTGTTGGCCACTCCATGGCCCGAGCCCAAGCTTTGGCTTTATCAGCTGGATCATGGCCTTCTTTATCTAGTTCATAAAGGCGCTGGTAAAACCAATGAAAAGTATTAAGGTGGTTATAAGTAACACAGGGCTGCATGACATCAATTAAAGCAAAGCCTTTGTGTTTCATACCGCCAATAATAAGCTCGGTTAATTGCTTGGCATTGCCAGAGAATCCGCGGGCCACATAAGTGGCGCCGACATCTATGGCTAAGGCAATCGGGTCAATTGGCATTTCAATAGCCCCAAAAGGTGTGGATTTTGTAACCAACCCGTGTTCACTGGTTGGTGAAGTTTGCCCCTTGGTAAGCCCGTAAATCTGATTATTATGAACTACATATGTTATATCAACATTTCGGCGCATGGCATGAATTAAATGCCCCAAGCCAATGCCATAGCCATCACCGTCTCCACCTATAGCAACCACTGGTAATTTATGATTAGCAAGTTTTATGCCGGTGGCTACTGGTATGGAACGTCCATGCAATCCATGAAACCCATAAACATTTAGGAAGCTCGCCATATTACCGGAACAACCAATGCCAAAAACCACGCAAGTTTGATGCGGTAACAAACCCTGCTCCACAAAAGCATTCTTTAGTGCAGTCCAAATACCAAAGTCACCGCACCCTGGGCACCAAGTGGGAAATTGGCTGGTTTCAAAATCTTTAACTGTTGACATAAGTAATTATTTCCTCAGGATGAATTGGACGACCATCATACTTCAAGAATTTGTCCGTAATATCAATACCGGTGCGCTCGCGTATAAGGCCACCTAATTGTCCAGAATAATTATTTTCAATTAGCACTCGCCTTTTAGCTTGCCGCAACACGGTATCAACTTCCTTTACCGGAAATGGCTCTAAACAACGAATTTGCAAAAAGTTAATATTCTTACTTTTTTTCATTGCTTCTAGTATTGGCCCTTTGGTACTGCCCCAGCCTACCAGCGTCACCTCGGCTTCTTTTGGACCATAAAGTTTTACTGGCTCTTGAATTTCACTGCGTAGAGCTTGCAATTTTTTCATTCGCTTATCCATTTGCGCTTGCCGAGTATCAGCCTCTTCGTTAGCCATGCCAGTATCATCATGCTCATCGCTGTTAACTGCGAACACACCTCCAGGTTGGCTGGGAATAGACCTTTGACTTACACCGCTAGGCGTCATGGCATAGCGAGCAAATCTGGCATCAGCCGATAATTTTGAAGTGTCGGCCAACTCACCTCTATCTAATTTTAAACTTTCTGTATTAAAAAATGGTACAGTTTGTCTAGCTTCTGCCATATACTTGTCAGTCAACACAATAACAGGCAGTTGATATTTGTCTGCCAAATTATGAGCTTGAAACGTCATATAAAAACATTCTTCTGGGTCACCCGGAGCTAATACGACCCGTGGAAAATCTCCTTGACCGGCATGTAAAGCAAATCTTAAATCACCTTGTTCAGTCCAAGTTGGCAACCCTGTTGCCGGCCCTGGGCGCTGAGCTATTACTACCACAGTGCCACATTCTGTCATGCCGGCTAAGCCTAAAGCTTCTGACATTAAGGCAAAACCGCCGCCTGAGGTTGCTGTCATACTCCTCACGCCCGCAAACGAAGCACCAACCACCATGTTCATAGCCGCAATTTCATCCTCAGTTTGTTTTACTACCAGCTTATAATCTCTTTCTTGAGCAACTAAATAATGTAAAATTGATGTCGCTGGTGTCATAGGGTAGGCTGCATAAAATTTCAAACCAGCTTTGATCGCACCTAGAGCAATAGCTTCATTGCCATTAATCAGCATCCTCTGATCTTTGTTAAGTTTAACTTTTAATTGATAATCAAATTTTTCAGCAAAATTAGTTTGGGCATAATCATAGCCAGCCTTAGCGGCGGCTTGATTAAGCTGCACCATCTTAGCGCCTTTTTTACTAAAAACCTGGTCAATCAGTTCCACTATAAAATCATAAGGATACTTAACCAGACCAAAACTTACTCCGACCGCTACCATATTCCTCATTACTTTTTCTCCTCCGGCTTGCTTAGTTAAATCTTCTAAAGGAACGCCCAAACAGCCAGCATCAGCCCGACTGCAAACATAATCTCGCAAGTCTTTCTCATTACTGTCATAAACCAAAGCCCCATCCTTAACCACTTCAGTCAAATGACGATCAATTGTTTCTTTATTTAAAGCCACTAGTAAATCAACCTGCGAGCTGTGTGATTGAACATTATCTTCCCTCACTAAAACTTGATAAGTATTATGTCCACCTCTGATTAATGACGGGTACTCCAGATAAGCAAAGGTTTCCAAGCCGCCATGAGCACAGGCATAAGCAAAAATCTCGCCAGCCGACAGTATGCCGTAGCCTGCTTCCCCTCCTATCTTCCAATTAAGATTATTGACCTTCACTGTCATCTTCTTTATTTTGCTTTATTTTATCAATAAGATTACTCAGCCTCATTGTTATAACGACGACTAGCGCTGTCACTAATAAAGCATAAACAAATTTGGCCCAAACAGCTGATTGTTCGCCAAATATCATCTTAAATAAGGTTTGAATAGCATCATTCCAGGCCAAAGCCGCGACCAAGCCTAAACCAGCTGTGGCTAACTTAGAGACATTTTCTAAAATTTCTAAGCGTAATGATTTTTGGCTCATAAAAATGTTTTGCTAATTATTAATAATCTGCCTAGCAATGGCTAATTCCTCATTAGTTGGTATAGCTAAAACAGATACATTTTTAAGCGTAGGCAGGCCCTGCATGGTCAAATTACGCACGACTTCATTGCGCTCACCAATGCCGCCAGTGAAAACTATGGCATCTACTCGACCTAAAATAGCGGCATAAGCCCCTATGTATTTTTGCAAATTATATAAATAAACTTTTAAGGCTAACTTGGCTTGCTGTCGGTCTGAGGCTGAAACTAATTTTTTTACCCTAAAACCAAGTACTTCATAACCTGCCATGGTTAAAACCTCACGCATATCAGCTACCCCCGTCATACCCTTAAGACCAGACTCATGGTTTAATAATTGATCTAGCTTTTTTATAGAAAAACCTGGTTGCTTTGCTAAATACAGTAATAATCCAGGATCAACATCACCCGCCCGAGTGCACATCACTAAACCAGCTAAGGGGGTAAAGCCCATTGAAGTATCAATTGGTTTACCGGCACGGACTGCAGCTACACTGCTGCCACTACCTAAATGACAAGTTACTAAATTAACTTGTTCTGTTTTTTTACCTAAAATTCTGGCAGCCTCATTTGTAACATAATTATGGGATAAACCATGAAAGCCGTACTTCTTCAAGCCATATTTTTTATTTAATAGCCGCGGTAAGGCATAAGTCTGGCTTTCAAGCGGTAAATGAGCGAACCAGGCAGTATCAAACTCCGCTATTTGTTTAACCTTGGGTAACAATTTACTGGCCGCCTTAGCAACTGCTAATTCCACAGGATTATGCAGGGGCGCTAGAGATGGTAATTTTTCTAAACGATTAATTACTTCCTTGGTTAATTTAACTGGCGCGATAAATAATTGACCGCCATATACAATACGATGTCCTACTAAACTAATGCTGCCTAATAATTTATGCCAGGCTAGCATCTTAACTATATAACCCACGGCTTGTTTATGATCAGAAAATTTTAATTGTTTAACACTTAGCTTGCCAAATAAGCGCCACTCGGCAAAACTGCCGCGCTCACCAATCCGCTCTACGGTACCGCGTCCCGCTTCAACCAAACCGTCTTCCTCATATAAAGCCCACTTTAGAGTGGCACTACCTGCGTTAAACACTAATATATAAGAACTTTTATCTTTCAATTTCATAAATTATCCATAATAACTGCTTTCTCTCCGCCCTTAAGCCCAGCCGCGTTAGCTTCATCAGTATCTATCATAAAAGAAAGCTCATCTATACCATCGCGACTGCGTACGTAAACATTATGAAAGGTTACGGGCCTGGTACTTTCAGTTTTTATTGAAATAATATCACCGTGCTTAAGTCCAAATTCGTGAGCCTCTTGCGGTGAAATATGCAAATGCCGCTGAGCTACCACTACACCATGATTAAGTTCAAGTTTACCAGCCGGGCCTTGCAAGCGGCAGCCAGAAGTATTATTTAAATCACCTGATACTCTTAAGGCTGGCTTTAACCCCAAAAAAATAGCATCAGTAGAAGATAGTTCTACTTGGGTT
The DNA here is from genome assembly GCA_000995845.1 of Parcubacteria group bacterium GW2011_GWD2_43_10. Taxonomy (GTDB): domain Bacteria; phylum Patescibacteriota; class Patescibacteriia; order Veblenbacterales; family UBA10138; genus UBA10138. The sequence goes on along the minus strand of LCEZ01000003.1, from coordinate 23,067 downwards.
TCCGGCCTAGCTGGGCCGACCACCCGTAAATTTAGTCGCCCTTTTGATCCTAATATGGTAACAGCTTCATTGGCCGCAAATTGACCTGGTTGTGATATTTTTTTAAAAACAGTTAAGGCTGCATTATTGCCAAACAAAGCAGCCAAATGCTCTGGCGAAAGGTGGATGTGCCGCGCTGAAACTTCAATTGGTACGCTACGATGGGTCATATATGGCTCGGAATTTAGGCAAGGTACTAAGGCTTAAAATCCCCTTCTGAGCGCCAACATGCATTATGACTGAATTGGAGTTTAGCATGCCCCATTGCATCGCAACATTAAGATTCCAGCCTGAGGCCAAGTAACCCGCTAGCCAGCCAGCACCAAAAGCATCTCCTGCTCCAGTAGTATTAGCTGGTTTAACTTTGTAAATCGGATGATAAATCATTTTGGAGCCATCATAAAGATAAGCACCTTTTTGACCACAAGTTACCAATGCAAACTCGGGCCCAAAGTTCTTTAAACCTTTAACTAACGCCGCCATGGAACTTAAACGACTGCCTTTCAATTTCTTAAGCAAGATAGCAACTTCATCATTATTCAAATCAATCACACTAACATATTTCAATAAGCTGGCCACTTTTTTAGATTCAGCCAATTGGATCGCGCCTGGATTCCAAAAAATTTTACCACCTTGCGCATGAAAACTGCGGAATAATTTTTCTAAGCGGTCATACCAATCTGATACCGCTAGGGCTGTAACATAACACCACTGGTATTTTTCTGGTAAACGTGTAGGTATAGTTAAATTACGCGTTGCCCCCCGAGAAACAAACGCCACGTGATCATGCCCTCGCCCCGCTGTCACAATAAAAGCCAAAGCGGTTTTTTCTTTTCTGTCATGTTGTACCAATTTAGTGCTAACACCAAGTTTGTGAAAATTCTTTATAATTTCCTGGCCCCGCCAATCTGACCCCACCCGAGTAATAACATCAGTCCTAATTCCCAAATGTGCCAAACTCACCGCTACATTGGCGGCTCCGCCGCCAAAACCATACATCACCTCCACTGCATCCACTTTGCCGCCATAAGGAAAAGCTAAAACCGGCTCAGTTCGCCGACCGCCAACATGCATTAAATCTGCCTGGGCAGTTGTAAAAAGCGCGTCCCAAGTAGAGCCACCAATAACACAAACTCTGTGTTCCATAAGTTTAATTGTAGCATAAAATTAATTACCTTAGTATACTATCTGTATAATATGATCAATAAAATTACAGCTTTCTTTGGCAGTTTAATGTTTGTTATTGGCCTATTAGGCTTTTTTATGCCTAATGTTTTATATTTGATTCAATTTGACCTATTTCAAAGCTTTATTTATGTAGTCTTGGGGGCAATTGGTCTTAAATTAGGTTTTGGTCAGTCAACTACAAAAAGCCAGCTTACTTACCTCCAAGGTCTAGCTATAACAAATTTATTATTAATGATGATCGGGATTTTTTGGCCTAATTTAGGTGATATTGTTCATCTGGAAGTTCCGGAACACTTCTTTCACGGCGCGGTCGGCTTAACTTCCGCCTTAGCAGCTGATTACTTCCGTAAGCGCCAAACTATTCAGTAGTTTGGCCATCAAAGTGCTCCTCTTGCTCGAGCGCTTCTTTTTTAGTTGCCCGCACCACCCCCGCCTTATGTTCCGGCGGGCTATAAACCGTATAAAGCTTTAAGGGTGTTTCACCGATATTTATAATATTATGTTTAACGCCCGCCGGCACTACTACCGCGCTACCATCACTTAATTCATATTCCACGCCATTCAAAACCGCCTGGCCTTGACCGGCTTCAACTCGCAGAAATTGATCCAGCTCATGAATTTCCTCACCAATATCTTCTCCTACTTTTAAACTCATTAACACTAACTGGCTGTGCCGGGCTGTATACAACACTTGCCTAAAATTATTATTAACTAAAGTCATTTTTTCTAAATCAGTAACATAGCCTGGCATATATTTAATTGATTAATTGTTAGCTAAAGATTTCTTTAGAGCCTCTAGCGGTAAAAGTGCACATTTTAAACGACTAGGGCTAGGATTAACTCCTAAGGTTTTTATAATCCAATCCTTATCAATCGTATCAATAGCCGTCAACGATTTATTTTGCAAATATTCAGCTAGCATATCAGCCGCGGCTAATGAAAGTACACAGCCTTCACCTTGCCAGACGGCTTGCTTAATTTTATCGCCTGAGGTTTGCAAATAAATCTCAATCCTGTCACCGCATAATGGGTTAGAGACTTCCGCGCTGTAGTTAGCCTCAGTTATTTTTTGGTTGCATCTTGGATGCCGATAATAATCTAAAATATTCTGCTGGTATAAGTCCATATTTTACATTACCAAAAGTTGCCTGGCTTTGTTTAATCCTGCTACTAGCGCCCCAACGTCTTCTTCGGAATTATAAATAGTAAAAGAGGCCCGAGTGGTGGCCGGTATACCAAAGCGCTTATGTAAAGGCATAGCACAGTGACCTCCATCCAAAATACTGGCAATATCATGCGGGTGCACACCCTCCATAACAAAAGCAAACACTGGGCCCCTTAAATGTTGATCGGCTGGGCCAATCAAGCGCAAACCAGGTACCTTTTTTAATTGTTCTAAACCATAAGCAGTTAAGTCGTTTTCATACTCTAAAATCGCCTCACTGCCAATCTCTTGAACAAACTTTATAGCCGCTCCTAGGCCGATAACTTCCGCAATGGGTGGCGTACCAGCTTCAAATTTAGCCGGCGGCTCGGCAAAACTTGCCGTGGCGTAACTTACCTCGCTTATCATATTGCCGCCGTATTCAAATGGCTCCAATTTCTGCAATAAATCTAGTTTACCCCAGAGCACACCAACGCCCGATGGGCCAAAAATCTTATGCCCCGAAAAAGCCAGTAGATCACAGCCTAAAGCTTGCACATCCAAAGGCAAATGCTGAACTGCTTGGGCGGCATCAATAATAACAATGGCCCCGGCCGCCTTAGCTTTTGGTATCAGCACGTCCAATTCTGTAACTGTGCCAGTAACATTGGACATTGCAGTAATGGCCAAAACTTTGGTGCGGGGGGTTATTATTTTATCTATGTTTTCTAATTCCAGTCTACCCTCGCTATTTACCGGTATAAAATTTAATTTAAGCTGATGTTTTTTAGCTGCCATTTGCCAAGGCACTAGACTGGCATGATGTTCTAATTGCGTCAGCAACACCTCATCGCCGGGCTGCAAGAGCTCGGCCACGGAAAAAGCAGCTACATTCAAAGCCTCAGTGGCATTTCTAGTAAAAATAACTTCTGCCTCAGTTTTAGCATTAATAAATTTGGCAACCATTACCCTAGACTCTTCATACATATTGGTAGCGGCCTCGGAAATACTATAAACACCCCGATGCACATTGGCATATGAGGTGCGGTAAAGTTTATCCATCGCTTCCAGGACTACTTTCGGTTTTTGGCAAGAAGCCGCGTTATCTAAAAAAACCAGGTCACGGTGGTGGATGAAAATAGGAAACTCCTCCTTAAGGGTTTTGCCTAATTGATACTTCATGTAATAGTTTATCCCTTATCTCTAATGGTACACCAATTAAAGCTGGCATTAAAAAAGACTGCACTAGTATACTTTGGGCGACTGATTTTGGCAAGCCTCGGCTGCGTAAATAAAAAAGTTCTTCTTCAGATATTTGTCCAATAGTCGCCCCGTGTGAAGCTTTAACATCACAGGCTAATATTTCTAACTGTGGGTCTGATTTAACCTGACTTAATTCTCCCAAGAGTAAAACTTTATCCGATAAATAAGTGTTTGTACCGTTTCCTCTCTCACCAACATACAATAAACCAGTTAGAACACTAGCTGACTTATCTTGCTGAACTCGGCGTGAATTAATGCGGCCAGTGGTTCGGTTTGATAAGTGCTCTAAGCGAATATTAAAGTTAGTTTGACTAGTTTGCTGGCTAACAACCGCCAGCTCAACTATAGCTTTAGCTTGTTCACCTGTTAGTGAAATCTTTATATCACCCATACTATCAAAATCAATTAAACCTAATAGTGTCATAGTGAATTGAGCTCGGGTTTTTACATTTATTTGAAAAGACGCTTTATTGGCACTTAGTGGCACAATTAAATGGACGCCAGCTCCTTCATTTATTATCAGAGTTAATTTGGCCTCAGTCTTAGCAGATACAACAATCAACCTGGTTACTTGCCTGGACGCAATGCTCAACGTGGTATCGGCAGTTAAATTTATCTGCTCGTCACTCATAAATTTGCTAGCCGACTGAGCCATCCATTTCTAATTCAATCAAACGATTAAGTTCCACCGCATACTCCATGGGTAATTCGCGGGCAATGGGTTCAATAAAACCAGCCACAATTAAACTGGTGGCTTCATTTTCTGTTAGTCCGCGCGAGCGCATATAAAAAAGTTGCTCCTCGCCAACTTTAGAAACCGTGGCCTCATGCTCCACTTGAACGGATGAATTCCTAACATCATTAGTCGGGTAAGTATCAGAACGCGATTCAGCATCCAATAACAAGGCGTCGCACTTGACCTTGGCTTTGCAATTTATAGCATGCGCTGCCACATGCAACAACCCGCGGTAACTAGTCCGCCCGCCACCGCGGGAAATTGACTTGGAAATTATATTTGATGAGGTATCGCTAGCTAAATGCATAGCCTTAGCCCCGGCATCCTGATGCTGACCTGGTCCAGCATAAGCTAAAGATAGCACATCAGCTCTTGAGCCTCGGCCTTTCATATAAACGCTAGGGTATTTCATAGTAACTTTGCTGCCGAAATTACCGTCAACCCATTCTACACAAGCCCCCTCCTCAGCAATGGCGCGCTTGGTTACCAGATTATACACATCATTGCTCCAATTTTGCATAGTAGTGTAACGCACACGTGAGTACGGCTTAGCGATTATTTCCACCACCGCACAATGCAGTGAATCTACGGCATATACTGGGGCGGTACAGCCTTCAACATAAGTTACGAGGCTACCAGCTTCAGCGATTATTAATGTACGTTCAAATTGCCCCATATTTTGCGCATTCAGCCGGAAATAAGCTTGCAACGGCACTGTAACCTGAACACCTTTCGGCACATAAACAAAACTGCCGCCGCTCCAGGTAGCCGTATTGAGCGCGGCAAATTTATTATCATTCAAAGGCACCACTGTACCAAAATACTGTTTCACGATCTCAGGATGTTCTCGTAAACCAGAATCCATGTCCATAAAGATCACGCCTTGTTTTTTCCATTCTTCTTTCAAATTATGATAAATCGCCTCGCTGTCGTATTGTGCCCCCACGCCCGACAAAAATTTTTGTTCAGCCTGAGGAATGCCTAATTTATCAAAAGTCTGTTTTATCTTAATCGGCACCTTATCCCATGAAGCTACTTGCCGTTCTGATGGTTTTAAATAATAACAAATTGATTGAAAATCAATGTCTAAAAGATTGGCTCCCCAAACAGGCACTGGACGCTCACCAAAAGCCTCCAGTGCTTTTAAACGCCGGTCTAACATCCAGCTGGGCTCATTTTTAATATGTGATATTTCCTGCACTACTCGCGCCGACAACCCGGGCGGAATAGAATAAACAGGTTTCACATCATCATGAAAACCATACTGATATGAACCTGGAATTTTATCAGTTTGAGTATTAGGCAACATTTAAATGCTCAAATTGCTGGTAACCAGTTTGCTCAACTGCCTGCACCAAATCCGACCCAGCAGATTTAATTATTTTTCCAGCCATCATAACATGAACATTGGTTGGACTTAAATAATGAAGCAGGCGCTGATAATGAGTAATAACCAGCACTGCCATCTCAGACTTGGCTAATCTATTTACACCCTCAGCCACCAGCTTCATCGCATCCACATCCAAACCAGAATCGGTTTCGTCTAAAATAGCTAGTTTGGGTTTAAGTACGGCAAGTTGTAAAATCTCCAGACGTTTTTTCTCACCGCCGGAAAAACCATCATTTAATGATCGCTCTAAAAATTCTGATTTAAATTTTAAAAGCTTAAGCTCAGCCTCAATTAAAGACCGGAATTCCAGGGGCGATAATATTTTTTGACCTGCCGATTGACGATGCGCACTCAAGGCACTGCGCAAAAAATGTTCTACGGTTAAACCAGTAACCGATACCGGGTACTGAAATGCTAAAAATAAACCTAAATGTGAACGTTCTTCTGGTTTTAATGATAACAAATCCTGGCCTTGCCAATTTATTTTACCGCTAGTTACGACAAAACTGGGATGGCCCATTAACACGCTGGCCAAAGTGCTTTTACCTGAACCGTTCGGGCCCATCAAAGCATGAATCTCGCCTTGATTGATAGCCAAATTAACACCCTTCAATATCTCTTTGCCCTCAACTTGGGTGTGAAGATTAATTATTTCAAGTAAGTTTGGCATTTGCTAGTTAAATCGCTCAGACACTGTTTCCCAATTAACTACATTCCACCAAGCGTCAATATATTCCGGCCGCCGGTTTTGATACTTCAAATAATAAGCGTGCTCCCAAACATCTAAACCCAGCAACGGCTTAAAGCCTCGCGTTAACGGATTATCTTGATTGGGTGTTGTAATTATAGCCAATTTGCCTGAAGCTTCTACAGTGAGCCAGGCCCAACCACTGCCAAAAACCCCGACTGCTGATTTAGTGAAAGTCTCTTTAAATTTATCAAAGTCACCAAAGGCCTCCACTATAGCCAATTGCAATTTACCACTAGGCCTCACACCACCAGCTGGCCGAAGCGATTCCCAAAACAAGGTGTGATTAAAATGACCGCCACCGTGATTTCTCAAGGCTGTTTTAATTTCCTCAGGTGCTTTATCGTAATTAGCTACAATCTCTTCTATCTTTTTTGCTTCCCACTCCGCTGATTTATCTAAAGCCTCATTAAGCTTAGCCACATAAGCGGCATGATGCTTGCCCTGATGGATTTCCATGGTTTTAGCATCTATATAAGGCTCTAGGGCATCAAATGAATATGGTAATTTTGGTAATTCAAACATAATAAATAAATTAATAATTAAGCAGCCGTTTTTATAACGTCGGCTAAGGTTTTATTTTGCAGTAATTTATACAATTGAGCATGCACCTCTTGCCAACCAGTTTTACGTTCGCAGGCGAATTTTCTGTCGCAACACTTGCCATCATGAGTGCAGTGCACTGGCTCAAGCTCACCCTCTAAAGCTTTTAACACTTCTACAAATTTAATCTGGTTAACGGGTTTACTTAAAATATAGCCGCCACCCCGGCCTTCACGCGCGCTTATAACCCCGGCCGTCACCAATTGCCGGGCGACATGGTCCAGGTACTTTCGGGGTAAATGCTTAGTGCGCGCTAGGGTTGCTAGGCTAAGATATTGCCCAGGCTGCGCTAAAGATAATTCCTTAAGCAATAGTAAGCCATAGTCACCATTGGCGGAAAGATTAAGCATATATTCAGTATAACAAAACTCCTACCTTTGGAGTAGGAGTTTTAATATTAGCCCAAGCCTTGCCTGGTAATGCTTTCAATCTTGGCTGTGTTTGTTATTGGCCCAAACTTATATAAATTGAATTAGGATCATCTGGGCTTACAACCAAAGACGTTACTGCCAACGGCGAAGGTAGGCGTCGTGTGGTCCAATTTATACCACCATCACTAGATTTGAACAGCACCCCTTGGGCACAATATATAATATTATTAGCGTTTTTAGGATTTATTCCTAACGCAGTAATATTGACACTGCCGGGCCGGGTTAATAAAGTTAGGGCCGACCAATTTTGGCCAGCATCTAGACTACGATAAATACCTAAACTATTAGCGTACAACAAGCCTTCACCGGCACCTGGCAGTATAACTAAGTCGCGAAAAGTTCCTAATTTAACCTTGAGCTGGGTTTGCAAATTCTTAGTTATTGCTGACCAGGAATTACCTGAGTCTTGACTACGCCAAATGACACCGCCATTCTCTATGGCATAAATTATTTTAGGATCGCGCGGATAAAACATAAGTTTTATAATTGGCTTATCAAATATTTTCACCCTTTGCCAGGCTTCTCCTTGATTTTGGCTTAAAAGCATAACCAAACCTTTGCCGGTGGCTAAATACAGTTTATTGGGTTCAACTGGGTTTTGAGTTATATCATTTATTTCCGCCCGGGGTGTAGCTTCAATATAGATGACTGACCAATTTTTCCCGTAATCCTTTGTTCGCCACAACGTTTGACCTGATACTACATAAGCCACCTGGGTATCTTTAGCATCAAGCAATAAATTGGAGACTGGTTGTGCTATAATTTTCTGCCAAGATTCAGCTTTGTCTTCACTTCGGTAAAGTCCGGCTGGCCCAGCCACGGCGTATAAAACATTACTGGTCAGAGGTGAAATCATCACTTGGCTGATACTAACTTGCTCAATGGTAATAGCCTCGCCCTCCTCGTCTTGTCCGGCCTTAACTTTAGGGGTCCAGGTTTCACCTTGATTGGGGGAATAAAAAATTCCGGCAGAGCCAACCGGACCAGATTTAACTCCGCAAGCCTGCCCCATTAAAACCAAGGCTACACCTATTAAACTAAGCCGTAAGCTCGGAGATTTACTTAAATACGTCATTACAATATATAACGACCTGGAGCTACTTTTGTTACTATAGGTTTAACTATTATTTATAGAGTAGTAATTGGGCGGGATTGGGTGATGTAGAATTTGTTTTTGCTATAAGACCGCTCTTTCTATAGAGGCTACATACCAAAATTATAGTTTATCTAAGCACCGAAAATGTTTTGAAAAAAGCCGCTGCTTAAGCGCATGACATCGCGATAAGTTATCAGTACAACCAAAATCATTAAAAAGGCAAAACCAATATTATGGACAATGGCTTCGGTTTTAGCGTCAGTGGCCTTGCGCCTAATTTTTTCTATTATGACAAATAATAACCTACCGCCATCTAACGCTGGAAATGGCAAAATATTAATGAGCGCCAAATTAATTGAAAGCAAAGAAGCAAATTGCAAAACATAAGCAAAACCCAAGTCCACCACTTGCCCGGTTAAAACCGCAATGCCTACTGGCCCAGCTAAATCAGCTGGCACCTGTCGCTCAATAAACAAACCGCGGAATAAGCTGCCAAAAGCCAAGACAATCTCTTTGGTTAAGATAACCGTAGCCCGCGCCCCGTGCCAAATGGCTTGATACCAAGGATAAGATATAACGCCGGTTTGCAATAAACTTACTCCCAGTACAGCCCGGTCCGGCACTTCTGGCAATAATGTTGGCTGAGCTTGAATATTTATACTTTCACCTAATCTATCTAATTTTAATTCTATTGGTGAATCAGTATGACCAGCTATATAATTTTGCACTTCACTTATTGTAGCTAACTCCTGATTATCAAGACTGATTATGGCATCGCCAATTTTAATGCCCGCCTGAGCCGCTGGAGAATTTACCGCTACCATTTCCACGACGATTTTTACATCCTGAGCTTTGGCAATTTCCGATTCGTCCAAGGCCACCGGCACACCAATCATAAAACCGGTGCTTAATAACACAAAAGCTAAAACCAAATTCATGCCTACTCCCGCCACCAGCACCACTGCCCGGCGCCATGGTTTTTGCACAGCAAAACTATCAGGCTCAATACGATTATCACCCGACTCACCTTTAAGTTTGACAAAGCCCCCCAGTGGCAGCCAATTGAAAGAAAATTTGGTACCTTGGTGCATTACACTAGCTAAACGGGGCGGAAAGCCAAAGCCAAATTCCTCCACCCCGATTTTTAATCGTCGGGCAGCAAAAAAATGACCCCACTCATGGGCCAGCACCAAGACCAGTAAAATCGCAAAAAATATTAAAATCGTCGTTATCATTTAGATGGTCATTATTTCCTTTTCTTTTTCCTCACCCAACTGCTTGATAGATTCATTTTGTTCATCAATAATCTTTTGCAGATCTTTCTGAGTGGCAAAAAAATCATCCTCGCTTATCTCCCCCGTGCCCTTTTGCTCTTTTAATTCTTTCATAATTTCCTCGCGTACATTTCGTATAGCAACTTTAGTTTCTTCCAGTTTATTATTAACCATTTTTACCAGCTCTCGCCTTCTTTCCTCTGTAAGTGATGGAAAATTTAACCTCACCACGTCACCATCAACTGTTGGCTGCACACCTAAATTAGCGGCCTGCAAGGCTTTTTCCACCTCTTTAATAATAGATTTATCCCACGGACTTACTACTAATAACCTAGGCTCAGGCGCAGTAATGCCCGCCAGTTCAATCAAGGGCGTCATCGTGCCATAAGCTTCCACTTTGACATGTTCAACTAAAGCCGGTATTGCTCGTCCTGAGCGAATACCCGATAATTGCACTTTTAAATGCTCAATCGCTTTATCTAATTTTGGTTTAGCTTGTTCAATAAATTGCTTCATAGTGGCATTAAGATAGTTTAAATAGCGTAGTTAATCTTAGCCGAAAATTGCCTAATTGAAAAGAGGTATTCAAACTAAACTTTAAATTGTCCTAAAGAATAGGCTAGCCATTCTAATGTCAGCCGAATATGAGCATTAGCAGCTAAACGCCGGGACGCCTCTTGTAAGAGGTGGCTAATGCGCCACAATTGCTTAAGGCTTAACTGAGATGTTTTTTCTAGCTCGGCCTCAAACGCTTGGTAGCGCAGGTATTTTTTTAAATTTAATTTATAACACCATAAATCACGCGCCACAGTCCGCCAGATATTTACTAGCCTCAAAGCTTGTTCTCGGCTGGTCATAAGTTCAGTACCAGCTTCTTTGAATTCTGTTTCAAAATAACGCGTCGCCTGAATAAAACCGTTACTATTAAATAAATTTAAAAACAATCTGGCTTGGTCTAGTTGATGTGTAAACTCTTCGGGTTGGACTAGTAAATTCAAAGCGGTTCCCGGGCGACCGCCGGATAATTGGGCTAATTCTCCAGCCTGCTCAGCATGAGCCCCGTGACCTTGTAAAAACTTGGCGATCTCGCTGGTGGGCACAAAACTTAATTTTAAAACCTGGCAGCGTGAACTAATGGTCGCCAGTATTTTTTTAGGCTCGGCGGAAAGTAAAAAGAAAATAACTTTATCAGCCGGCTCTTCTAATGATTTAAGCAAGGCATTACCTGATTCCGTATTTAAAAAATGAGCGCCATTAATCACCACCAGCCGCCAGTCGCCGCTCAAAGACTTTAAAGAAATAAAATCATGCAGCTGCCTGATTTGCTCAATGGTAATGTCCTGTTTATCGGACTGCCTCTCAACCAGCCAAATATCAGGGTGATTATCCCGCAACACCTGCTGACAAGCCGAGCATTGGCCGCAAGCCGACTGCTGTTCGCAAAATAAATGCGCGGCAAAATCCTTAACTAAAGTAAATTTACCAATGCCTTCTGGCCCGAGTAGCAGATAGGCATGGCTCAAGGCCTGGCGCTGCCAGGAATTAAGTAAAAAATTTCTAATCGCCTCGTGGCCTATTACTTTGATTTTACTCATAACGGTGTTCTATCTTGGGGGGCTGTAACTTAAGCTGATAAATTATAGCGAACATAATAGCTAGCCACCACAAAATCGCTAAATCATTTTTCCACATGGGCGTATCTAGTGTGCCGTGTATAATCTGTACCGCCAAAACCGCTGCTGGTATAGCGGCCGCGCCGACGGCCGATTTAAAAACTTTTATAACCAGCCAAATTAATGCTACCAAACCCAGGATGCCAACTGATAACCAGGTTGTCAGCCATAAATTATGCGGGTAAAGACTGGAATAATGCAGCTCAATAGCGAGCCCTGGATTTTTAATACTTAACCAGCCGCGCTCTTCGGCTATAGTATTAAAACTTGCTTGCCATTGCCCCAAACCCAAACCTAAGATTGGACTAGCTTTGATAAATTCAACTGCCTGGCGCCATAAAATCATCCTGACCTCGCCTGAAGTTATGCCATAGGTAGGGTTAGTGTGACCAGTTAATAAACCTTTATTCAATGACACTGCCGCCCATGGACCTAATAAACTAAATAAAATCAACACTAAGCCGATAACTCCAGCCAGTTTAGGCCAAGATTTAATAATGAAATAAATCACAATCGCGCCCATAATAGCGGCAATAGCAGTGTAGCTATTGGTTAAAATCACGCCCCAGCCAACAACTAAGCAAGCTCCGAGCCAAAGGAGCTGCTGATATAATTTTAAGTCACGCCGATTTTCAAATAACCAAAGTAAACCAATTATCAATATTGGTCCCAGATACATGGCTAAAACATTGGGTGAATCATAACCGCTTTGCAAACGCCCGCCGTGCATAGTAAAAGTTTGCAGCATGGCAACAGTGGTAGTAGCAACTGCCCCAACGAGCAGGGCTGCTATCCAATCCCGCCACCAATTTTTTTCTTTTTCTGATACAGCAACTGAAGCTACCATAATACACAAAAGTAATGGATCAATAATAAATCCCTTCCACACACCTAAAGCTAACCTGGTGTCCTCCGCCACTAAAATGCCCAAAATTCCAGCTACTAACCATAACAATAATGGTATTAGCCAGGGCCAAAATAATCTTAAATTTATTTTTTGAAAAATCCGCCAATCCCCTTTTATTAACCAAACTGCTAAGGTAATTCCGATACCAAGCTCTAACCAAGTAGTCGGCAAGCTAATTAAATCAGTTCTGATAATATAAGCTGATAAACCGGCAAGTAACACCAACAAAGCCCAGCGACGCGAATACCAGGCTAAAACAGCCAGTGGCAGTAACAGACTAAAAGGTGACAGCACTAACCACATAAAATGCCGGCTAGTTTAAAAATTTATTTGGCTGATAAAATACTGCGCTTATAAGATTCCAAATTGTCCAAAGCTACCCCCGTGCCTTTAGCTACACACAGCAAGGCATCATCCGCTACAAAAGCCGTCACGCCAGTCGCTTGGGTAAATAACTTATCAATATTCCGCAACAAGGCCGTACCGCCGGACAAAACCATGCCTTTATCAATAACATCGGCCGAAAGTTCTGGCGGCGTGCCTTGCAATACTGTTTTGGCCGCCTGGATAATTCCTTCCAGCTCATTATGAATCGCTTCCGTAACATCATCAGAAGTTACTGTAATGGTGCGAGGCAGACCTGATACCATATCGCGCCCCCGCACATCCATGGCTAATTTATCTTCCATATACATAGCGCTGCCAATCTTTATCTTTATCGCCTCAGCTGTTTGTTCGCCAATAGCCAAACCGTATTTTTTGCGAATAAAATCTGTAATGGCAGTATCAAGCTTATTGCCGCCAATCCGCACGCTGGTGTTAGCTACAATGCCGCCTAAAGATATAACTGCAACCTCGCTGGTACCGCCGCCCATATCAACAATCATATGCCCCGAAGCCGAGCCAATTGGGATATTAGCGCCAATGGCCGCGGCGATCGGCTCTTTAATTATGTAGGCCTCTTTAGCGCCAGCGGCGTTGGTAGCATCAATCACTGCCCGACGCTCGGTTGAGGTAATGCCAGCCGGCACCGCAATCATGACTTCAGGCTTAAAAAACCTGATGCCACCCAAAGCCTTATTAATAAAATACCTGAGCATGGCCTCGGTCGTGCGATAATCAGCAATCACCCCGTCTTTTAAGGGCCGTAAGGCTACTATAGTATCAGGTGTACGCCCCAGCATTTCCTTGGCCTCCTCCCCCACTGCTAAAACGCTTTTGTCAACCGTAGATACCGCCACCACCGAGGGCTCATTTATAACAATGCCTCGCCCGGGAACATGGACGAGTGTGTAGGTTGTGCCTAAATCTATTCCAATTTTCTTAATAAACATAACGCCTCAACTTTAACCAAAAAAGCCTCTGAAGTCAATTTCAGAGGCTAATTCGTCTTATAGCTAAAACTATTATTTCACCACTTTAGTAAAATCAATCGGTCGCCGGACTGACGAAGGGTGAACGCCGGCTTGCATGGCTCTCATCAAACCAGCCGCTTCCAAATAATTATCTACGATAAATAATTTGCCGGGCTTAAAGGGCAGATCAGCCAAACTGTTTTTCATGTTGTTCTTGTTCTCTCTGACCGCAATCACTGTAATATCATTGGCTAGGGCCGATAAGGTCGGCAGACCCACACAACCATCAGGAATAACCAAACATGAAACATCATCTAAAGTTATGCCTTTATTAGGCGGCACTATGCGCGGGGCGCGATGCAAGCCTTTTAAGATGCAATGCAAATATGTAACTGAAGCAGACTCTGGGGCTTTCCTGGGATCAATGATACCAGTTTCAATATTATCTTCGTCTCTATTTGGCATCATCGGCGAATGTGCTGCCGGCATCCGGAAAATTTCCGCCAGGCTGTGGGTTAACATGGCTTCAATCCCACCAAAAGGATTCACAATATTTTCTTCCTGATAATACTTTTCATGCAGCTCATGCGGCATATTGATAATTGTAGACATGGCAAAAACATCATAGCGGTCGCGGAACCCAGCCGCCACATCAAATAATTTTTGTGCCTGCTTTACTTCCCCTACTGCCCGACCTGATTTTGAGTATTTAGACTCAGTATCAGTAATGTTTTCCATTTCATACACCTCACAATCAATCCCTAGGGTCACCCGAGCTGTTGACACCGCATTAATCACCTCATCATTAAAGAATTTATCATCATTTTTATCCATCAGCATCAGCATCCGGTTCTGCCTGACTGGCTGCAAGCCAATTTTGCCCATCATAAAGCGGGTTAAAATACTACCCTCAACATAAAGAGCGTTTTCCGTCATCTCATTAACATCCGAAGCATTCACCACATTAGGATGGGTGATTAGCCGATCACATGTTGCCGCCATTAACCTCGCCACCACATTGCCATCACCGCAATGTCCGCCAATTTCACAACCAATGCCGGTTGGAATTATTAAAACAGCCGTGAACTTGCCAGTGTTCTCGGCGGTACGCAAATTATGAGTAAAAATATTATCAGCCTGCAAATAAGGTGAAGTTGGTTCGCCCGTATCTTGCATTATCAAATCTAATTCACAGTAATAACCTGTATCATCCGTCTTGGTCACGACAAATCTTAAAACGCGATGCGGCTGAGGTAGCTCAGCTTGCATCTTGCTTTCGTAGTATTTTTGCAACTCCTCCAATCCCCCCAGCTTCAATTCATTCTTAGGAATGAAAACTTCTTGAGTATATATTCTCATTTTCTTATAACTACCTTGCTAGTAACTATCTTGCCGCCAAAGAACTTGCGGGAGAATTCAGCTGCGATTTTGGCATCAAAGTCTTTGCAAGAAAAAATATTAAGATACACCCTTTTAAGTATATCCAGGGTGTGGATAGTCACGTTGCTGGTCATAATGAATTGAATAGCCGAAGTCCCCACCAAATGCGGCAAGGTTACCCGATCTTTTTTGGGTACGCCGACATCGTCCCAAAAATGCATATCGTCACGCTGCATTTCTATGAGATCACAAAGCTCCCGAAAATAACGCGCTATCTCTTTTCGGTTGAACTTTTTGGAATTGCAATTATACAAATCCAACACTAGTTCCTTGCCATAACTTTTCGTCAGCATCTTGTACTTATTCTTTTTCATAAACCATTATTTACAATTATTAACTAAGAGGCCAGAAATTTGCCTCAACTTAATTCTATAACAACATTTAACATTAGCAAATGCTTTGAGGAAAATGGTCAAGGAAAAAATTTTTTGACCAAAAGGTGCAAATAACTGCTAAGATAAGCTAAAAATTTCTTATTCACTGAAAAATTTTTCATCTTGTAAAAAACAATTCGTCGCTTGAAAAATCATTTTGCCGTCCGAAAATCTGTTTTAGCCTGTGCATAACTTTTTTAGCGAACAATAAAAAAGCGGCATGAGTTCCTCAAACCGCTCTTAAATTTTATTTATTTTCTTTGAACCAAACTAATCTAACTTCTAGTAGACTTGCCATGGCTGTATTTTTTAATTCTGGCCGACCAATAAAAATATTTCTCATAACTTGAGTAACATGGGTATAAGTTTGACTAAAGCCTTCGCTTTTTTTTGCCATGATTTCTTCCCAATTTTCATGGACTACGGAATTAAGATAGCTGGCTAAAAATTCTTTAGGTGACTCAAAGCTATGCCCGCCAAAAATAGCACTATCAGGATCAAACTTTTCCTCATCTAATTGAGCATAAAAATAACCCGATCCACCCATAATATTGGCTCTGAATTCGGAATGTAACTCCCAGAACAATTGCCCCAACAACTCGTTATCATTAAGGCCAAGTTTGTCGGCTATAGCATGAATCGCTTCGTGGCGGCCTACTATCCGAGCGTCTACCGGCAGAAAACCGACAGTATCAATTTTACTTAATGTAAGTTCATGAACATATACACTGGCGGTATCGGATGAATTATAACCAGCATTTTGAATATGATCCGTCGTTATATAAATACGTTTTATAACTTCACTCAGGTCATAGGCAAAAAGTGATTCAATATCGGCAATGCCCAACAAAAAATCTTTGACTTGATACGATTCTAATTTCGGCAATATTTTTTTTACACCATAAACCATGTAAGGCCAAGGATCATCAATTTTAATTCTTGACACACTTGGAGATGAAAATATTTTATTTAATACACCACTATAACCTAAATACTTCAGGTCAAAACTATATTCTATAGCCACAACTGAATCCATCAGGGCAAGGGCTGGAAAATAAGTAATACGCGTGCTAGATGTTAAAGCATCTGCCACCATATCCCGACAAACATTATTACCAAAGGTGTCAAAAGTATCAAATTCAGCATATTGTCGCAATATATTTTCCAGTGAATCCACTGATAATTCAATGTTATTTCAAAAAAGTTTGGATTAAGCTGGCAAGCTTATCCGGCTTGAGATAATAGATATTTTCTATTGCCATGCCGCCATAATTACCGTAACTGATTTTCATAGTCCAGCCATCTGTCGCTAGTGCGCGTAAAAGTGCTTGGCTGGCAGAGTCAATCGGCTCACCTACCAAGCTGATCATGTAATCATATGTCTCTGGTTTAATATCAGCCATATTAACTTGAGCAATATCTTTACGCTTAAGTTCAGTTAATAGTGACTGAATGATTGTGATTGAATCACCGTTGATCAAGTGAGACCAACGCCAAGGATTCACTGCTAAATAGTCTTGCAACCATAGAATTGATTGCAGGCTATCTTGCTTAATAACCAGGCAATACCTTGACACTTTGGTTAAGCCACGATGCGGCTGAATGCGGGGATCAATATTACTATTAGCCCAGCGCCAATCTTGGATCATGTCTGCTGGCGTGCTATTCATATAAATTGTGTAACTATTTTTTTGCAATGAACTTTGCAAACCCCTAATTTGAGTCAGCGGATTGCCTGGGCCGTATCCTGACATGACACATATAATGCTGTCAACCACAGCAAAACTAGAATCAGACTGCATGAAAGTTTTAACAGCAGATAAATACTTTTTCTGATCAATCCTGGTGTCAGGTGTGCCTAATATTAGGCTCGTTTGCGCCCAAGCGCTAGCTGCTATTAATAGCAATGCTGTTAGCAGAATTGCGAACTTATTCATTTTTTCCTCCGTACTTTGTTTATTTTTAATTTATTTTATTTGATTATTTGAAAAAACCTTACACCCCCCACCTGGCTTTGTCAAACAACAAAAGCGGCCTGAGAAATCAGGCCGCTTTAAAATTCAACCTAATTCTAAACCTTACCTTCTTTTTTTATACCAATCCTCTCAAAAGCCCTTAAAACCTCCAATGGTATGGCAAAAATAATAGTGTTAGATTGATCTGAACTGACATCATTAATAGACTGCAGTGTCCGTAAATGCAGGGCGCCATTGGAACTGGCTAGAATAGCGGCGGCTTTGGCCATATTGTCGGCCGCAATCACTTCACCCTCAGCTTTAATGATAACCGACCGCTTTTCCCGCTCCGCTTCCGCTTGCTTGCCAATAACGCGTTTCATTTCCTCAGGCAAGGTAATATCTTTAAGATCCACGGAATTAACCTTCACACCCCAGGGGTCGGTTAGATTATCAACAATGGAGCGAATGCGCTCCGAGATTTTATCCCGATTGGAAAGCAACTCATCCAATTCCACTTCGCCAACCACATTGCGCATGGTGGTTTGGGCTAGCTGGGAAATGGCATACATAAAATGTTCTACCTCCAGCACTACCCTATCAACCTCCTGAGCTCTGTAGTAAATAACCGCATTTACTTTTACTGAAATATTATCTTTGGTGATCGCTTCCTGATCCGGCACGTCCACCGCTTTCACCCTCATATCCACTTTTTGGTAACTTTGGAATATTGGCACCACTATCCGCCAGCCTGGATTCATAATGCCGCGGTACTTACCGAGCATAAATTTTACACCTCGCTCATACTGATTAATCTGCTTTATGGAAGCAATCATCAACAAGAACAATATTGTAATTATGAAATAAGGCATAAGTGTTTTAATTAATTATTAGTTAGATTAATCTTTTTTGTCAGGTATTCCCCATTGCCAGCGCGGCGGTTCACCCTTAATAAAACAAACTATTAAAAGCAATATTGTCAGCAAGAGAGTCTGGGGAATGAAATTAATCAAAGTATCACTAGCTGAGTGCGACACCGAATCAATCCGGTAAAAATTAAGCGGAATAATCAAAATAAAAATTAACAAGGTCAGCCAGCCCTGCCAAGTGGCTGGTGTCCAGCCCCAGCCGTAAAGTTTACGCCTGAACCAATACTTATTTGGGTTATCTTTTAAATATTCAAGGTAGTTTGCCAGTGTAAGTTTCTGCATATAAATATCTGCTATTCAGCAAAGCGTATTGGTATAGAAATTGAATCATCATTTGCGGGCAAACCTGAGGGGTTATCCTTTTTCAAGATCAGCCACCCGGTCTTGGTGGCAGGCGGAGTAAATGTCAGTATCGCCTCAAACGGCACAAAGTCAGTGGTCATCCATTCCTTATCAGTCATAATGTAGGGCGGATCAGTTGCTATATTATTACCATTAGCCTCTAGGAGGCTGACTGGAAAACTGGCTTCAAAATACCAAGTGCCCCGAGCTTGCCCACTCACCATCAAAGGACTGGATACAAGTGCATTTGGCAACGGCTCAGTTACTTGAATCTTATCGTTTAATTTTGGTCCAGTGAGTAACAGCCGCGAACCAGATACGCTCAAATAAGCGGAACGGCCCACTGATGGCTTCGCCGTCATAGGTTCATCGGGCAAACGCTCGGCGTAGTTAACTAAAATCTGCCTCTGGGAAACAGAAATATTTTGCGGGGTAATGCGGTCACCAAGCAAAACCGCATTAGTGCCAATATAACCATTGCCATAGCCAAGGGCCGCCGCTATATAAAAGAAACTGCCGCTGCCGCCGGCCTCTTGAGTAATAATAAATGCATAATCATTGCGGCTGTCAGCGTTTAAATCCCCCATGGCTGGTTCACTCCAGACGCGAGTTATTAAAACACTCGCCCCAGCTACTGACTCTTGCGCCAGACCATTAATTAGCGTTACTGGATTACCTTCAAAATAATAAGTAGCATCCAACGGGTCAGCTGCTACTCTACTTTTTTGCCACTTGAATGAGCAATTCTGCGAGCCAACAATAGAAAGGTTGGAAATTAACACAAAAACCACCAGCAATAAAGTCAGACCGGCTAAATAAGTAAACTGATAAATACTTATACGAGTAATATTAGACATAGCTACATTCTACCTCTTTTTGGGAGTTTTGTGCTTTTTGTAACCAGGCCAGCACTTGGGGCACGGACCAGAACTAAGATAATAATGCCCACGACTGCATTTTTTAATTTTGCTAGTTAAAGATTTCGGCAATGGCCAACAGGTGCAGTGCTTAACGTGGCTCAGGTGCCAGCGTAGGCACTCAGCTTCAGTCGGATTTTTTGGCATCTTGTGCTCCAAGTGCCAAGCTTTATTGATTGGCATAATTTAGAACTAGATAATCTTTAGTTTGAGTTCCAAGGCTCGCGCTATTATACGATCACCAACTTCACCCCAATCAAAATATTCTTTGTAGTCAGCTGGATTTACTAACTTAATTTCCACAATACTACCAGCCGGATCACTAACAAAATTTCCAATTGGTTGAACCATACAGCAATAACGCAGTTGGTAGTTTATAGAGCCATCAGGCCTGGTAACTATTTGATATCCCAAAGGTAGATATTTAAGTACACGCATATTTGATTCCTCTTGTACCTCGCGAATCAATGTTTGTTCAGGTGTTTCGCCTGGCTCTACCGTACCGCCAATAATACCCCAGGTTTGTTTAGCTCCGCGTAAACCAATTACAATTTTGTCATCAACAAAACAAACCCCATAGGCCTGTGTGATCTTATCTGCGGGTAATTCTAAAAATGAATCGGCGTCATGGTACTCAATACTATGTTCTTTCCCGCCCCATATTATCTTGGCTTTAATTACCATATTTATATTATTCGCCTATTCCTCCCTACGAGAGACAACCGCGCGTTTACCTACCGTAGGGAGGAATTAGAGCCAGATGATTTTCTATTCTTCCAAGAATTGTATTTATCTTTCAACATTACTTTAAGGCGTTCCCAAAATGCCAAACGCACGCCCCAAAATCCTAAGCCAATGAATATCAGCCACGAACCTGGGCTAAAAGGGGTAATAAGCGCGGCAAAGCCAATTATAATTAGCAACACCCCCGCTACCTTAATAGCTGGAGAATCCTTATAAAATACTTTTTTAAACCAAGCTTTCCAATCTACCATAGTTTAACCTTAGCAAACATCATACCATTCGCCTATTTCTCCCTACGAGAGACAGGTGCGCGTTTACCTCCCGCAGGGAGGAATTAGATGCAGAGGCGGACTTGGCAGAATGCAAAATATAAAAACCCTTGCCTACTATGCCCACTAGGCCGCCCATAAAAGCGATGAAAGATAAGGCTAGTGCTAACCAGAGATGATCCAAAAAATTAAAGCTCATGCCAAAGGATAATTTTGGGTGTGCCAGGTACCAATCAACCGACGAAAAGTACATATGGACCACAGCCAAACCGGCGAAGATAAAACTATATACAAACGAACCAATGACTAATTTATCCAAAAATCTATAACTTGAAGTCTCATTCTGAACTATCGCCAAAAGCACGCCCGCCGCCGCCGGGGCTGCTATGAACATCCAGCCAAAATTAAACAGGCCGATATAATCGGTCAGGAAGCCGGCTGCCACTGCAATGGCCAGTATGGGCATTAACTTTTTAGTATAAGACATATAATGACTCGATTATTACTATTCGCCTATTCGCGCGAATTAGAGATAGTGAATAATTGAACGGGCAAGCTTAGGCAGAGAATCAGCTAACCGATAATACATCAGAAGACTGCGCTGCTCCCGTTCTAATATATCCACATTATGCAAGATTACTAAATGTTTAGATGTTGCCTTCAACGACAGTTTGATGGCGGTGGCAATATCACCCACCGCCGCTTCATGGCGGGAATTGAGGTATTTTATTATGGCCAAACGGCGGCGGTTGGCTAAGGCCTTTAATATTTTCTCAATATCCTTCATAAAGCTAGCTTAGCACTATTCGCCTATTCGCGCGAATTAGAGCCAGTTGAAATTAGTGCAGATGGGTGAATTAAAGCCAGGTACATAATTAGTTACGTACCTAACTAATAAAATTTAAAATCATCTGTTTCCAATTTTCATCATGCTTTAGTTCCCGCACCATATCGGCATTCAACCATTGTACCTGTTCAGATTTAACCTGAATCTTCTCATCCAAATTATAAGCATAAACAACGTATAAACGATGAACGCCATCAGCCCTCGGTGTATAGTCGTATACTCGGACTACTTTAGGCTCTGTCTTGAATTGAACATCAACACCAAGCTCCTCCTTTAGTTCTCGATGTAAGCAATCAAAAATATGTTCTCCATATTCCATTCTTCCACCTGGCAAATCCCAGCTGCCCTCAGCGCTTAACAATAATACTTCTCCTTGAAAATATAATATTATTTTTATCGATGGAATTGCTATGTTTGTCATAAGATATTTATAATCACATTTGTTATATTCGCCTATTCGCGCGAATTAGAGCCAGGTGAAAGTAGAGTATTTTCCTATTTAGGCAAATAGGAAAGTGGTGAAAAGGGATGAATTCGGGTGAATTGGAGCCAGGTACGTAAGCTGTTACGTAATAAGTTACGTAATATTTAAGGCTTGAAAAATCTGATTCCTAATTTCGTCCTTATTGTATTGATTTTGGTTGGCAAGGCGCAGCAGCGGCAAGCCGACTTCTTTAAAAATCCGCTCAACCTCAGCATCTCTATCTTGCCTGCCAGCTCGTTCATGACTGCTATCGTCAAGCTCAATGGCGAGCAAAGGCTTGATATAAGCCTTATCGCATATCACAAAATCAACCGACTTTTCGTCAATATGCCGAAACGCGCCACGCCAATTCTGGCCTTTGACTTTATTATCTAAAATCGTTGATAAATGCACTTGCGAAAAAACATAATACCTATCCCCTACTATTGATACCAAAACATCAAAAAATAGATGTTCAGGCCGACTCATAAAAAACTCCTTCCGCTGATAGCGGTAAGTTGATTTCTTCTTATCCTGCCCAATCGGCAAATCAAAAATCTTAACAGCCACCACCAGCACTCCGATTACTATTACTAATACGTATAACCATGTCATAATTTATTATTAGTCCTCATTAGAGCAAGATTAATGTGGAAACCCAGACGCCGAGGTTACGTAGCCTGTTACGTAACCATTAATACTCTAGTTGGGTAACTCTACTATTCCATTTCTCGAAATTTCTGAAATTTTTCTCAAGATTTATTCATTCCATCCTTAATAATATTTTGGACCTGAGATGCTATAGCTATGCTACTTTCCTTTTCTCCGTCCCTATTATTCTTTATGTTTACCATTGGTGAAGAATATAGATCTGATATAGATTTAAGTATAAAGCCAAGTGTTTCCTTTGAGGCCTTCAACTCAGTTCCTTCAACAATTT
>LCEZ01000002.1 GCA_000995845.1 Parcubacteria group bacterium GW2011_GWD2_43_10 | reverse complement strand
CAGGTATATATTTGGGTCAAAAGGAAAATATCTTTTCAAGGTTTGATATCCAAATTGTAAAAAAAGAGATAATACCCCAGATAATCCTTTGCAAGGACAATAAAGCAGAAATTGGACTGCAGCAGGATATCTTCGATGACGTAGAAGAGGTATTTTTGAAAATCGATTATACCGGTGATGTTGCAAGAGCTTTTATTGGAGGTAAGCTTAAAGCAGATGATTTCTATCATGGGGAACCCTGGGTCATAGGGCTTAAACGTTTTGAAAGGGGGCTTTCCGAAGAGCTTGTACATCTTCATATCTCCTCAACGCAAGGGTGAGATGGTTGTGCGGAATGAGGCGGTTGGCCTGAAGCAGGAGTTCATTGGCGAGGAAATTGCAAAAATACATTCAATTGAAGCTTATCCTGAATATTCAATAATTCTTCGCAAAACGACAATGTAAAATACTGTACCATGTAAAGATTGAAAATGCAAATTTGATTATCCAGTATATGGTGAGATGGTAGCCAAAGCAGTTGCAGGCGGGGAATTTGAAAAAGGCCTTCTCTTTTGCGGTTCGGGAATAGGTATATCTATCAATGCAAACAAGGTGCATGGAATACGGTGTGTAGTTTGCAGTGAACCCCGTATTCGGCGGTTCTATCCAGACAGCACAATGATACGAATATTCTTGCATTGGGAGCCAGAGTCGTGGGGTTGGAAATTGCCAAAATGATCTTGGCGCAACTTGGCAAGCCCGATAGTTTACTGACTTTTGTGGCCGACAGGCCCGGGCATGACCGGCGTTATGCTATAAATTCAGCTAAAATTGAGCGTACGCTTGGTTGGCATCCGCAGTATAAGTTTGAGCAAGCTATTAAAGAAACTATTAGATGGTATCAAGAAAATACTGAGTGGGTTAAAAAACTAGAATTAAGGCGCGCGGAAATGAATCCGCATTTATCATAAATTTATGGGGCAATTTAAAACATTCAAACTCCCAGTAAATACCGACCCTAGATTTTCGCTTATTCCTTTGGAAATAATTGAGCACGTACCGTTTGAAGTTAAGAGAGTTTACGCAATTGTGGATGGTAAGTTACCTTCTGGTTCGCATTGCCATAAAGTGGAGCAGGAAGTGTTCTTTTGTGTGCGTGGTGCTGTAGTGGCGCAGATTGATGAAGGTTCTGGTATGAAAGATGTTGTTTTAAAGCCAGGGGATGCTATGTATGTAGGTACATACATTTGGCATCATTTTGAAATCTGGGACCCAGGCTCAGTTGTGGTAGCAGTTTCATCCACACCCTATAACCCAAAGCGGGAAGATTATATTACGGATTATGAGGAATTTAAAAACTCTACAAAGTAATTATGAGGATTCTATTGTTTGGGAGTCGGGGAATGCTAGGGAGTGATTTGCAGAAAGAGTTTGAGGACAGCGGGCATGAAGTTATGGGAGTTGATAGGGAAGAGGTAGATATCACTCATGGTCCAAATATTGCCGACGTTTTTCATACAATTGAGCCGGAAGTTGTTATTAATGCCACCGGCTATACTGATGTTGACGGTGCTGAGACTAACCGCGAAGCTGCTTTTGTATTGAATAGTGAGGCAGTTAAATATTTAGCCGAGGCGGCCGCAGCAGTGAGCGCTAAATTTGTTCATATATCAACCGAAATGGTATTTGATGGTGATAATAAGTCTGGCTATAACGAAACAACTGAGCCACATGCAGTGAATGTTTATGGCGAATCTAAAGCCGCTGGCGAAAAGCATGTCTTAGTCTATGAGAGTGGTGGCTATTTAGTTCGCACCTCCTGGCTTTATGGTAAATTTTCGCAACGCGGCAAACCGCGAGGTTTGAATTTTATTGAAACCATGATCAAATTAGCCAACGAGAAACCTGAAGTTAAGGTAGTTAATGACCAGTTTGGCAAACTAACTTCAACCAAAGATTTAGCCCAAGCAATCACTCAGTTAATAAGTGGCGGATACGTAC
This sequence comes from Parcubacteria group bacterium GW2011_GWD2_43_10, assembly GCA_000995845.1. Classification (GTDB taxonomy): domain Bacteria; phylum Patescibacteriota; class Patescibacteriia; order Veblenbacterales; family UBA10138; genus UBA10138. The sequence goes on along the minus strand of LCEZ01000002.1, from coordinate 26,463 downwards.
CCGGTATTTATCACTTAGTTAATGAAGGGGTAGCCTCATGGTATGATGTAGCCAAAGAGATTTGGCAGAGATGCGGGCTGAAAGCGACGTTGCAGCCAATCTCTTCAAGTGAGTATCCGTCTATAGCTAAAAGGCCGAAATATAGCGTTTTAGTAAATACTAAATTTCCGCCGCTGCGGCCCTGGCAGCAAGCCTTAGCAGATTATTTATCTTAAAGATATGAAAGGCATAATTTTAGCTGGAGGGTTAGGTACAAGGTTAAGACCATTAACCAAAGTAACGAATAAACACTTGTTGCCGATTTACAACAAGCCCATGATTTATTATCCGCTGGAAACTTTAGTGCGCGCGGGTTTAAAAGAAATTTTAATAGTTTCCGGGCCAGAGCACGCCGGGCATTTTTTGCATTTATTGGGTTCAGGTAAAGAGTGGAGTGTAAGATTGTCTTATGAGATACAAGATGAACCAGGCGGTATCGCCCAAGCTTTAGGGTTGGCTGAAGACTATGCTGACAACGGGCCAGTGGCTGCCATTTTAGGAGATAATATTTACGAAGATGATTTGGCAGTCAGTATCCGGTCATTTGCCGCCAAGCCCCAAGGGGCGTATGTATTTTTAAAAGAAGTTACAGACCCAAAAAGATTTGGTGTGGCTGAAATTGATAATGATAAAATAATCAAGATTATAGAGAAGCCAGCTTCGCCACCCTCAAATTTGGCTGTAACCGGTTGTTACCTGTATGATGCTGAAGTTTTTAATATTATCAAAAAACTCAAGCCATCGGGTAGGGGAGAGCTTGAGATTACCGATGTGAATAATTCTTATGTGGCTGCCGGCACGATTAATTTTACTAAGCTTACTGGCTATTGGACAGATGCAGGTACTTTTGAATCATTGTTGCGGGCGAACCAGCTGGTGGCTCAGAAGAATTCAGTTCCGTCTGAAGATTAAGCCGATAAATATCTTGAGTTGTTTGCACAGTTAAGGTTTTATTATCTGGACTTAGAAAAACTCCAACCAGATCATTATTGAATTTGCCTATTTGCCAGCGCTGCCGTTCGCCACGGTTATCCAATTCTAGAGCCCAAACCTCATTGCCGCTGAAGAATAAGACATAAGGCGCGTCGCCATAACGCAAGGCCCCTGACAGATTCAAGCTTAATCGTTCAACAAAAGTAGGTGATTCGTCATTGAAATTATACAGCCAGATTTCAAAATTATTAGTAATAACTAGGCTTTGATCATTAGCCCAACTGACGGTCGTGACCTCAGGCAGTGTTCTAATAGGTTTGGTTTCGGATAAGGGTGAGTGCAACAGATAGAGCGAGTGTCTGTCGGCATCAAACAATGGTAGCCAATCAAAGTTACCTGTTAAAAATTTAACATTAGTTGAAAGTATTGGATTTTCCTCCAGCGGGATGGTAGTAAGATTTGATAAATTGATTAACTTGAGACTAACACCTTCACCGGCCTGACGGGCTAAGGCAAATATAACTTCATCGTAAACGCGAAAATCGTTTAATCTTTCTCGCCAGATCAACTTACTAGACTGGGTGCGTAAATTAAATTCATATAGTTCATTAGCAGAGGCGCCATAAATCAAGTTACGCCCTTCACCCCAGTGCATGATAGCAAAGTTCAAGCCTTCAGGCGGCGTAATATATTGCCAGGAATTATCTTCCAGATCAAACACTTGCCAGAATAGATTTTTACCTGAACTTTCCTGGGTTAAAATTTCTCGGCTGGAGGGGCTCCATTCTAAACTAATAATTTCACTTGTAGCCTGGCGGGCCAATAAGCGACTTTGACCGCTTTTTAGATTTAACAGCCACAATTCATTACCAGCTGTCGGTTTGGTAGAATAAAGCAAATTTTCGCCATTAGGTGAAAGCCAAGAATTATTTATTTTTTTTATACCAAGAGCTTCACCACTGTTTGGTTCTGGCCATAAAGTTATCTCACCAGAAAAAGTGACCTCAGAGGCGGCCACACTTACTGTCTTAGTCCAAGATTGAAAACCCGCTAGCTTAAGTCCCAGTTGGTAATCTCCAGGTTTGAGCGAAAGTAAAGTAGCGGGAGTTTTATCACTGACAATTTCTCCGTTTAGGTTAATGGTGGCGCCTTTAGGCTCAGATTCCGCTTGGATGGCCCCAGTGCGTTCAATTTGTAGTTTATTATTATCAGTATTAAGGCGATAACCCTGTAAATAAAACAGGATAATACCTCCGGCTATAAAAAAAACAGCAATAAAGGAGATATAAAGTATGCGTCGGCTGGATAGAGTCATAAATTTCCGCCTTGTGATAGTATTATTTTAGCGCTAAACTATTAGGTATTAACGATTCTTAGTGTACCACGAGTATTTTGATAACTAAAGATGGCGGCTTGTCGGTGGTAATGATTTATATAATTTTAAGTACTTTTTTATGGCTGATTTCATAATCGAAGGCGGATACAAATTAGCCGGTGAATTACCAGTAGCCGGGGCCAAGAATCTGGCGCTAAAGGCGATTGCGGCGGCTTTGTTGTCGCCTGAAACTATGAAGTTGGCTAATATGCCGGAAATTGAAGATGTTAAGCGCCAGTTGGAAATTCTGACAAGGCTCGGTGCCACCATCTCACGCCAAGATAAGGGGGTGTACGAAATTAATACTAAGGCGGTTCAATCTGGCTCTATGCCTAGAGAGTTAGTGAATAAGCTGCGCGCCTCTACAGTTTTAACTGGACCACTATTAGCTCGTTTTGGCGAAGTTGAGCTATCGCACCCTGGTGGGTGTAAGATAGGCCGTCGGCCAATTGATTTGTTCCTGCGTGGATTTCAGGCTCTAGGCGCCCAAGTTAAGGAGGTACCAGGCAAGGCTTATCAATTGCACGCTAAGCGTTTGCGCGGCGGTAGAATTATTTTTCCCAAAGTCAGCGTTACTGGCACTGAAACCATGATGCTGGCAGCGGTTTTAGCTAATGGTAAAACCGAGCTTATTAATGCTGCTTTGGAGCCAGAAATAATTGAACTGGCAAATTACCTAAACGCCAATGGCGCACAGATAGAAGGAGCTGGTACCACAGTTATTACCATTGAGGGGGTAAAGGAGATAGGTGCTGGCAATTTTACTATGATGCCGGATCGGATTGAGACTGGCACCTTTATCATGCTGGCTTTAGCTACAAGCAGTTCCTTGACCATTAGTCAGTGTGAGCCCAAGCATTTGGCAGTACCATTGGCGGTATGGCAAGACATGGGAGCTGAATTTAAAATTAATGAAACATCAATTATTGTTACTAAAGCCAGTGGCTTGCGCTCAGCTGATATTAAAACCCATGAGTATCCAGGATTTGTGACGGATCTGCAATCTTCTATGACTGTTTTGCTTACTCAAGCAACTGGCCACAGTTTAGTCCATGAAACTATTTTTGAAGGCAGGTTATTTTTTACTGACGTTTTAAATCAAATGGGTGCGGAAATTACTTTGTGCGACCCCCATCGCGTTATTATCCAAGGTCCAACACCGTTAGAAGGACGTACAATTGAAGCGCCAGATGCCCGGGCTGGTTTGGCCTTACTGACAGCGGCCCTGGCAGCTAAAGGAAAAAGTACCATCAAGAATATTTATCCAATTGACCGAGGCTATGAGTGCTTGGAGCAACGATTAGTTGGTATCGGGGCGCGGATTCAACGGGTGTAATTTTGACCACTTAATTGTGTCATGGTACACTCATTTGAAGTTGAACCAAAGTTTTTTAATTTATCATGAATATCATACCACCAGCGGATTCAGCCTCTGAGCCTCGTCCAACCAAACGAGTTTTGCCATCAACGCTAGTGGTTATTTTTATTATCTTGGCTTTTGCTTTGGGATATTTATCAGCTCAACCAGTAAAGAAAGAAATTAAAGGTAATAGCCAAGTTACCGGAACGCATTTACCTGCGCCAGCTTATTTAACTAAGGACATTGATTTCCAACTTTTTTGGCAAGTGTGGGATTATGTGCACCGCAATGCTTTTGGGCGACCATTAACAGATACCAAATTATTTTATGGTGCTTTGGCTGGCATGGTCGCTGGACTAGAAGATCCTTATTCTATTTTTATGAATCCGGAACTAGCTCAGGAATTTAATAATGAATTGGAAGGTACTTTTGATGGTATAGGTGCGGAAATCGGCATACGTAATAATAAGCTGGTGATTGTGGCGCCGCTGGCATCAACGCCAGCCGACCGCGCCGGCTTGAAAGCCGGCGACAGAATAGTGGCGATTGATGGTATAGATACCAGCGGTATGGCAGTTGATTATGCTGTTAGTCTTATCCGCGGTCAACGCGGTACGCCCGTTAAACTAATCGTTCTTAGCAATGGTGATACTGAACCTAAAGAGATTACTATTGTTCGAGATAAAATAACCATTCAAACAGTTCAGTCTGAATTAAAAAAGACCGCTAATGGTCAGACAGTAGCCTATATTAAAGTTGTACATTTTTCCCAGGATACTGACCAGAAATTTAGAGCCGCCTGGCAGCAACTTAAAGCTCGTGGCGCTGGCGCTATTATACTTGATTTAAGAAATAACCCTGGCGGATTCTTAGATCAGGCTATTGCTTTAGCCAGCCATTGGGTAGAGCAGGATGTGGTGGTAAAGGAAAAGATGCCAGAACAGGATTACCAGGATTATATCAGTGTGGGACCGGGGGATTTGTCTGATATTCCTACAGTAGTTCTAGTTAATGGCGGTTCTGCTTCAGCTTCGGAAATTGTTACCGGTGCCCTGCAGGATTGGCAATTAGCTACTATAGTTGGCGAAAAAACCTTTGGTAAGGGCTTGGTTCAGGATTTACAAGAATTTTCCGATGGCAGTGCGGTTAAACTGACAATTGCCAAATGGTTTACCCCCAAAGAACGTTCCATAGATTTGACTGGCCTGATTCCTGATATTGAGGTAGCCAGAACACGCGAAGATATAGAAGCTGATCGCGATCCGCAGCTTGACCGGGCTATGGAGTTATTACAAGAAAGCGATTAGATTTGACTGTCAATTCTAGATATTTTGGTTAATTTGTATGAAGGTAATTTTCACCAAAGAAGTAGCCGGCGTAGCTCGCGGTAATGATGTTCGTGAGGTGGCAGATGGTTTTGCGTTAAATTATCTTTTACCTCGGGGCTTGGCTGTAAGAGCCACGCCGGAAAAAATTCAGGCCTTAGCTCAACATCAGGAAGCGACCAAGAATGATCAAATTAACTTGCAAAACAAAGCCCATAACTTAGCCGATGAACTTAATGGCAAAACTGTGACTATTATCAGGCCAGCTTCTACTGCCGGAACTTTATACGCGGCTGTTTCTGGAGAGATGGTAGCCGAGGCAGTAAAGCAACAACTGAAAGTAAATTTACTGCCCAATCAAATAGACGTGCCTCATCATGTAAAAACAATTGGCCAGCATCAAGTAAAAATTAATTTATCCCAGAGTGTTAGTGCTTTTATAAATTTGCAAATCAATGCCACCTAGTTTACCCAAAACCAAATACATTTTTGTAACCGGCGGAGTTTGTTCCGGCTTAGGTAAAGGCACGGCTATGGCGTCAATTGGCGCAATTTTGAAAGCAGCCGGTTACACGGTTTCAGTTATGAAAATGGATCCGTACTTGAATATTGATCCAGGTACCATGTCGCCTTATCAGCATGGTGAGGTGTTTGTGACCGATGACGGTTATGAGGCTGATTTGGATCTAGGACATTATGAGCGTTTTATTGATGAGCCGCTCTCGCGTAAATCTAATATCACTACTGGCCAGGTTTATCAACAGGTACTGGCTGAAGAACGTCAGGGTAATTATTTAGGCCGGACGATTCAAGTTATCCCCCATATTACTACGGTAATTAAGCAGAGAATCCGTGAAGCTGTAGCCAGGACTAAGCCTGATTTCTTGCTGATTGAGATAGGTGGTACAGTCGGTGACATTGAGGGTGAGCCATATTTGGAAGCAGTTAGGCAGTGGCATCGTGAAGCTGGCTCAGATAATGTTATTTTTGCCTTGGTAACCTTATTGCCATATTTGGAAACATCAGGCGAGCTTAAGACTAAACCGACGCAGATGGCTGTCAGGGAATTACACCGGGTCGGTATTCAACCAGATATAATATTTTGTCGAGCAGATACAAAAATCCCCAAAGAGCTTTTAGAAAAAATTGCTTTATTTGCCGACGTTCCTATTAAGGCAGCAATTCCTTGCCCGACCTTGCAGTCAATTTATGAGGTGCCGCTTGATCTTGAAGCTCATGGAATTTCCAAGCTTATTTTTGAGCATTTTGGTTTAAAAGCAAAAAAACCGCAATTATCACCTTGGAAAGATTTGGTTAAGGCTTTAAAGAACGGTCATAAGAAAATTACTGTAGCTTTGGTTGGCAAATATACCGCGCACGGTGATGCTTATATTAGCGTGCATGAAGCTTTAAAATCAGCCGCGGCCTGGTGGCGGGTTAAGTTATCAATTATTGATATTGATTCGGAGAAGCTGGAAAAGAAAGATAAAAAAGAATGGCAGCGGTTGGAAAGTGTGCAAGGAGTAGTGGTGCCAGGTGGATTTGGCGAGCGGGGGATTGAAGGTAAGATAATGGCGTCTGAGTATTGCCGTAAAAATAAGGTACCTTATTTCGGTTTGTGTTTGGGTATGCAAATCATGTCCATTGCCTTTGGCCGTAATCTTTTAAAAACTAAAGAGGTTAATTCAACTGAGTTTGACGTAAAAGTTAAACATCCGGTTATTCATATTATGCCTGAGCAGCGTAAGAATTTAGCAGACAAGCACATGGGTGCCAGTATGCGCTTAGGGGCATATGATTGTGACTTAGCCATAAATTCATTAGCTTATAAAGCTTATACAAAAAAAGATTCCTCAGCCGTGCCGGTCACAAACAAGCGGGGGCAAGTTACCATTTCTGAGCGGCATCGCCATCGCTATGAGTTTAACAATGATTATCGCAAGAAATTTGCATCTGCTGGGTTTATAATCTCTGGGGTTAATCCGCAAAAAAATTTAGTGGAGATCGCAGAAATTAAGGATCATCCTTTTATGCTCGGTACCCAGTTCCATCCGGAATTTCAATCCCGCCCTCTTAGACCTCACCCATTGTTCCGTGAGTTTATAAAGGCTTGTACTAAGGGTTAAAAGCTTTCCTACCACCTATATGATAGTCTTATTACAATGGATATTAAGATTAAAGTTAGTGTAATTGTTGAGCACGATGGCAAGATAGCGCTCATTCGTGAGAAGCTACTAAAGAGCCAAAACCATAAGTGGAATGTTTGCGGTGGTAGTTGGGAACCGCAAGATGGTAGTTTTCAAAATACAGCAATACGGGAAGCACGTGAAGAAGCTGGTTTGGAAGTAGAAATGGGAGAGCTTTATCGTTTAGTACTGGTTAAGTTGGATGCCGGTTATGCATTGCGGTTATTTTTCGCGGCACAAGCTAAATCATCAAATACCCATATAGCTTCGCGTGAACAGCAGGGTGAACTGGATGAAGACATTACGGAATGTCGTTGGTTTACCAGGTCGGAGATATCCGCCTTAGATGATTCGGAATTTGTTACGAGCACCATTGCTAAGGTGCTTAAAGATTACACTGCGGGAAAAATGTTTTCCCCAACGGATCAGGTAATTTATTTTGACCATCAAGCCAGATTTTAGGTGAGCAACTTTAGTTTAGCATTACAAGAGTGGTTATCTGTCCTTAGATATAACTTAGTCAAATTGTATTCTAGTTTTACTTAACATTGTTTAACAGGATCTAATGATTACAAAACCATCCGCCTTGGGCGGATGGTTTTAAGTGATTTTATTTCTCCTGCGGAACTACTGTTACTACTTTAGCTAACTTAAGTTTGCCAGTGTAAGCCCGGCGCCATTTTTTCAAAAATTTAACCGTGCCAGCGCGGGAGGCAAAAAGAGTATCATCATTGCCCTTTTTTACCCCTACCCCTGGAAAAAACTTAGTACCGCGTTGGCGGACAATAACCATACCAGCCCTGGCAGTTTCACCAGAGAATAGTTTTACGCCTAAGCGCTTGCTTTGAGAATCGCGACCCAAACTAGTAGAGCCGCCTGCTTTTGTATGTGCCATAAAGTAACAATAAAGTAAATTGTAATAGCATGAACTATTATAATCGGTTATTATATTTGAGTCAAGGCTATGGTGTCAGCTTGCCTAGCAGCTACCTAAACAGTACTATGGGGAGCATATGATAAAGTTAAAGTTTTTAATACTTACGGTCGTTCTAACTTTAGTTGTGGGGACAGCTTTTTTTGCTGTATTGTCTCAGTCGTTAGGACTTAAACCAAACCCATCTTCCTATCAGCACCAAAAACAGGCGCAGTCTAGCCCAAAATCAAAATTTGATGTCCAGCCAGAGAAAGAGTTGGAAACCCCTGAAACAGTAATTGCTGAATCCTCAACTAAAGATTTATCAGAAGATTTGACTGAGGCAAATGTAAGTAATGACATCACCCCTCAAGAGCATGCTATCAAAGTCTTAAAAGTTCCGTTTACATCGCAGGCACCTTTAGCTGATTGGAATATGCCATACCAGGAGGCCTGTGAGGAGGCGAGTATGATTATGGTGGCTGAGTTTCTGCAAGGGAATAATCGTATGCGTATACCAATTGAAGAAGCTGATAATCTTATTCTTGAACTCGTTGCTTGGGAAGCTAAGCATGGTTATAAGGTGGATCTAACTGCTCAGGAGGTAGCTAGTGTTCTCATGGAACGTTATGGAATTCAAGCTGAAGCAGTACCGTATAATGCTGCCATGATTCGTGAAGAGTTGAAGGCGGGGCGTCCAGTAATTATACCTGCGGCTGGCCGGCTGTTAGGTAACCCTTATTTTACCCCGCCAGGACCTCTTTATCATATGTTGGTGATAAAAGGTTATGAGGTAGATGAATTTATAACTAATGATCCAGGTACCAGGCGTGGGGAAAATTATCGCTATACTGAATCCGTATTATCCTATGCCGTTCATGATTGGAATGGAGGAGAGGTTGAGAGTGGTGAGCAATTAATGATAATTATTAAAAAAGTGTAAATATGGATAATAATGAAATTATTGAAAAAATTAAATCAGTTTTAGCCGAGGCTGAACCTTATGTGGCTGGTCATGGGGGGCATATTTCTTTTATAGATTGGCAGCCAGAAAGTGGACGGGTATTGGTTAATTTGCAAGGAACTTGTGAACATTGCTCGCTTTCTACCATTACTTTGAAATTTGGTTTAGAGGAAGCTTTAAAAAAAGACCTCCCGCAAGTACGGGAGGTGGTGGCAGTCTAGTAAAAATTAAAGCAGGCAAGAATATTAAGGGGTATTAACCTCCTCAATAGTAGGCTGTTCGGTATTGCTGGTAGGCAGAATAATAGGTAGGGGCCTGAAAGAGTCTTTTACATTTTCTAGGCTAGATTCGTCGAATTGTTTTTTAATTTCCCAGGCGTTAAGTACTTTTTGGTAAAGTGGCATGTTGACTTGATTTAAAGTAACTTGATTTTTAAGGATACTGACCACCTTGGCTTGAGCAATTGATTGGTAAAAATATTGATATAGAAAGTAGATAGTAAAACCAAAGGCTACTAATAGGATAATTAATGTGACAGTTGGCAAAAACCTAAGCAGGCGGATTAAGCTTAATTTTTTGATTTTCGGTGTTTTGAGTTTAAATTTCATAGCTAGGGTTTAAAAAACGAAGTAGCTAAAAGAATCGCTTGTAGAGCCGAATCTGTTCCGATTTGGTTGGATTGTATACTAGAACCGGCGGGCGATGATAAACGAATGGTATTAATATTGACGTAAAAATTTAGTGATTCTAATTCTGCCAGGTAACGGATAAATTTTATAAGATCACCGTTGACTTGTAACTGATATTGTAATTGGTTGGTATTTTTTTTAGGGTCAGTGGTCGCAAGTTTTAGATCATGAGTTACGCCACTATCAGCCGCGGCTTTCTCTACTGTAGTAATGAACTCAAGTTCATTGCCTTTCATTAGATATATCTGGTTTAAGGTGGGGATAATTGGTTTTATTTCTTCGTATTCTTTCAGAGTTTGTTTTAAGACCTGACCTCTCTCATAAAGTTCTTCTAATTCAACGCGTTGCTTAAAAATTTGATCTGATAATGTTTTTATCACATTAATACTAGGGTAAGCAATTAGGGCTGTAGCAATACCAACAAAGCCTATTGTAAAAACAATGGCAGTTATTATTTTTTGTCGTGGCTGGGTGGCGAATTTCATGAGTCGTGGAATTAAAAAGTCAAAGACTCCTTCTTTATTTTACCAGTAAATTCAAAATTAACATCTTCACGAAGCAATAAGTTTGTTAGCGGTGAGGATAATTCTTCAAAATAAGATAAAGCTTCTAAATTAGCCTTAAGAGCTAAAAAATCATCACGATTTAAAGCTTTGCCGTTTAAATTAAAAAGTCTGGTTTTTTGTTCTAAATTAAGATAAGAAAGCTCAACATTATCTGGAATGGCCTTATTTATATCAATGATAATTTTAGACCATTTAATAAAGTCTGCTTGAATTGACTCAACTTCTTTCAAACTCTTATTAAGGCTGCCAATATCACGGTCAATTGATTTGTTTTTATCATTTACCAAGGTGGTAGTGGTAAGAACTGTGGCATAATTATCTTGCAACATTAGTCTAGCAACCAGTAAAAGCCCAGAAATAATGACAGTAAATGTCAGCATCAGCCACATAACCGTGCGAATTTGCAAATAAGCACGCTCGTAGCGAAGATACTCTTTTTGGGTGGGGGACAGTAAGTTAAGAGCTATCTTAATCATAATCTTCCGAGTTTAATGAAGCACGTAAAGCTAAGCCGATAGCTGTTGTATGGGTGATAAGTTCACCAGGTTTAAGCGGACATGGACTGGGTTCAAGATTAAGCCAGGGGTTGCCGCGCCTTACCGGTAATTCAAGTTTAGCATTTAGGTGTTTATCTATTAATTTAAAATTAGAGCCACCGCCGCAAAGTATAATTTCCTCAATTTTATTACCCTGGGGAAAGTGCTCGCGGTAAAAGACAATGGATTCACGTATGCGGTTAACTAAGTCATCCATCATTTGATGGAGAATTTCTGCCATGGCACCGTGACATTTTTTAGGATCAAGTCCGCAAATAATTTTAGCCTTTTCCGCTTGGTCCTCAGTTAATTTTAATGAACTGGCAATTGTTTCAGTGACACCCCGACCTGAAATTGGCAAGGACACAGTGAATTGAATTGAATTTAAATCAACTACAATTAGGCTAGTACGAGTAGCTCCAATGTCGATGATCATGGTGGCTGAATCTTTTTTTTCGCCATTAGAACATGTTAATAAACTTCGTGTGATTGGAACAGCCTCTACTTCCAGTGCTAAAGGGATAAGCTTGGCATCAATAATGGCTTTAGTATAAGTATCAACAATATTTTTTGGCACCACGGCCAACAATACGGGTAAGCGTGTATTAATTTTTTTATTTGAATTAATTTTTTGCCAATCCCAATAAGTATCGTCAATTGGTATAGGTATATGATGTTCCGCTTCCCATTTTATGGCTTGCCCAATTTCGTTTTCCGGCATCGGCGGAATGTCAATCATTTTTATAAATGTTTTTGTTTCAGGCAAACAGGCAGTTACGTAACTAGTATTAAAAGAGCCATATTGTGGTTTAGTTAAAAGTTCAGTTAAGGCATTGGTCAGAGCAGCTGATTCTTTTATTTCACCATCGTTAAAGACAGTAGGCGGTAATTCGATAGCCGATAAGGCCTGTAGCTCTAGCTTACCGCGTAGATTACGCCTTAATTGTGTCGCTTTTATTGAGCGATCGCTGATATCCAGACCAATGCTAGCTTGTTGAGGCTTAAAAAGCATACTTTAGAAATAAACTGAAAGCTTATTAATATTGCTCTTCCCAATGATTGATATCAATTATTGGGCTTTCACTGCCGCTATAAACAGGATCAATCGGTGTTGAAACTAAAACCTCATCATAAGTTATAGAGCAAGCACCACTATCTTCTCCTTGTAGTAATAAATGCCAACTAATAATACCGCCAGTTACTGCAAAATTAATGTTATCATCAGTTTCAATTGTTAGTTGTTTACTAGAGTAGATCACGCCCTGTAATAAAAAATTAGCATCATCAAGTTCAACAATTATATCGTCTTTGCTCATTAAACCACCACCAACGTTTTCATCGTTATTAATAGTAACTGTTTTGCCTTCATCCAAATCGATTTCTATATCATCACTTGCCGCAAGTATCCCGTTAATCGTTAAATTTTTATTATTCCAAATGGCTTCACCTGTAATAAAGGTGATGCCAGTTAAAGTTGTACCAGTGGGCAAGGCCGAGAAGGCGTTAGCTGAATAAACTTGGTCTGCCCTGTTCTTTAATGAAGTAGCAGAAGCTGAATCAAAGTCAACCAAAGGCATGCCAATATTTGGTTCACCTTCGCTTTGAGTGCTGTTATTTAAAATTAGTTCTGAACCAGAATTAACAATAATATTGTTACTAGAGTTAACAGCAGCATCGTTAACTGTCAGGGCAGAATGACTAGTAACTTTAAAGTCTTGATTAGCATGAATTGCTCCGCCATTAATTGTGCAGTCTCTTTCAGTGGTTATATTTCCATTTTGTTGACCACCTTGGCCGCCAGCATAGAATGATTGTCCCCAAGTTGAGGCAGGATTAGTAGCTCGCGCTAATCGTGTTTTAATAACCCTTTGTGATTGTTGGTCACCGATACTATGGAAACCAGTAACAGTAATATCAACCAAAGCATCCGATATACTGGTGGCTGATATAGAGTAACTACCATTAGCGTCAAAAACATTGTTGCGTGCAGTTGATTGATTATTTAGTGTACCCGCTAAAAAGCCAGCTTTCCAAGCAGCATCATTTTTAAGTAAATAGATAGCTTCATTAACCCCAGCTTCCGCTATATAGTAGGCTTTAGTGGCTGAAGTTTCACTTTTAGAAATGCGACTCTCACTAATGGATTGCTCAACCATATAACCAGCCAAAAAAAGCAGGGCGGTCATTACCAAAGAAACCGCAATTATAATAAAACCATCTGGTTGTTTAATTGAGATTACGCGGTGAAACATCGGTGGTGATAATTAATGTTTGGCCATTTTTAATAAACTCAAGGCTAATAGTAATTGTACCATTGCCACTGAAGGTTAGCGAATTGATATATTCTCCAATAATTTTATCTTCAACCGATTGAACTAGAGGGGGATTACCGAATTGGTCAAGTTCATCATGCAACACATGGGTTAAGGGATCGGCGGCAAAATAGTAGTAAAGTATTTCTCGGTAAAGATCGCTGCCGGAGAGATGGTACTTTATATATTGGATTGGATCATTACTGATAACTCCATGGCCATCTTCAAATAAAATTTCATCGTCTGGTAGGGTTGTAACAAAATCGTTGGCTTGCCTTAGTTCACGAGTCACCCGGTCAAGAATAGCTCTTTGATTTTGGGTAATCTCAGCTCGGTTGGCAATTGGTTTTTCTGTTCTTTGAGAGAGAATGAATACAGAGTAAGTTGCCATTAATAAGAGCAGGCCAATTAAAATGCTAACCATTACCTCTAAAACAGAAAAACCGCGAGTTAATTTCATTTTTGTGCCTTAATGCTGGTTATGTTTAATGAGGCTTCTTGTCCGCCACGGTCAGGCCAAAAAACAATCGTTTCAATTTTTTTTAGTCCAACGTCAGTTTGGCTGTTAGCTAAATTGCCGTCTATTAAAGTTATAGTTGATTGTCTCTCAAATATATAAAATGGATCGCCCGGATTAGGATCAAGCCGCGCTCTTGGTTCAATTATACCTGGAGTTAATTGGTCGTAAGGCATAATAGCTAATTGTTCAACTTTAGCTCTAGCTAGGGCAGAAGCCATACTGTAAAATTCCGCTTGTTTATTTAACCTTAATATAAACGGAAAAAGGCTGATAATAGTTAATAAACCAACAACCAGAACGCTGGTGGCAATTAAGGCTTCAATAGAACTAAAAGCTGAATTTATTTTTTTAGTTGACTTTAACATAACCTGATGGTTTAACTTCTAAACTAGTGGTAAGGCCATTAGTATTTTGTAAAACTATTGTTCCAGCCTCAACCGCTGAGCCACTAATAGTAAATATAATTTCGTTATTGGTAAATCCACCCATATCTTGCCAGGTGATTTTGTTATTAAGTTCGTGTTCCTTAATAATTGTATCTGAAGCCAAGCGGGCAATGAGCTGATATTTTTGTGGCGTAGTATTAAATAATTTTACTAAATGTGTGGTTTGCTCCCCTAAAGTAAGTTGCTGGGCTAAGCGAAGATCACTGAGTAGTGACCTGCCTTCTCTTTTTAAAGTAGAATTAATTTGGGCAGTTCTGATAGCGGGAAGAGAAGATATTATTACTAAAACTACTATGCCAACTACTACAGTAACTTCAAATATAGTAAAACCAGCGCGTTGCATGGCACTAAATATTTTGGGTTAAGGTATAAATCGGTAAAATTATAGAGACAGCTAAACCGCCAACACCTGCGCCCAAGAGTAGAATCAAAATTGGTTCTAAGATTGTGGTAAGGTTAGACATGGTTCTATCTACATCCTCCTCATAGAAAATAGCCAGCTCATCTAAGATAGTGTCAATAGTACCGGTTTCTTCGCCTACTGACACCATTTGGACAACCAGAGGTGGAAATAATTTAGGGTATTCAGCTAAAATAGTGGCTATTTGGACACCCTTTTTTACACGTTCGGCTGCATTTTCAACCGCGCGCCGGTAGTGTGAATTACCCAAGGTACTAGCGGTTATTTGGAATGACTGGACTACAGGTATATCAGTTTTAAGTAGTGAGGAAAAGGTACGAGAAAATTTTGCCAAGTTTATTTTGCGTAAAATAGGTGCAATTATCGGAAGTTTTAATAATAAGCCGTGCCATATATAGCTGCCTTTTTTGGTGCGGATTAGACGGAAAAAAGCAATTATTAAAACAACAAAACCAATTCCTACCCAAAGTCCGTTCGCTATCATGAAATCACTTAAGGCTATCAAGATCCTGGTTGGTAGCGGTAAGGTAGCATTAACCTCTTCGAACATGCCAGTAATTTTTGGAATAACAAACACAATCATAGCAATGGCAATACCAACCATGGCTGTAATTACTATTACCGGGTAGGTCATAGCGCCCCTAACCTTGGCAATTAATGTGTGGCTTTTTCTGATCTGGACGGTTAATTGTAATAAAACATCTTCCAGTTTTCCGCTTTTTTCTCCGGCTCTGACCATGTTCACAAAAAGCTCAGGAAAAACTTTGGGATATAAAGCCAGTGAATCAGCCAATGAATTACCTTTATCCACCCGCTGATACAGATCCATCAAGACAGTTTGAAAGAATTTATTACTAGTTTGCTGGGCTAGGGTTTTTAAAGACACAGAAACAGATAAGCCCGCTTTGACCATTACCTGTAGATTTTGAGTAAAAAAGATTTTTTCGACTGTTTTTACGCGGTTGAGAAATGGAATTTTTAGCTCTTTATGTTTTTTTTCATTTTCACCAACAGCCTCAGCACTAGTCAGGAGCAGACCTTTATTTCTAAGATATTCAGCCAGTTCGTGTTCTGAGGCAATCTCTAGTTCGCCATTTTCTAATTCACCGTTTTTATTTCTAGCCGTGTAGCTAAATTTCATAAATTTAATCTTTCGTGACGCGTAGCACCTCCTCAATAGTGGTTACGCCATTTTTAGCTTTAAGAAAGCCGTCCTCTAACAGGCTAAGCATGCCTTGAGCCAGCGCGGCTTTTTTAAGCTGAGCTGAGGAAGCACGGTTAAGTATTAGTTCACTGACAGTCGGGGTAATTTCAAAGATTTCATAAATACCAAGCCGCCCGCGGTAGCCTTCTTGGCTACATTGCTTACAGCCCTTACCCCGGAAGAAAAGCAGGTTTTCCATATTTTGATTTTCCGCCACCGCCCCTTCTTTAATTAGGGTTTTAAGCAAGGCGGGTAAATCCAATTGCTTAGCCAGATCCTCCACATTTTTAGCTGTTAATTGATAAGAAGTTATGCAGTTTTGGCAGACTTTTCTAACTAAGCGCTGGGCCACAATTAAGTTAGTGGTAGAGGAGACCAAGAACGGCGGTACGCCCATATCCAGTAATCGAGGAAGCGTGCCAACAGCATCATTGGTGTGAAGAGTGGAAAGTACCAAATGCCCTGTCATAGCCGCGTGAATGGCAATTTCAGCTGTTTCCGTATCTCTGATTTCACCCACCATGATAATATCAGGGTCTTGTCTTAAGAGCGCGCGCAGGCCACCAGCAAAAGTAAAACCAATACGCGGATTAACTTGACTTTGGTTAATACGAGGCATGCGGTATTCAATCGGGTCTTCCACAGTTGAAATATTTACATCAGGCGTATTTAAAACATTCATTATTGAATAAAGTGTGGTGGTTTTACCGCTGCCGGTCGGACCGGTTACCAAAATCATGCCATGAGGTTTTTCAATGTTGCGCTTTAATACTTGGAGGACTTTTTTTTGTAAGCCAAGTTGCTCTAAAGTTAAAACCTGACCTGATTCCTGTAGCAAACGCATGACAATTTTTTCGCCGTCAAATACCGGAATAATTGATACACGGAAACTGACTTCATATTCCTTGGATTTAATTTTAAATCGGCCATCTTGGGGCAAACGATGTTCGTCCAATTTCAAGTTGGATAAAATTTTAATACGGGCCACCAAACCAGGCTGAACATTTTTTGGCAAAGTCATGACATCTTTTAATATGCCGTCAACTCGGTAGCGCACCAATACCTGGGTTTCGGTAGGTTCAATATGAATATCTGAAGCTCGCTCAAAAATGGCATACTCCAACAGCGTATCCACAATACGAACCACTGGCAGGTCTTCAGCTAATTGTTGAAGATTACCTTCTGAGCCTTCTTCTTTTTTTTCTTCAACGCCGGTAAGTTTGGCAAATTCCGCTTTTAAGCTTTGGTGATACTGCTTAGCTGCTTCCAGGAAAGAGCCTGGTGAGGTCAGGTGAATTTGCAGTTTGGCTTGTAAACTTTTTTCTAAAAATTCAAAAGTTTGTAAGTCATCGGGATCAGTTGTAGCAACTTTTACTGTGCTGTCATCGCGGTCAAAGGCGATAACCTCATGGGCTTGAGAGATTGGCTCAGGAATGGCTAATAAAATATCCTTTCTAATGCTGATATTGCGCAGGTCAATGTAGGGTATATTCAGCTGTTTGGCTACCATTTCATAAAGCACTTCCTCGGTGACTACATGCTTCTTTATCAGGTATTCTTCCAAACTTAAATTTTCAGCCTTTAACTTATCTTTAATATCCTTAACTTCGGCGCTGGTTAGCGTTTTGCTAGACAGCAGGGTTTTTGTAAGATAGTCCTGGCTGAGCATAGGGTAGGTTGGTATTATTGTTAGCTAGCTCAAGCTAGCTTTTTAAGATGGATTTATTATACCAAACTTTGTAAGTATCGGCAACCTAAAATAGTTAAGTTTGCCAAGGAATGGGGTGACGATTACACTTAAAGATGGTTTTTACTTATCTTATGTGGCGTTTATTTTTATTCTGGCAGCGTGAAACTTGGCGGGCTTGGTGGCGCCGGCCGGCGGTTTTTATGCCGGCAGTAATTGCCACTGTTTTTATAATTATATGTTGGTATCTAGCTACTAAAATGATTCAGTCAGAGACATTGATAATGAGATACTCAATTTATGTTGGTACGAATTGGCTAACCCCGGGCAAATGGATATTGATTTTACCAAGTTTAGCCACGGTAATTGTGGGAATTAATTTAGCTTTGGCATATTTAGTATCTAGATCTAGTTTGGCCCTACGCTACCTTTGGTTGTGGTCAGCAGTATTTATGGCCGTTGGATGGTGCTGGTTGAGCTGGTTAATATTAAGAATAAATAGTTAGTTTATGACTCAACCGGTTTTGCAAATCCTTTTTTTAACTACAGTAGCTTTTTTATTGGCTTTAGTTTCCACGCCTCTCCTGACCCATTTTTTATATAAATATCGTTTAGGTAAACAAATCAGGGATTCGGCTAGTGCGCCGATAATGTCCAGTTTACATGCAGCCAAAAGTGGCACGCCAACCATGGGCGGCATACTAGTTTGGTTAACAACCCTAGTGGTGGCGCTACTTTTTTTCTATTTGGAAAGTTTCAATTTAGCCTATTTTAATTTTTTAACTCGCAGAGAAACAATTCTGCCGCTGGGCGCGTTGATTGCTTCAGCCTTAGTAGGATTGGTAGATGATTGGTTTAATATCAAGCGCCTTGGCCCCAAAGGTGGTGGTTTGACCATGACCCACCGTTTACTTATTTATACGGCCATTGCCATAGTGGGTGCTTGGTGGTTTTATTACAAATTAGCCTGGACGTCTTTGCACGTTCCTTTTTTGGGTACATTTGATATCGGGTTATGGTATGTACCAATTTTTATTTTCGTTATTGTTGCCACTTCTCATTCAGTTAATTTGATAGATGGGCTTGATGGTTTAGCCGGAGGTACGCTATTAACGGCTTTTGTTACCTATGGTGCCATTGCTTTTTTGCAGGGTAAATATGATTTGGCCAGTTTCTGTGGGGTCATTGCTGGCAGTTTATTAGCTTTTTTGTGGTTCAATATAAATCCGGCCAGGTTCTTTATGGGTGATACTGGTGCCATGGCTTTAGGTGTTACTTTAGGTATTGTGGCTATGTTGACTAATAGTATTTTACTCTTACCAGTTATTGGTTTTCTTTTTGTGCTGGAATCTTTGTCAGTAATTATTCAGGTGCTTTCAAAAAAATTTCGCGGCAAAAAAGTTTTTTTATCTGCCCCCCTGCATCATCATTTAGAAGCTATTGGTTGGCCTGAACCTAAAATTGTTATGCGTTTTTGGGTAATTTCAGCAGTCACTGGCGTAGCCGGCTTGATCATAACTTTAATTGATCAGGGTCTGTAATTGCTCAAGTATGTTAAAGCAGTTGTTCGCTTACAAGCGAATTCTTATCTTAGGCCTTGGTTTACATGGCGGCGGCGTGGCTATAACTAAATGGTTGGTCAAGCAGCGAGCCGTCTTGACTGTGTCAGATATTAAAACCAGAAAAGAATTAGCCGTCAGTTTAAAACAAGTGAAGGGGTTGCCTATTAGGTTTGTTTTAGGCTCCCATCCAATTAAACTGCTTAATAATTGCGATATGATTGTGCAGAATCCGGGTGTACCCAGTGATCACCCCATTCTTAAAGCCGCCCGAAAAAAGCAAATTCCAATTGAAAATGAAGCAAGTTTATTTTTAAAACTTTGCCCAACTAATAAACTTGCAGCCATAACAGGTACTAGGGGCAAATCAACTACTGTTAGTTTATTAGGCGATATGATGAAGTACGCTTGGCCAAAGACAGTAGTGGCTGGCAATATTCGCGACACCCTGCTATTTGATGTCTTGGATAAACTAAATAAAAAATCAGCCGCGGCCCTGGAATTATCTAGCTGGCAGCTTGAAGTCGTGGGTAAGTATAAATTAAGAATACCCCTAGCGGTTATAACAAATGTTTTACCTGATCATTTAAATAGATATTCAAGCTTTGCTTCTTATATTAAAGCCAAGACCATGATTTTTTCTGGTCAAAACGCTAAAGATGTTTTAGTTTTGAATTGGGATAATTCAGTTACTAGAAAATTAGCAATTAAGGCCCGGGCCAAAGTTTATTGGTTTTCAGTTCGTCAGCCAGTAGCCAGAGGCTGTTTTGTGAGCGGTCAGGCAGTTTATTGGCGTGATCAGAAAAAAACTAAATTACTTTATAATCGTTATGATCTTAAGTTAATTGGTGATCATAATTTAGCCAATACTTTAGCCGCTAGCACTGCCGCAGTACTAATGGGAGTGCCATTTAAATATATATGTCGGGCAGTTAAGAATTTTAAAGGTTTGCATGACAGGTTAGAGTTTGTTCGTTTAGTTGGGGGCACATCTTATTACAACGATACAACTGCTACCTCGCCTGATGCGACTATTAGTGCCTTGTCATCTTTTAAAAAACAACCAATTGTTTTGATTGCTGGTGGTACTGATAAAAAATTGTCTTACCAAAAAATGGCACAAATCATAAGGCGTCGAGTTAAAGCCTTAGTGCTTTTACCAGGTACAGCCACAGTTAAATTGCAGCGCGAGCTTAAAAATTACCATCGCCAATTATTAGCTAGTAGTATGCCTGAGGCTGTTAAATTAGCTCGGCAATTAACACCGCCTGGGGGTGTGGTTTTATTGTCACCTGGGGCGGCTAGTTTTGGTTTATTCAAGCATGAGTTTGACCGGGGAGAAGCTTTTAAGAGAGTAGTAAAGAATTTATAATACTAGATTAGCCATAGAGCGTATGGGAGTTTTTAAAAGATTATCATCACCTAATAATTATCACGCGACGCGGCCAGATTATGCCTTTATTGGCTTAACTGTAATTTTGTTGGCGTTGGGGTTATTATTTTTATCTTCAGCCTCTTCGGTTGTTGGTTTTCAACGCTTTGGTGACAGTTATTATTTTATCAAACATCAATTAATCTACGGCATTGTTCCCGGGGTCGTTTTATTTTATTTTTTTAGTATTTGGCCTTATCAAAAACTTAAGGCTTTAGCTATCCCGGCAATTATTTTTTGCGTGGTAGTTTTAGTGGCAGTTTTTTTGCCCGGGATTGGTTTTTCATATGGTGGGGCCCGGCGCTGGTTGCATTTTGGTTCATTTGTAGTGCAGCCCAGCGAATTTGTTAAACTAGCTTTTTTGATATATTTAGCCGCCTGGCTGGAAAGTAAAGGTGAGTTAGTCAGGGATTTTAAAGCAGGTCTAATACCATTTGCTTTAACCGCCGTTATAGTTATAGGTTTGGTTATTTTGCAACCTGATTTTGGCACAACCACAGTTATTGTGGTTAGTTCGGTTTTGGCTTTTTTTGTGGCGGGTGCGCGCTTTGGCCATATACTGACTTTAGCGGGAGTGGGTGGGGCTTTAATGTGGTTGCTGATAAAAATAGCGCCTTATCGAGCTGCCCGGTTAACAGTTTTTTTGCATCCAGAATTAGATCCGCAGGGCATTGGCTACCATGTTAATCAAGCTTTATTAGCGGTGGGTTCGGGTGGTTTATTTGGTTTAGGTTTAGGTTATTCTCGGCAAAAACATTTGTATTTACCTGAGGTTACGGGTGATTCAATTTTTGCTATTATTGCTGAGGAAATGGGTTTTGTTTTTACCACCCTTTTTATACTAGTGGTAGCAGCTTGGTTTGTGCGCGTTTTTCGAATTGTAAGATATGCGCCGGACATGTTTGGTAAAATTTTAGGGGCAGGCATCATCGGCTGGTTGGGCTGGCAAATGAGCATTAATATCGCTTCAATGTTAGGGATGTTGCCTTTAACTGGTGTACCCTTGCCTTTTGTATCAGCTGGTGGTACTGCTTTAGCCACAGCTCTAGCCGCGGTTGGTATTTTGACTAATATGTCCAGGCAGGTTAAAACTTCTTAAATAATATGAAAGTACTTTGTGTCGGCGGTGGTACCTTAGGATCTGTGACACCCTTATTAGCTGTGGTTGAGCAATTAAAATTGCGTCAACCTAGTATACGTGTTGAATGGTGGGGTACGGAAACAGGGCCAGAAAGAGAGCTGATTGAAGCTCAGGGAATAAGTTTTAAAGTTATTAGCGGCGGGAAATTGCGGCGTTATTTAAGTCTGGAAAATTTTTTTGACCTGGCGCGTATTTTATCTGGCTTTATGGAATCACTTTGGCGTTTTGGCCAAAGCAAGCCTGATTGCTTATTGACAGCCGGATCTTATGTGGCCGTACCCGTTGGCTGGGCGGCTTATTTTTATGGCGTGCCGGTTTTTATTCACCAGCAAGATGTTAAGTTGGGTTTGGCTAATCGTTTACTAAAACCCGTGGCCAAGGTAATTACCGTGGTTTTATCAGAGTCGGTGAAAGATTTTCCTAGTGGCAAAGTGGTAGTTACTGGTAATCCGGTGAGATCAGTTTTTGAGCAAGTACCTGACAAGGAAACTGCCAGAAAAAAATTAGGTCTAGATCCAGCTAGGGCTACTATATTGATTATTGGCGGTGGCACTGGCGCCCAAGCTATAAATGAGCTAGTGGCAAATATCAAACAAGGATTGGTTAATATAGCCCAAGTAATTCACCTAACTGGGCCTAATAAGAAATATCAGGAAGTTGATTTACCAGGTTACTTGGCGATTTCTTCTACTAATGAAAGCGTTACTGTTTTAGTGGCAGCTGATTTGGTAATTACCCGCGCTGGTATGGGGGTTCTAACTGAGTTAAGCGCACTTAGTAAACCAGCGGTGGTTGTGCCAATACCTGATAGTCACCAGCAAGATAATGCTGATTATTTTGCCAAGAGTGGTGGTGTTATTTTGATACCTCAGGAGGAATTGACTCCCGGCAGGCTACTTGCTACGGTAAGCGAGTTATTGGGGGATAATGAGCAAAGGAATAATCTCGGTAAACAATTAAAGCAGTTATTACCCCCAGGCGCAGCCGGACGGGTCGCAGATTTGGTAACAGCAGAAATTTATAAAAATCATGAGCAAATTTAATCAAGCAAAAAGAATATATTTTATTGGGTTGAAGGGCGTCGGCATGACAGCCTTAGCCCAATTATTGAAAAGCCGTGGCGTTCAGGTGTGGGGGAGTGATACTGAGGAACATTTTTTTACAGATAAGGTTTTGGCAGCGGCGGGCATAGAGTGCGAGGTTGGTTTTTCGGCCAAGCATTTGGATAGGCCAATAGATTTAGTTATTCGTTCCAGTGCTTATAGTGATGATCAGGTGGAGGTTAAAGCAGCTAAAGAAAAAAAAATACCAGTTTTAAGTTATGCTGAGGCCTTAGGTGAGCTGGCCGGGGAATACAAATCAGTGGCCGTATGTGGCAGTCATGGTAAAACCACAATTTCCGCCATGCTAGCCCATGTTTTAAAACAGGCCAATCTTTCCCCGTCAGCTATAGTTGGTTCGGCTGTGCCGCAGTTTGGTGGTAATGCTTTGGTTGGCAGTGGTGAATTGCTGGTTTTTGAAGCGGATGAATACCAAAATAAGTTGCAATATTTCTCGCCCCAAAGTGTGATTTTAACTAGCATAGATTGGGATCACCCTGATTTTTTTCCATCAGCCGATGATTATTTTGCTACGTTTGTTACTTTTTTAAAAAAAATTCCAACCGACGGGTTTGTGGTGGCTTGTTATGATTCTGATAATGTTAAAGAAGCGGTTGACAAAGCAGGATTAAGCCCAGAGCAAATTTTAACTTACGGCTTGACTGACGGCCGTTTGCAAATGGTGCGCATGTGGCTGGATGAGGGGCGTTGGCATTTTTCAGCAACTGACGGTGAGGAATATTTGGGTGAATTTTGGCTTAAATTAGTCGGCTCTCATAATGTGGCCAATGCTTTAGCAGTGATTGCTTGCGCCCGGCGTTTGGGAGTTGATTTGGAAGCAATTAGAACAGGCCTAGCTTCATTTGAAGGCACAGCCCGGCGTTTTGAAAATAAAGGAAAATTAACTAACGGTATTACTGTGGTAGATGATTATGCTCATCACCCTGGTGAAATTAAAGCTACCCTGAAAGCGGCTAGAGCTTTTTACCCTTATAAGAATATCCGTTGTGTTTTTCAGCCCCATACTTTTAGCCGTACTCAGGCTCTACTAGCGGATTTTGGCAAGAGTTTTGCGGAGACTGATGAAGTGATTGTCTTGGATACTTATACTTCAGCTCGCGAAAAAACCGGCGAGGTTACCTCAGTACAATTAGTTGAGGAGATAAAAAAGAATCACACTAATGTTATTTATAAACCGACAATTTCGGAGGCAGTTAATTATTTAATGGAAACTACCAATCGTAACAATTTAGTACTGACCATGGGGGCAGGGGATGTGTGGCAAGTAGGGGATAAGCTCATAGAAAAATTCGGATTACTTTCCGGTAGTGAGTTTTAGGGATTAATTTATAAAAGGAAAAAGCTGTGATATTTCATATCACAGCTTTTTTGGATTTAGAATTCTAGTTTTAAGGTTGAATTGCCTAGTCCTTCATCGTCTAGCCAATAGTCCTTTGACCAATGTCTTTTGTTATGAGATTTTCCGCTGATCAGGTCAATCTGTATTATGACTCTGACTTGAAATATGAATTGGCGGGCATTATAACGGTAATCATATATTCTCCGGTCGCGGATTTCAGCTAGTTTGTATATAAGGTTTGTAAATCTCATATTTAATCTTTCTCCTCCAGCAAAATCCTTGATCTTGATACCATTGATGGATACAGTTTTCACTGTGCCATCTTCTACATTCTGGATATCTAAATAGATATCCAACCCATCTCTTGTATCCTGTAGCGGCACTAATAGACATTTAGCGTCGCCTGATATGTCCGGAGTACATATCGGGTTAATTACATAATTCGTTTGGCCGCAGCCAATCAATAGTATCCCAGATAATACTATTAGTAACATTTTTAATGTTAAATTTTTCATTTAATTACCTCTTTTTGTTGTTTATTTATATTTTTTGTTAATTTCTTCCTAGAATCACCAATCTCAGATTGATGTTCCTGGGAAGGAGCCCAACTTTTATAATTTTTTGGTAAAGTTGGGCTTGGTAGGAGTGTTTTTTAGAGTGTTATTGAAAGTTGGGGAAGAAAATTCTATTGGTGAAGCTCGCCATATCAAAGCCTTGTAAAAATGCGATATAACCTAGGGAAGCCAATAATAAGATTATTAATCCTATTATAGTTTTTCGGTTTGTAACAACTTCCCAGATTAGGAAGAATACTGCAATTATGAATAAGATAGTAGAAAAGAGCAAAGCATTATAAGCAATACCGAGCTGCATTGAATTTATTTCCTTTAATGTTAGATTTCCGAAGGATATCATTTTTAAGATATAGATTAAGAAGAATAGTAATCCACTCAAAAAGAATAATATTGTTGGGTGAAATTTTTTAGAGTTTTCCAATTTTGATCTCCTATATTTTTTTGTTTATAATTTGTTTCTATAAATCTGGAGGAGAATGTGAGCCACCTTTGCCCGAAGGCGATGGCTCAATAATTAATTCTCAGTTTAAAGCCAGTTGTCACCAGCTATAGACTGGAAGTTAATTACTCTTGCCCTGTAGTGTCCGCCTGGGCGGACTACTTCGGGGTCTCCCCTCCTTATTTATAGAAACAAATGTTTGTTAAAGTACATTCCCTTTCTAAACCCACAACCAATTGGTTTCGGGTTTGGAGCGGGAGGGGGATAATATTTTTATACCCCCTCAATTTTGATTATTTTCTTACAAAGAAAAAATAGAAAATAAATATGGTATTAGAGACTATAAATAGGGAATTTGCAATTTTTATCAATAAATCAATATTATATATAATGTCAACTAATATTAATAAACATGCAATCCCCGTAAGTAAAAGAGCGGTGTAGGGTATTTTTCTATAGTTCAACATTTTTACTCCTCATTATTTTTGTTTTTTTAAAAAGGTGCTTATCCAGATACCAGATTTTAGCGTACGTCCGTAACTTGCTTATTCAACTGCAGACTGGATTCGTGCTTGGTTCTGATACCTAGATAAACACCCCTATTTATGGATTTGCCCGCAAGCACTACAGGCTGGTCCGATGGGTGATTGATTTTTAAATAACAGGTTAATATATATCAAGTTGAGGATTTTGTCAAGGGTTGTGGAACACTACTTAGCTAATCTTAGCCAATTTAATTATTATTTTGGCTAATATAAGGTGAAATAATCACTTAATTATATAATGTTCCACCTGGTAGTTATAGTTGCTAGTTTCTGGTATGTTAGCTTAGTCTTAAGAAGTATATGGCCGTGACTTTGGCACAATTAAAAGAGAATTTAGGTGAAACAGTCCAAACCAGAGTAAAACTGGCGCCTTATACTAATTTTAAAATTGGCGGCCCGGCCAAGTTTTTATTTGAAGCTAAAACCAGCGAGCAGTTAATCAAGGCTGTGCAAGTAGCGAATGAATTTAAACTGCCTTTGCTTATTTTAGGTGGAGCGTCTAATGTTTTGGTGGCAGACAAGGGTTATAATGGCTTGGTTGTATTAGTTAGGAATAACCAATGGAAAATTGAAGGTGAGCGTGTGACAGCGGAAGCTGGAGTTAATTTAGGATTTTTAGTGCAACAAACTGTTAATAAAGGGTTGAGTGGATTTGAACCTCTGGTGGCTGTGCCCGGTACAATTGGCGGGGCGATTTTTGGCAATGCTGGTGTGCCGCAGGTACCAAAAGGTTTTATAGGCGACTGGGTTGAGAGCGTAACGGTTTGTCGGGATGATAAATTAATTCTCTTAAACCGCGAGGAGTGTGGTTTTGGTTATCGCCAGTCAGCTTTTAA
>LCEZ01000001.1 GCA_000995845.1 Parcubacteria group bacterium GW2011_GWD2_43_10 | reverse complement strand
GGTATTGATGATAAAAAGTATCGCCTCGAGAAGCAAATGCTTGAGGACACTATAAAAGTACTACTCTCTAAATAATTATATGGCAACCATTGCGACAACCCTATACAAGAATTTAAATACTAAACAGCGTGCAGAGCTCATTAATTTGGCTGATCCGTTAGGTATTAATGACATAACTGAGCTGAAGGAATTTGGTGTTTCCCGAAAAGATAATATATCAAAGTTTGTTTTTACTAATTTAGACCTCAATTCTATTTCGAAGAATCCTTCACTCTGGTCTTCCTTTAGGGACGTTGTTGAACATAAGTAGACATTCGGAAGTTCAAGTTTGGGCACGTGATTTAAACAACCCAGCCCCTGTTAATGTTGCGTTTGTTGTTAAAGATGCACGAGATACTAATGTACTATCTTCTCTTAGTAATATTTTAAGTAATGAAATATATAACAATAAAATAAAGTTAAATAAACCAGACAGTTTCTTTTGGATTGCCTACGACACAGAGAGCAACAAATGGGCCCTGGCCGAATATTAAGATAATCGATTATGAATTTACATGCGCAATCACCTTCACCAGCTAAGCATCCGCAAGGAATGCTGGCGGCTGTAACCTATATAATCTTTTTTGCGCCTAACCTGGCTGGTAAGAAAGACGACCAGTATGTTAAATACCACCAGCGGCAAGCTATTGGCCTGGTTTTATTCGCCCTTATCTTGCAAGGCGTTATTTCTATAATTGGCTATTGGGGAGGGCCACAGTATACCCTGGCCTGGGTAGTGAGACTAATCTTGCTCTATTTCGTTATAATAGGTGGCAAGACCGCCTTAGCTGGCGAAACTAAGGAACTGCCTTTTATTGGCCCTTACGCTACCAGACTCAATTTGACCTTATAATGCACAAGTTAATTTTTACACTAGCGGCCTTAGCCGTTTTAGCAGGCTTCTCATGTTCGCCTAGAACTGAGCCGTCTTTAGTTCCAGCTGAAAGCACTAAGCCAGCCGTAAATACTGAGGATGAAGATTTTGGCGGGCCAGTAGAGCCCCATCCGGTTTCTTTGCCCGCGCTTATGAATAAGGATTTTTATGGGCATGATTTTACCGTGGGCAGAGTATTGGATGACAATCCGGTTTACACCCGCTACTTCATCACTTATATGTCAGGCGAGCTAAAAATTTCTGGTATTATGAACGTACCTAAAATTACACCACCTGCCGGCGGGTATCCATTGCTGATTTTGAACCACGGCTATATTGATACTGATATTTATAGCAATGGCCGGGGATTAAAGCGCGAGCAGGATTATTTAGTGCGCCAGGGGTTTGTGATCGTGCATCCGGATTATCGCAATCATGCCGACTCGGATGATGATGCTGATGTGGAAACCAAATTCCGTTTAGGCTACACCGAAGATGTCATCAACGCCGTGCTGGCGATTCGCCAGGCTAAGTTACCTTATGTGAATGCTGATAAAATTGGCATGATGGGGCATTCCATGGGCGGCGGGGTAACGCAGAATGTTTTAATCGTGAAGCCGGACTTGGTACAGGCGGCGGTGCTGTATGCTCCAGTTTCCGGGGATTATAAAAACAATTACGAACGTTATACTACGCGCCGGCCCGAAACTTTAGCGCGCATCATCGCGACCTACGGCGAGATTACCGGCAATATTGAATTCTGGGCAAATTTATCCGCTTCCAGCTTTTATGACCGCATAGCGGCACCTGTGGAAATTCATATTGGCACAGCTGATGAATCAGTGGAGCCGGAGTGGTCCTATGCCATTCAAGCCCGGCTGGAGTGGTTGGGTAAGCCAGTAGTACTGCATGAGTACCAGGGCGAGCACCATGAATTTAGCCGGGATTGGACCTTAATGATGAGCCGGATAGCGGATTTCTTCACAACTGAGCTAAAAACCGGCGCGGGCACGGGTGAAACAAGCTAGTTTGACAAGCGTTATATATATTGCCGTATGGAATTATCAGAAGTGCTAGGGCTGGTTGAGCAGGCAAGAGGTGGCGACAAACAGGCATTTGGCCAATTATACGACGAACACGCCCGCCGCCTGCACCGTTTTATCCAAATACGCCTGCCTAATGAAACTCAAGCTGAGGACTTGTTACAGGAAACTTTCCTTAAGGCTTGGCTGGCTTTGCCTAAATTAAAACTAGAAGGTTTGAATTTCTCGGCTTGGCTTTACAAAATAGCCCGTAACCTAGTTAACGACCATTACCGCAAAGTCTATCGCACGCCAACCTCAGAAGATATAGAAGAACATATGGAATTATCAGCTGACCACAATATTGAAGGGGATTTGGATCGAGTGATGATGCTAGAGAAAGTCCGGGAGGTTTTACCAAAATTAAAAACAGAATACAGACAAGTTATTGAATTAAGGTTTATTCAGGAGTTTTCGGTGATTGAAGCGGCTGAGATCCTTAACCGCTCTCAAGTAGCCGTCCGATTACTTCAGTATCGCGCTCTCCAGCGCTTGCGTAATATAATCAATGAAAATTATGTGGCTTAATGTCAGCAAATTCACCAAAGAACTTAAATTACTTCGCGTCTTGAAAAAAGATTCGGGGCTTAATTTGCTTAGACAACAAGCACTAAAAGAGCAATTGTTGAGTAAGTTGGATGGCGCTCCTCAAGGCGCACAAGAATTAACCGTTTTCAGCTGGGGCGTTCACCAACACACTTGGGCATATGCTGTAGTGCCGATAGTTTTTATTATGTTTATAACCGGCACGATATTCGCCTCGGCCCAAGCCTTGCCGGGCGAGCCGTTATACGGCGTAAAACGGCTTAAGGAGAAGGTTGAATCAGCAGTGGTTATTGGCGAGACCGCTCATGCTAATATAGAAGCTAAACATGCGCAAATTAGGCTAGAGGAGATGACTGTAATTACCACTCAAACCGAAGCGGTGGCGCCGGAACAGACTAAGGACAAAACTAAGGCCCAGGAGCTAGAGGTGGAAATAACCAATGATGCCCATGTGCAACTAGAAAAAGCTCTTAATGTCTTGAGTGAGGTCAACACTAAACTTGAGACCAGGGGTGAGGTTCAGGCCGCCTCCAAGATAAAAGAGACAATTAATGCTTTGACAACTCAAGCCACCGAAACACGTTTTGAGGTTCAGCGTGAAAAAGAGCACGGCCGCTATGAGGTGAAGCTAAAGCCGCGCAACAACGATTCACGAACGGAAGAAAATGATAAAGGTAATGATAATGAGTCTTCGGACCGCCGGGGTGATCAAGAAAATAATCGCAATATCAATGATAATAATGATGAGCAAAATCAGAGTTCAATTAATGAAAATACCTCACCGGTAATTGATAATTCACAAAGATTACCAAATTTTAACTGGGATAATGAAGACCAGCGGAAAGATAATAGTGATAATGATTAGCCTATAAGGCGAGCTCAAATTGGTCCTGCAAATTGTGATATAATAAGTTGGTGAGATTTATTAAACCCAAAATCCAAGAAATAGGTGGGATTTTTTTGCTGTTTAGTTTATGAAAGTAACCTTTTATGGCGGCGCGGGCGGCGTGACCGGCTCCAAGCATCTTATTGAAGTAGGGGATAATAAGATTCTTTTGGATTGCGGTACTTTTCAAGGTCACCGTCAGGAAACCAGGGAGCTCAACAGTAAATTGCCTTTTGATGCCAAAGCTATTACGGCAGTTGTTATTTCACATGGGCACCTTGATCATTGCGGCAGTTTGCCATTGCTTATCCGCGATGGTTACGAAGGCAGGATTTACTCAACTGACGCCACTAAGGATGTGGCGGAGTGGATTTTAAAAGATGCGGCTCATATCCAGCAAATGGATGCTGATTATATGAATCGGCATCGCATTAAGGGTCCTGAATTAGCTGAACCATTGTTTACACAAAAAGATGTTGATGAGGTAATGGCGAGGTTCATTGAAGTGCCTTATGTCCGATTTAGCCAGGAATGGTTCCATTTAGCTCCTGGGGTCAGCGTAAAATTTTATGATGCCGGGCATATTTTAGGCTCAGCGGTAATAGTTTTGCAGTTTGAGCAAAATGGACAAACCGAACGACTGGCTTTTACTGGCGACTTAGGCAGAGTTGGTACGCCCCTGCTGCCCGATCCCGAACCCATCACGGATAAGGTTGAAAATTTATTAATGGAATCAACTTATGGTAACCGGGTGCATCGCTCAATTCCAGAGGCGGTTGAGACCTTGCGTGATGTCGTTAATCAAACTTATAAACGCGGCGGAAAGATAATTGTGCCGACTTTTGCTTTGGGGCGAACCCAGGAGCTTATTTATGTTTTACATCAGCTGACTGACAAGAAATTAATTCCCCGGATGCCAATTTATGTTGATAGCCCACTAGCTACTAATCTGACTAATGTTTTTACTCGTCATCCTGAAACCTATGACGAGGAAGCTTGGAAGGATTTTGGTAAAAAGGGGGATTTGCCCTTAGCCTTTCGCAATCTTACCTATACCGTAAGCCGTGAAGAATCAAAAGCATTAAATACCAAACCGGGGCCCTTTATGGTCTTGTCAGCTTCCGGCATGTGCGAGGCTGGACGCATTTTGCACCACCTAATCAATGGCTTAGAAGATGAGCGTAATCTAATTTTAATAACCGGCTTTCAAGCGCAGAATACTCTCGGACGCCGTTTAGTTGAAGGGCATAAAGCGGTTAAGATCTTTAGACAAAAATTTTCAGTTAAGGCCCAAGTTGAAGTTATTAATGAATTCAGCGCCCACGCCGATGCCCCGGCTTTAAAAAAATATGCGGAAACTATCCCGGGTTTAAGGCATATCTTCTTGGTGCATGGCGAAGGTTCGCAAGCGGAAGCCTTTAAGAAGCTTGTTTCTCAAGATCACGCTGATTGGCAAATTGATATACCACAAATTAACCAAAGTTTTACTTTGCAGAACCACTAGAAAAATACCTGACTATTTGCTATAATTATTGTAATGAAAACAGCCATTTCGGCCTTATTAATTAGCTTGTTTGCGTTATCTTTATTGGGGCTAAAAGTTAAAGCTGAGGAAATACCAACCAGTGTTACACCGCTGGCTGCTTTGTTGTTGCAAAACGAATCAGCTAGCTCGACGGCAGCTGATTTGATATTCGGACAAAATTTACTTCAAGCCATTCAGACAACCAAAAAGAATTTGCAGCAACAAGTTGATAATCAATTGGCTAACCCGGCTTATCGCGCGCCCATAGTCTATTCTCGTTCCGCACCAGTGGAAATTATAGTGTCATTATGGAACCAAGATACTAACGAATTTGATCTAGTTCGTGTAATGAAAAAGGGCTCTCAACTAACCCTAATAAATAACAGTAACTACAAATTCAAACTGGTTGGGGATAATGGCGTTAACAGTTTAATTGAAATTTCCAATCGTCCGGACTTACGAGTTATTGGTTTGATCTATCCGGTATTTGCTGACATCAGCACAGCTAAACTAACTCGCTATCGCCTGGAAAATGTTGTTTACATACCTTACTCTGATAAATTAAATAATGAAGTGATTGTTCAGACCGGGGAGGACTACTTAAACAAAAAAATTCAAGCCGTTTATGATGAGCTGAATAAATTGGGTATTAAATCTAAAGCTGATCCAGGCAAACTAATAACTGAGGTAATTGATCCAGCAGTCGTAAAAACCATCATTGCCATTGAACATGTTGATGCCAGCGTGCTGTTGAATAACAGCGCTGATCAGTATCTTCACCGCTTCTATGCTACCCTGGCGACCAATGAGCATGCTTCTTATGCCTACGCCAAATCGTCAGCTTCCGCCCGCGGCTTGGTGCAGTTCATTCCTTCTACTTATGCTAATTTGAGAAAAATAAGGCCCGAACTCACTTTGCACGCTGATTTTGTTCAGGGTATGACCGATCCCTACAATGCTATTAAAGCTCAAATTGGTTTGCTTGATTATAATTTAACTTTGCTGCCTTCGGAAATAAAAAAACAAGACACCATTAATCCGGAAAACCTGGGAGCATATTTGGCCGCGATGTATAATGGCGGGCCGACTAGGGTGCGCCGGGCGATTTCACAATGGGGTGAAGCTTGGGATTCTTACCACGGTAACTTAGCCTCCAGTTTAAGGCTAGAAACAGCGTACTATGTGGCTAAATTCAGATTGGTATTTAAACATTTTGACGGCCAATCGCTTCATTTGGCCGGGCTAGTACCAGTAGCTGATTAAACCTTTGATTTATTGCGCATTTGTGCTAGGATGCCGCCAGTTAATTGATTGCCAATTTAAATATTATGCCCCAAGCCATACCCCGAGAAATTGTTAGTGAACTACTGGAATCGTTAAACCATGCCAACCAGCAGGAATCGCGCCGGCCGGAGCAGGCGATCCATGTTTCCGAAATCACCAGCTTGCCGGCTTTTGCTTATGAAAAGTTGCGCAATATTGTTGATTACAAAGAAGAAAATTTACTTCGTAAAAATGCCATTCGTCGCTTTCTTAAAAGAAAATTTTTATTGCCCCAGGACAACCTAGAATCAATCATCGCCAGTGAATTAATCAGGGAACTCATTTTATCCAGATATGTACCCAATGATTCAGTTAGTGAAAGTTTAGTCAGCAACCTGGCTCAATTATTAAATAAATACTACGCCCTTTTTAACGAGGTTAGGCAACGGGGCTGTAACATTCCTCGTTGGCGCGAACAACTACTTGGTTTAACCGCGGTTGAGTGCGATAATTTAATAGTTTCACCCCAAAAGCGCCTGGCCTATACTACTCTAGCCACAAAACTAATTCGTCCGACTTTGGATTTTTCTTCATTAACCACTTCGGCAGATGCTCAAAATGTTCAGCTTATTCTCATAGTTGAAAGAGTTCTTAATCGAGCCGACCGAGATATTTTGAATTACTATTTGTTGCTGCACTATTATCCCAATTGGTTCAATTTAGACAAGCTGGCGGCGGTGCAGTATTTAGCACCTCAAATTCCACAGCTGCTACAGGCTTTTGCAAAAATTAGTAATGATAAGTTAGGTAAAAGATTAATTCCGATAGTCAAAAAACTATTGGTGCCGGTGGTAATATTGCGGCAAATGCTGAGTCGCTATACTGGCAGAATAGATGAACTTATCCGCCAGCCGCAAAAACTTGAACAGCAAATTCGCTCCACCTATCAACAATACTGGCTTGATACCAGGCGACGTATTAGACGTAAGGGTTTTCACGCCATGGCTTATATTTTTATAACAAAAATTGTTCTAGCTATACTGCTGGAATTGCCTTATGAACAGTTTGTTTTGGGGCATATTAATTATTTACCCTTGGGTATCAATTTACTTTTTCCGCCGCTGTTAATGCTGATCATTACCTTATTGATTAAATCACCAGACAAACAGAATGAAGAAAAATCGATAGCAGGGACTAATGAACTGGTCTATGGCCAAACGTCTAATTTTTATACCTCAAAACGATTAACTGATAAGTCGCCTCGTATTTGGGCAAAGTTATTCTATGCCTTGCTTTATACGCTGACCATTACGGCTTCTTTTAGCGCCATCCTATTTGTACTTTGGCGCCTGGGCTTTAATGTTCTATCAGCCGCCCTCTTCATCTTCTTTATTAGCTTGGTTAGTTTTTTTGGCATCAACCTTCGCCAACAAGCGCGCCAGCTTAAAGTTATTAGCGGCCGCGAAACCATCACTTCTTTTATTATTGATTTCTTTTCTTTTCCGATAATCGCTTTTGGCCGTTGGCTATCTAACACTTTTGACCGGTACAATTTCTTTGTTTTTATACTGGATTTCATGTTTGAAATACCTTTCAAGACTATTTTACGAATAATTGAAGACTGGTTCCATTTCTTAAAAGAAAAAAAAGAAGAAATACTATAATATGCCTATTAAAAAATACCTATATTTATTAACAGCCACCGTGGCGGGCGCCTTGGCTGGTTTTTTATTGCAGGCCCTGCTTGAGCTCTGGTATATACCAAAATTAATTGCTAATTTTGATATCTATGGCTTAAATTTGTCCTGGTCTACCTGGTTTAAAATACACGAACTGCTAGTAATCTCTTTTACTGTTGGCGGTGCCCTAATAGTAGGACAGCAAGCAAAGCAATGGTGGAATTATCTTTATGTTGAGCACTGTGGTACGGGCATATTGAAAAGTCTTCGCCAGTTATTTGTGCTAAAATAAGACATATGACTAGTGTGCGTTTTTTGTGCCTAATAACCGCCGCCTTGGTATTAAGCGCCTGTGCCATTAGGGCACCAAGTGTTAAACCTACGACTGATGACTACTTACAAGCCTTACCCAAGGCTGAAACCGAAGCCAATCAAGCGACCAACTCAGACACAAATCAATTAACAAGAAATATGTCTTCAGCTATCATTCACACCAGCCTAGGTGATATTGAAATTATTTTTCACCCCGAGCCAACAGTAACGGTTAATAACTTTATTAAATTAGCCGCCGATGGTTTTTATGATGGCGTAAAATTTCACCGGGTGATAAAAGATTTTATGGTGCAAACCGGCGATCCATTATCCCGGGATGATGATTGGTCTGACGACGGCATGGGTGGCCCAGGCTATACTTTTAAAGATGAATTTAACGATCATCCTTTGGTTCGTGGAAGTTTGGCGATGGCTAATGGCGGCCCGGATACCAATGGCAGTCAATTTTTCATTGTCACCGCTGAAGCCACCCCCTGGCTTGATGGCAAACACACCAATTTCGGTTATGTTAAATCTGGTATGGAGGTAATTGATAAAATTGAAGGCGCCCAAACAAATACTAATGATCATCCTTTGGCTGACATTGTGATTACCGGAATTACCCTTAATCAATAAACTATGGCCGTTCAATTAAATTATTTAGCGCCGGCTGGCTGGCAGCCGGAAAAGGCTGACGAACAATATGTGATTGTTCAGTTCAAGCTGCAATTAGCTACCGGTGTGGGTGAGAATATGTTTATCCAAGCGGCCGCGTCAGTGGCGGCTGAATCTTCAACTGGAACCTGGACAACAGTAGAGGATAGAGCGGATTCAGGTATGAAGACCGCCGATGATTACAAAGCCATTGTCTTTGATATCAATGAACATGATCACATGTTTAAGGTGGCTTACCGAGCTGATTTGTTTGAACCAGGTAATATTTCCGGGTTTTTAGCTGGGCCAGCCGGAAATATTGCTGGCATGAAAATGGTCCAAGGTTTGAGAATTTTTGATATTCGTTTTCCGCGCTCGCTAGTTGAATCTTTTCCTGGCCCAAGATTCGGTATTGATGGTTTAAGACAGCTTTTGGGGCAAACCGAAAAACAGCCAATTTTAGGCACTGTGCCCAAACCAAAGGTTGGACGAACAGCGGCCGAACAGGCTATTTTAGCCAAAAGACTATGGAGCGCTGGCGACGGCAGTTATGATTTTATTAAGGATGATGAGAATTTAACCAGTCTGCCATTTAATAAATTTGAAGATCGTTGTCGTGCCATCTTAAAGGTCCAGCGGGATATTGAAGCTTCTGGACAAAGCAAAAAATTGTATTTGTGTAATGTCACTCACTCTGATATTGATATCATGCTGTCCCGGGCTAATTTAATCGCCGAGGAAGGCGGCCGAGTAATGATGATGGATATTGTCACCACTGGTTTTGCCGCGGTTCACACTATGCGACAAAAAAATCCAGGGCTTTTTATTCATGGTCATCGGGCGATGCATGGTTTTATGACCAGAGAATCTGGTGCCGGCATCAGGGGGCAGGGCAGTTTATGGGGTTTTAGCGTCTCCATGCTGACTTTGGCAAAAATTTATCGCCTCTTAGGGGTTGATTCACTCCATATTGGCAGTCCCAAATCAAAAATGCAGGACTATGGCGAAAGTGAGCTGATTGACGCGGCTATGAACCCAGCTGAAGTTAATGGCTATGATTCTTTTAGTCAATTTCATATTACTCGTGAAGAACATCATGCTTATCAAGCCTTATCTTTGAATGAAACTAAGGCGGACGCTAATTTTCATACCTTGGGGCAAAATTGGTACAGCCTTAAACCTGTTTGGTCGGTGGCTTCCGGCGGGCTTCATCCTGGTGTTATTGATACGGTAGTTAATAAACTCGGGCGTGATATCTTTATTCAGCTGGGCGGCGGAGTCTTAGGGCATCCTGGTGGAGCCGAAAGGGGAGTGGAGGCCGCCTTAGAAGCTCGCCAAGCAGTTATGCGTGGACAAACCATTAAAGAATATGTAAAGACTAATCCGGAATCAGCTCTAGCTGAGGCGGTGGCCAAATGGGGGACTGAACCAAAAATTGTTTATTAATTTATGAACACAGCCAGACTTAGGATAATTTTTATTTTATCAACTATTGGTACGCTTTTTGCTGGCACAGTTACCGCTAAGCAAATCGTGGCGCCAGCGACAGAACCTGGATTGCTTTCCTGTGTCGGACTGTCAATTCTTGGCTTGTCACCTTGTCCTTATGGGTTAGCTCTTTTTATAATTTTAGCTGTTTTAAGCGGTTTGATGCTTTATCGGCAAATGAAACTGACACTTTGGCTTAAACTTAGCTCTATTATTGGTGTAGTTTTTTCTGGCTGGGTAGTATGGCGTGAATTGTGCCTGCCAGCTATCCAAAAAGGACCTTTATTCTGGGAGACTTTCTCCCTGGCGCGCGTACCCGCTTGTGCTTGGGGGTTCCTAGTTTTCTTAGCTGTTCTATGGCTATGTTTTAATCTAAAGCGTCCTAGCGTTGCTTCAAACCAAGTGTAGTTATGTTTGCCTTTCTCAAGCGTTTGCCTAAACCTACTGTTTATCGGCTCTTTGAAATGATACCGGGTATTTTGGTTTGGGTAACATTAATTGGCGCCGTTGTTTTATCAATTGTAAAACCGCTTTGGGCAATTTACGTTATCATATTATTTGATCTTTATTGGTTAATGAGGGTTTCCTATCTGCTTATTCATATGATGGCTGGCTGGCGTAAATTCAGCTGGACTTTAAAGCAAAATTGGTTGCCTCAAGCCCAAGCCTTGCCGGATTTTGATAAAATTTATCACTTGATTTTTTTACCAACCTACAAAGAACCGATTACTGTATTGCGGACAACCTTAAATTCTTTGACTTCGGCTAACTACCCGGCTGATAAATTTATTATCGTGTTGGCCGGCGAAGCTAAGGATCAAGAAAATTTTGAACATAATGCCGCGGTCTTAAAACAGGAATTCTCTGATAAATTCGGTCACTTTTTAATTACTTTGCACCCAAATAATATTGTGGGTGAGCTTTCGGGCAAGGGCGCTAATATCAATTGGGCTGGGCACCGGGCTCAAGAATATGTTGATAAGCTCGGTTTAGCTTATGAGAATATTATTGTTTCAAGTTTTGATATTGACTCTTGTCCGCATCCTGATTATTTTGCTCTGTTAACTTATACTTATTTAACTCATCCTGACCGCCTGCATACCAGCTTCCAACCAGTGGCTGTTTACAATAATAACATCTGGGATTCACCATCCTTAATGAGGATCATTGCGAACTCCACAACTTTTTGGCTGTTCACTGATCTGGTCAGGCCAGAACGTCTTTTTACCTTTTCCTCGCATTCTATGCCGATGAAAGCCCTAGTTGATGTTGGTTTTTGGCAGAATGATATTGTCACCGAAGACTCTAGAATTTTTTTGCAGTGCTTTGTTTACTATGATGGTAATTACCGGGTCACGCCAATCTATCTGCCTATTTCCATGGATACGGTTTACAGCGGATCTTTTTGGCGAAGTTTAGTTAACCAATATAAACAACAGCGCCGTTGGGCCTATGGCGTGGAAAACTTTGCTTACATGGCTTATCATTTTTGGCGGTCAAAACGAGTTCCTTTTGCCACTAAATTCCGTTATATCTGGAATCAATTGGAAGGAGTTTATTCCTGGGCCACGGCCCCAATTATCATCTTTATTTTAGGACGTCTACCTTTAATGCTGGCGGATAGCCAGGTTAAAAATAATTTAATCGCTTACAGCGCCCCAGTTGCCCTCCAATGGTTAATGAGCATTGCTATGGTTGGCCTGATTTTTAGCGCCATCCTTTGCACGGTCATGCTGCCGCCGCGCCCCGAAAAACATCATTGGACTAAAAGTATTGTTATGGTCTTACAATGGTTGTTATTCCCGGCGACTATGCTTATTTTTGGCGCCATACCGGCAACTGATGCTCAAACTCGTTTAATGCTTGGCAAATATTTAGGCTTTTGGGTAACAGAAAAAAAACGAGCTGATGAAAACCCTGGTTCAGCCCCCACTAACTAGGCAATTGACTGCCAATAAAATTTTTATGGCCATTAATAAAGTCTTGGCCCGGCTGGGTTTTACCGTCGGCTAATTGCAGCGATTTAATAATCAAGGCAGAACCTTGACCGCAACCAACTGCCACCAGTCCATTACTCAAACCTACTTCGCCAACCCTTAAAGAGGCGACTGCTGGTTGCGTGGCAATTAATTTTAAACGTTTACCCTGCCAACTAGTCCATAAACCAGGCCAGGAAGTAAAAGCTCGCCGTTTATTATTAAGAACAAAAGCTGGCAGGCTAAAATCAGCCCAGCCGTCTTCGCGGGTAATTTGTTTGGTAAAAGTTGCCGCGGTATGATCCTGAGCTTGTAAAGATTTTGTACCGGCTAAATATGCTGGCATAGTCTGTATTAGTTTAGCCACTGCCATCTCAGCCAGTTTAGCTTCAAGATCAAGAGCGTCACTATCTCCAATCTTTAGGTCGGCTTGCACTAATATCGGACCATGATCCACTTCTTCGTCCAATTTTATTAAGGTAATACCGGTAATATCCTCTCCGGCCAATAAAACTGACTGGATAGGCGAGGCGCCGCGATACTTTGGCAGTACTGACGGATGAACATTAATAATTCCAAATCTATATAAGTCTAATAGCTCTTTTGGTAAAATTCTGCCAAAAGCAGCTAATAAACCAAAGTCTGCTCCGGTGCCAGTTATTTCAGTTGGCAAACCGTGTTTTAAACTTTTAACCGCCAACCAGGGCAGGGTTTTAGTTTGGGCTAATAAAGCCACGGGCGTTAAACTCGTTTGTAACCCGCGACCCGCTGGTTTAGCCTGAGTAGTAACAACCAAAGCAGGCATAATGCCAGCCTTAAGCAAGCCGTCTAGTATGCGCCGGGAAAAATCAGACGTACCATAATAAACAAACGATTTAGCCCAAGCCATATTGAGCTAATAATTCCTGACCGCTAATTAGCTTAGTGGCCTTATCAGTAAACAAAATACCATTAAGATGATCCACCTCATGCTGGTAAATTCTGGCAACCATCCCGTCCAACCATTCTTCTTTTTCTTGGCCAGACAGATTAAAATATTTGGCTAAAACCCGCGCCGGTCTTTTAACCAAACCAAACACTCCGGGAATAGAAAGGCAACCCTCTTCCATTTCTATTTTTCGCCAGGAATTTTTACTTATTTCAGGATTAAAATAAACAGTCGGTTCGCCCGCGGTCGCGACCACAATCAACCTGGTGCTGACATTGACCTGCGGTGCGGCCAAGCCAATACCATGGTAATGCTTCATAGCTTCTATCAGCCCTTGGGCTAATTTGATTTCTTCTTCAGTTGGCGGCAAGATTGCTGGTTTAGCTACCGCCCGCAATATTTCATTAGGCGTTATTATCAACGGCAACATAAGATCACAAAAAATAATTTCAACTTAAAATAAACCAAGGATTATTATCAATTATAACATCATCAGGCAGTAATGGCCATAAATTAGCTGGCTCATAATTGAGAGCATGTTTAATCAGTATATGCCAACGCCAATTGGTTGACCGAAGCCGATAATAATCTGGATAAGGGCCGATTATTTCAGCGTCAGGCGGCAAACTTTTTTTCAGAATATCAACCAGTGAACCGGCCTGCTTCTGGGCTGACTTTTCAATTTTATTTTGGCAAGTAAAGCGAATTAATTTAACCAGCGGCGGATACAAATATTTTTTCCGAAGCCGCATTTCTGACCGATAAAATAAGGCTAAATCCCTAGTCATTAAACTAGACCATAAATAATGGTCCGGATTACTAGTTTGAACCACCAGTTCGGCTGATTGTAAAGTTAAATATCTGGTTAACTGCCACAAACGCTCAACTGATCTAAATTCTGGCAATAATAATTCAGCATCAGCCCTGACCAAAACCGACATAGCCAACGGCATGTTGGCAACAGCGCGTACGGCTGTTCGGCTGCCTAAAATAATATCAGCCTGATTAGCTAAATTTGTTTGTGATTCGTTAAATTTATCTTCCAGGGTAAGTATTTTCGCGCTAGGCCAAAGCTTTTTTGCCTCTAAGGCAAGTTTACCTATACCGCCACCGGCATAATTAACACTTAAACCTCCACAGTGGGGGCAGGGGATGACCACATTTTGTTTGTAGTCACAATGAAAACAAACCAATTCATTTTGATTATTGCTTTGAACCAACGACCGCTGGCACTGGGGGCAAATTGCAACCAAACCACAATCCTCACAAGTTGATGAAGTGGCGCCGCCCCGACGATTTAAATAAAGCAAAATCTTTTTACCCCTAGACAAAACTTTGTCGACGGTGGTTTTTAGCTCAGCTGAAATCAAGCCTGATTTAAATACTCTGCGGGAAGTTTTAAGATCAATCACCTTTAATTTTGCCGAGACAGCTGAAATCTCTTGCCACCCTTGATTACCTTTTTGAACCGCTTGCCAATTTTCCAGCCGCGGAGCTGGTGAAATTTGGGCTAAAGATGCACTCCAAAGTTTAGCTAAATAATTAGCGACCATTAAAGTATCGTATCTAGGATTTTGTTCAGACTGAATAAAACTTTCATTTTCAGCCTGATCTATAATTATCCCGCCCAGATTAAAATAATTCAGCCACAGGACTGCTCGGGTGCCAATTATAATTTTTGCTTGCCCACTGCGAATATCTCTCCAAGCTGATCGGCTGTTTGAAGTTTTTTCATTGCCTGAATAGGAAACAACCAGATTGTTTTTAAATCGGTTAGACCATTCAGTAATCAGGCTGATCTCCGGCACTAATAACAATACTTGCTGTCCGCGATTTATCACTTGCTTAACCAGCGAATCAACTACTTGCTCTTTGGCTGATAATGAAGAAAAAATAATATTAATTGGCTTAAGCCCCGCTTTGTCTTTAATAATCGGTTTATTCTTTATAGGTGAAATTATAAATCGACTAGTCGGTTTAAATGGTAAAACCAATTTAGCCGCTGTGGCCAAACTAACACCGCTGTAGTTAGCCAGCCAAAAAATTAAGCTTAACTGACGACGATTGGCGCACCCAGGGATTAAAGTATTGCCGATGGATTTTAAATTTTTTATAGTCGCCTCGCCTGTCTTAATATCAAACACTATACCTTCAACTAAGCTGCTCTTAAAAGGTA
The DNA here is from genome assembly GCA_000995845.1 of Parcubacteria group bacterium GW2011_GWD2_43_10. Taxonomy (GTDB): domain Bacteria; phylum Patescibacteriota; class Patescibacteriia; order Veblenbacterales; family UBA10138; genus UBA10138. The sequence goes on along the minus strand of LCEZ01000001.1, from coordinate 14,365 downwards.
TCTGCACTAAATCACCGACCTCAACTATGGCCTGGGCCGGCACTTCATAATCAAATACCCCCTTGGTTCTGGGCAAACGCCTTAGGGGCACGACCTGGGCTACTTTAACTGACATAAATTAACTCACAACCAATTAATTTGAGCTACGATATAACCAACCTTAGCTGGTGCTTCATAGCTTAATATTTCTGTTTCAGTTGCTATTTCTCCTACCACCATAGCCGTGAGCAAGGTCGGCGCCCAAATAGTCTCCTTAACGCGTTTCTTTAAATCTGCATCCAAGTTAGCTAATGACTGCTGATTTAATGGTTTAAGAGCGGCTTGAAAATATTTATCATAAACTTGGGCTTCATTTTTTGATTTGGTTATCCGCTCGGCCAAATTACCAACAGCCACGATTGCTATTCTTTCTGACGAACTATCACAGTGCTCCTTGATAATTGTACTTAAGTGTGTTAAATCATCCAAATTTATGCTACTGGGTAATTCTAAAAAAACAAAAGGCGATTGGGAAAAAATCGTTGATAATAAATTAACTGGTACAGCCAAATTCACTGGCAGTCTATCAACACTACGAAGCAATAAAGGAAAGTTAACTTCGGCTCTTTCTTTAAGGCTATGAGTAAATCCAGTAGCGATTAAAACTTCGCCCTTGGTTACAACATCACCCCACTCCGCAAAAGAATATGATAGCTTCGGTGCTTGTAATAAATTACAAACCCCGGAGATAGTCTGAGTATAACCTATAATTATAATCAGACTGGGTTGGCGAGCATATAACTCGTGGGCTAAACGATCAATTGCTTGCTTGGTTTTAGCTAAGCGCCGCTGTACTAAAGGCGACAGTTTGGGTAAAAGCAGGGGAGAGTTGGGAATTAAAGCGGCTCCGATTATTGGCATATTAAAAATTAGCTATTACGGGTTCGCCTAAATCATGCAAGGCCAAGGCGACCGGGGTAGTGACGATCACACTTTGCCAGTCAAAACCCAGTGCTAAAAAGTCCTCAGCTGACCGGAAAGGACGACGCTCGCCATTAGAGATCAAATAAACCGCCGGCTCATCAGCTGATCGTACCAGCTCGCCATCACGGAATAATACTGGCTCACCGGTGGTATAACCGGCTAAATCAGCGGCTGACTTAGCGATTATTTTTCTGTTGGCAAAATTAACCTGCATTATTTCTCGTGACCAAATCGGACGCTTAATCCCATCCTGCACCCAATAAACTCCGCCGCTTGTTTTATCCTGTAAGAGTGCCCCCAGCGGATACAAACTATTTATCGTGATCGGTTGGCCTTCATGATAATCTTTCAGGTCAGTCTCAGTTACGTTAATTATTTCCTCAGGGTTCACGCCAATACGCCGCAAGGCCTCAGCTGAAGCAAAGCCCCTTAATTCATCGTCAACCAATAAATAGACGGTGCCGCTCGGAATTTTTAAATAAGAATAATTAGAAAATTTAATCTCCAAGCCAAGAGGATATTTCAACAAGTCGGTCTGGCTAACCGACAAAACTCTGTCAAAATCACTGTAGCGTGAAAGATAAACCGATTTGTTGGCAAAAGCGCGTCTAAAACCATTTTCAATTAACCAGACCTCGCGTTCACCCTCAACATTAAGCAAGGTCCCATCCGGGTAAATTTGAGCAAAAAATCTTTCCCAAACTTGGGAGAATAATTCGTTGCCATGAAGGTGCGGAGTATAAGTGTAAAGTGCCGCCGTCGCTTTATTGGCTGGCGTCACTATCAAACCATCAACCTGTTTAGCAATCCCCGGGCCAAAACCTGACGAGGTTTGACCATTAGATTCCAACTCAACTAAATAAACAGTGCTGATACGCTTGGCCGCGTTATAAACTTGGTTATAAAAACCTTTAAACTTTTGAATTAATGGATCGTCAGTACTACAACTGTCGCAAACAGCATAACCGGTTGCCCAATCATATTGCGAGGGCAGTGGTGTACCATCTTCCACCAAACTTTGTTCTTTTTGAATTAAAGCTAACAAAAATTTGGGACTGATCTGAAAATCTTGAGCTGATTGATAAATAACCTGAGCGGCCGATAGCCGAGTAATCGGGTCAGAATAATTAGCTAAGGAGCTGCTCTTGCTCACTAAAAAAGACTGGATTTGATTTAAATCCATAGACTGATAATCGGTCAGATCATAATCCGAAATTATATAATTATAAGCAAAATTAGTTTGGGCGGCTAAGGGTGCGGACGGCCAAAAGCTGCTGGCCAAAAAAGCTAGCATAATTAGTATAAAAAATAAGCGTGATTTACGCTGTGTCATACATAAGCATTATACCATGATTACTGGCTAATAGGCATCTTATCATGTTAAGATTTAGTTATAATATATGCGAGTATTTGTTGCTATTGAATTGGCGCCAGTCTGGCAAGAAAAAATAACAAAAGCTACATACCCCCTAAGACAAACTTTACGGGGTAAATGGGTAGAGCAGCATAACCTGCATCTTACCTTGGCTTTTATTGGTGAGGTTAAAGACACAGACTCTCAGGTAATAGCCCAGCAACTAAAAATAGCTATTGCCCCTATAAGAACGTTTGAGCTTGTTCTGGGTAATATTGTTACCTTACCACCAAAATCTCCACGTTTAATTGCTTTTTCTTTTAAACCCTCAGCTGATTTCTTAAGACTGCAACAAGCAGTAATTAACAGCCTTAAGAAAATTAAAATACCAGCTAGCTCTTTAAAACCTCACTTAACTTTAGTTCGCCTTAAATCGCCGCTATTTAAATCAACGCTACCGGTTATGCCAGCTTTGAATATAAAGTTTACAGTTAATCAGCTTAGCCTAATGCAAAGCACTTTGACACCAAAGGGGCCTGTTTACAAGCGTCTGGAAGCCTTAAAATTGAGCTCTAAAGCGCCTCAGGGGCCTCTTAGGCCTAATATTGCGATCTGTATAATCAACCCAAAAAATGAGGTTCTTTTGATTAAGCATCGTGAACATATAAAAGAATACTGGCAGTTTCCACAAGGCGGTGTTAAAACAGGCGACAGTTTTGAACAAACAGTTAAACATGAACTTAAGGAAGAACTGGGCTTGCTCAATATCCATATATTAAAACTGCGAGAAAGGATTTATAAGTATAATTGGCCCAAAAAGCTTATTCGCACTGGCCAAGACCTTGAAAAGAAGGGGTATATTGGGCAAGAACAAAGTTTGGCTATTGTTAAAGTGAATGAAATTCGACCAAAATTAACTCCAGACCCTCGTGAAGCCGCGGCCGTACATTGGTTCCCAATCTCTCGGGTAATGAAAGCATTAAATCCAATTCGACGACCTATGGGTAAACTAGCTATGGTAGAATTAAATAAGATGATTACTAAAGGCTCATAATTATGGTCAGAGTACGTTTTGCCCCTTCCCCAACCGGTGAATTACATTTAGGCAGTGCCCGGACAGCGCTGTATAATTATCTATTTGCCAAAAAGAATGATGGCAAATTCATCATGCGCTTGGAAGACACTGATCAGGAAAGATTGGTTGAGGGCAGTTTAAAAAGAATGTTAGGGGGCTTAGCTTGGCTAGGCTTAACCTGGGATGAAGGTCCGGATATTGGCGGACCTTATGTGCCTTATATTCAATCGGAGAGACTACCTATCTATAAAAAGCAAGCTGATGAATTAATCAACCGGGGTGGAGCTTACTACTGTTTTTGTTCAGCTCAACGTTTGGAGGTTTTACGCCGCGTGCAAGAAGCGGAAAAACAAATCACCAAATACGATCGAGCTTGTTTGAACCTTAAGCCTGAAGAGATAAAAGCTAAACTTGAAGCTAAGTTACCCTATATTGTCAGGTTAAAAATACCCGCCGGCCAAACTATTTTTAATGATTTAATCCGCGGTCAGATAAAAGTTGATAATACCAGCTTAGATGATTCGGTTTTATTAAAATCAGATGGTTTTCCAACTTATCATCTGGCTAATGTGGTTGATGATCATTTAATGGAAATTACGCATGTGATTAGGGGGGAGGAATGGCTACCTTCCACACCTAAGCACTTACTGATTTACCAAGGCTTTGGTTGGAGTACGCCGGAGTTTGCTCACTTGCCAAATGTACTCAACGAGAAAAAAACCAAACTTTCCAAGCGCAAGGATGGTGAAGCTGTTTGGGTGCAAACATATCAAGCGCAAGGTTATCTGCCTGAGGCTATGGTTAATTATTTAGCCTTTCTAGGCTGGCATCCAAAAGATGACCGGGAATTTTTTACCCTGGCGGACTTAACTAAAGAGTTTGACTTGTCTAGGGCTCAAAAAGCCGGGGCTATTTTTAACTTAGCAAAATTGAATTGGCTAAATAGTTCTTATCTCCGCCATTTACCTGTCTCAGAATTAGATAATCTTTTAAAGCCTTATTACGAAGAAATGTGCGCCAGCTACAATCAGGCACCACGCGATACCGGCGCTTTAACTGAATTAATGCGTGACCGATTAATTACCTTGGCCTCAATTAAAGAGCACGCTTCTTGGTTTTTTCGACCGCAAGTTGAACTCAATACTGAAATTATAATTCCAAAAAACAGCACACCTGAAAAAACTTTACATGCCATAAAATCAGCTCATCATGTGCTGCAGAGGCTTACTAGCTGGACCAGCCAAGAAATCAAAGATGCTCTGGAAGTTCTGGTCCGCCCCGGCACTTTTAGTCGGCGTGATATCTTATGGCCGGTCCGTTTAGCTTTAACTGGCGAGAAAGAATCACCTGATGTTTTTGGTGTAGCTTGGGTATTGGGACAAAAAGAAACCCTAACACGACTGGCCCAAGCCGAAAGTTTATTAGCCGATTAAGACATGAGAAAATTTGCAACAGCTTTTATCTGTTTACTATTTTTTATAGCCTTACCAGTGGCAGCAGTTGATGATACGGTTATTGATCTGAATAATCAGATTCAGACTAAACAGCAGGAGCTGGAGACACTAAAGAAGAGGATTGAGACTTACCAAAATGCTATTGTTGATAAACAAAACCAAGTTTCATCACTACGTAACCAATTAAATATTCTAGATGATAAAATAGAGCAAGCCGCACTTGAGTTGGAGGCTAATGAATTAAAATTAAATACGGTAACATTGCAGATTCAGGCAGTCACATTGGATATTGCCGCTCGCGAAGCTGATATTTCTCAAAAAAAATCCCAAATTAGTGAACTCGTTCGCCAGCTTTATCAAGCTGATCAGAAAACTTTGCTTGAAGTCTTAGTCCTGAACTCATCCTTGGGCGCTTTTTTTGACCAGCTTAATTATTTAGAGGAACTGGAAAAGGCCTTACAAAATGACATTGCTGATCTTAAGATCGTCAAGGCTGAATTGGTACGGCAACAACAAAACTTGGCCAGTTACCGGGTGCAATTGGTTAAATCAAGGGAAGAAATTGAATTAGCCAAAGCCAATTTGGAATCTGAACAGCAAACCAAAGCCTTAATCTTGCAGCAAACCAGGCAATCAGAAAATCGTTACCAAACGCTACTCGCGCAAACTGAAGAGGAGCGTACCCAGGCTAACCGGGAAGTGGCTGAACTGGAATCGGAAATCAGAAACCGTTTACAACTAGCCGGCCCCGAGGCCTTAGCCCAATTAGGTGATACCAATTTTATTTGGCCGGTAACACCTAATAAAGGCATATCAACTTATTTTTACGACCCGACTTATATTTTCCGCCGTTATTTTGAACATCCTGCTATTGATATTCCCAAACCCCAAGGTACAGCTATTAAAGCCGCGGCTTCAGGCTATGTCGCCCGGGCTAAAGCCGCGGGCTTAGGTTACAGCTATATAATGCTAGTGCACAAAGATGGCTTTGCCACTGTTTACGGTCATGTCAGCCGTATTGACGTAGAAGAGGGGACTTATGTTACCAAGGGGCAATCCATTGGCGCGGTTGGCGGCCTGCCTGGCACCTCTGGCGCCGGGCGCTTAACTACTGGGCCACATTTGCATTTTGAAATCCGTTCTAATGGTATTCCCGTAAACCCGCTGGAGTATTTACCTTGAGGCTAGGGGACCAATATAAATAAAAATCCCCAACTGTTCTCCATACAGTTGGGGGAATTAATATTTTATAAAGTTTTATCTGTCGCGTCAGATTTTTTTTGATCTGTTGCTTGTGTTTTTTCCTCCAGTTTTTCAGTGAGTGCTACTTTGATTTCATTGGCTGACTGGGTGATGAATGGCAAAGTGGATAAGAAGTCGGCAACTTTATCAGCGGTAATTGCCAAGGCTGTTGGCATGCCGGGGTGTTTCCCGCTAACCAACTCCTGTGCTATTACTAAGGCATTAGCTGCCTTTTCACCAAGCGTTTCTTTAACTGCCTCAATTAATAGTTTACGGGCTCCAACAGTACCACGAGCAACTTCGATAGTTTCTAAGGCTTCAGCAATTCCTCTTTGCTGATTTCTCAAGCCTTGCTGTACAGCCAAATCTTTTTCAGCTATAGCAGTTTTTGCACCCATATCAGCCAAGGTTTTAGCATTAACTATTTTATAATAACTTTCCTCAGGGTCAACCTTCTCAAATAAGATTTCACGTACCTCTATGTTGTATTTACTAAGAAGAGCAGTCAGGTGCCTGTGTAAATCCTTGCCTAACACCTCTTGGGCTGTAAGAATCTCTTCCGCGGTATGCCCTTCAATAAACTTCATTGTCCATGAAGTGACTTCCGCTTGCAGATAACCATTTACTAAATCTTCTTGGCTACCAAATCGTGCTTTGCAAAATGGCACTGCCTCAATTGGTATTGAGATCTTTGCATTTAGATCAACATTCATATAAACCTTGTCTTTACTTAGACGACGGATGGTATTTAGATTTTTATCGAACGGGCTCATGGTCTTGTTATCAGACCAATATAGAACCATGATTGAAGTTATCCATGAATCCAACTCTAAATAATCTGTATTAAGTGGATATCTCTGCCCAGGGCCAATTGCTACACTCCAAATACCGCCAATAAAACCAGGACGGACAATCGGATTAAATTTGAAATTCGATGGGGTAATATCATGTCCTTGCGGCCCGGTGGCAGATACAACCGCCAGTGCCTGATTAGCTGGAACATTTGTTGATTCTACTTGTTTTACCACTATTAAATGCTTATTAAAAGCATATGAGCCAGGCAAGATTGGGGTAAGCTGTGGTCCTGCATAAATTTGACCAGTTAAATTAGTATAGTTACCGTGTTTAGAACAATCCCAGCTGATTACGCGGCGCAGAAGTTCCGAACCAAACTTATATTCTCTATCCCATTGTTTCCACCATATATCCTCAGTGAGTTTCTTGAGTTTCTTTTTCCATTCAAGCTCGTTTAAGTATAAATCATACCTGTCCTTATCTTCTCTATACTTAACTAAATCCCCCTCATATTTTTTCCGTTTCTGAATATATTCATGCTGGTCTTTTGGAGAAACCTCTCCTTTTGGTACCTCGGGCTCTTCGGGTTGTTGTGGTTCAAGTACTTCTTCATAACTATATATTGACATTGGCTGAGGCATAATATCAACCACATTATTTGAGCAAACTTTGCCTAAATCACCATATTTTAACAATTGAGATTTTAATACAGCTATTTTTTCCTCCGACATTTCTAACCATTCTTTTTCTAATTTAGCAAAAGCTTCATCTATCTCTTCAGTGTTTTTTTTATTTAGATCAGGCATTTCTAGCAAAGGTAGCTTATAATCTTTAGGCGGCCATTTTTCATAATCACCAATAAAATCATTCCAGCCACCATGACGCCAAACTGGTAATCCGTTTGGTATTGGGTCACCATTTTGCAATGTGACTAAACCGATTTTTCCTGACTCAACAGTTGTCAAATTAAAATCAGTTTCTTTAAAGCCAAAGTCTGCGTAAGTGAGATTACCTTTCTTTTGCTTGGTTCTAAGTCCAGCATCATAGGGTATGCCATATACTTTATGCCTTGTAACAACCAGAAAAGCTGCGGGATGGAGTGGCTTAACATATGAAGTTAAAACCGTGGCTAACTCGCCAATCTGTCCACCTTTTAGCAAATACATTCCTACACTCTGCAAAAGATCAAGTTTAGTGCCTTCGGGTAAAAAAACAAATCTTCTACCCGGCGGAAGTTGCTTTCCCACTTGAGAAATAACTATGCCAACTTCTTCCGATCCAACGTTTGGCCATTCAGCAGTTTCTACGCGGTCAAATATAATACTTCTGCAAAAATATAAACCTGGAGTTAATCTATCTGGCTTATAACCAGACCCCCTGAATGTAATACTTAGGGGTTCGTTTTTATCATTATATTTAATTTGGTAGGGGATAACCTGATTTGAAGTTCCAAAACTGCTCCACCTGCGATATTTTACTTTTTGTATTCCTTCTGGCACATAAACTGGCCAGATTGGAAGCGATAACAATACTAATAAAAGTATTGCTAATATAATTAATGTGAACATTTGATCACCTTTATATTGTTATTAATTGATTGTTAATTTACTTTATTTGATTTATTTTAGTTACAAAAATTCCAATGTAACAATTTACCTTAGCATAAATAAATATTTTTGTCAATAGTAAAAACACTGCCTTTACACCAATAAAAAGCCTACTAATTATTTGGCTATGTTAAGGCTGAAACCAAGCTATTGTTTTAAAGGGTGAAACTTACGATGAGTAGTTTCAGCATACCTATCTGAGGCATGAACATAGCGGGTGGTAGTGTCCAAAGATTCGTGCCCGAGGAGCACCTGAATAGCTGCGGGGTTAGCCCCTTGTTCTGCGAGATATGTGGCAAAACCATGCCTGAGGCTGTGGGCTGAAGTCGGCACATTAATACCCAAAGTTTCCCGATACTGCTTAATCTTCATTTGCAAATAATTATTGGAAATTCGTCTGGTTGTTTTACCAGCGTTCTCACCCCGATAGGGGATAAACAGAGCGGATAATTTATCCGCCCTTTGCTTTAAATAAAACTCTAACTGTTTTATAGCCCGGGGAGTTAAATAAACAAAGCGTTGTTTTTTGCCCTTGCCGGTTATGAATATTCTGCCAGTTGTATCTATTTGATTACGGTTAAGGCTAGTTAATTCAGAAATACGCATGCCAGTCGCAAACAACACTTCCAGCATAGCTCGGTTACGTTCAGCTACTAATTTATTTTTCTCCAATTGGTTAGGCGATTCAATTAATTTAACCAATTCATTTAATTCTGCGACTTGTGGATGTTTACGTTCAGTCTTAACCAGCTTGACCGCCTCCGGTGGCAGGGGAGTAGGGTGATCCAGCTCAATTAAATATCTTAAATACGCCCGCAGACTTGAAAGCATTCTATTTATGGAATAGCTTTTCAATCTAACTCCTAAATTATGCTTAGTAGAAGTACGCCGATCACGAGAGGTAAGATAAGCTTTATAACGGTCAATAGCTTTTTTGTCTAACTTAGTAAAAGGTAATTTAAGTTCATTAATAAAGTCGGCTAGCACACCCAAATCACGTTCATAGTTATAAACCGTCTCCGGGGAATAGTTATTGGTTTGTAAGGACAAAAGGAAATCATCTAGGTAGGGAAGCGCCTCTTTTGTCTTAGTTGTAACTTTGGTCATATTTAACTGAGTGTAAGGGATATTATACTCAGTTTATCATATTCTTTAAATTAAGGCAAATTGAACCATTTATGCCTTACTCCAAGCCCAAAGCCTTAGCTAACGGCGGATTTGAGAAATATGCCCTAACCTTATACCCGGGCTGCTTTAGTTGTATCATTTCCATCTTCAACTGCGGCCGCACGATTAATTTAAAACCGGTCTTATTAAGATAGGCCTGCTTAAAGCCACTGAAGTCAGCTACGGTGAAGTCGGCATCACCTCTTTCCGGCCTGGTCGGATACGGCTGTCTTATTTTAAGCAATTTCAAGGTACCAGACATCGTTTCAATACCAGCTAGCTCAAATAAAAGGCCGGTGGTCATTTCCATAATAACAGTACCCAATCTAGCCGCCGCCCTTATCAAATCTTCATACTCCTCCTGCTTTTGCGCAAATATGCAAGCATAATTTACTGGCGCTGAAACTTCATGAGTAAATTTATTTTTCAATTCAGTTGCCAAAACCACAATATCCTTAATTAATTTATCTAATTCATTTACTGACATATTTTTATCTCAAGCGTCGCAAAATATATTACTTATTATTTCAATTTAAAGTAAAGGCGGTTGCCAAAGCGCACGTCAATATATTGTAATTTAACTCTATCATCTTTAATTCTTTCTTCCAATAACCTCTTTAAACTGGCAATTTGTGGTTTAGCGTCTGATTCCCCTGTGACATTTACATACCAACCTTCTGGCATGTTCAGCTGCAAGGTTGGTAAGGCTGTTGGATCCAATAAAATATATTGAGGTAATAATTCTGGCAATAGTTGACGCCAATTATCATATAAGTCATCAATAAAGGTTACTAATTCGGGTTTAATAGTTTGATCACCCAAATTCCTGACTGGACTGTCCTTTTCCAGCAATAAAGGTAAGGAACGATCATTATCAGTGGCACTTGATAACTGCTGAACCAACACGCCGCGGCGGTCAAGCAAAAAGTCTCCCTGATCAGTTTTTAAAATAGCCACGATAACATTATTGGCTACATCAATTTTTAATACATTAGGCCAATGTCGCACAAATTTAACATCCTCAATGTAAAACTCGGTGGCTAAGACTTCCCGGGCATGGCCGGGATTAAACAATATTAAATTTGATTGAGGAAAAACTAGCCAAAGTCTAGTAGACATGACTCCGGCCACTATTTCTTTTAGCCGTTCTTCGGTCGGTTTAAAACCGACATTATTAATAACAACATTCTTAATGGTAAAAAGTGGTGAATATACTATAGCCAATAAAAACCCAACACAAAAAATAAAAATACTTAAGTTTAGCCATTTACGCCAAGGTGGCACTGATGGCCGATGATAAGCCTGGGATAAACGCCTGGTAACCACCGGGGCTCGATGGTTGGTAGGAGCAAAATCTCGCCGGCGAACTGACCGCCGGACTGGCTTGGGGTAAGTTAACGATACCATTTAGCTTTGGGCCTAAATGAAGTGGCTAAACTTTGTTTTTGCCTGTGTCGGCTAAGGGCCAAATTAATTAGTTCATCCAGTAATTTTGGAAAGGGCAAACCTGAGGCGGCCCACAATTTCGGATACATACTGATGGAAACAAACCCAGGAATGGTATTGACTTCATTAAGATAAATTTTCCAAGTTTTTCTGCTCACCAAAAAATCAACTCGCGCCATGCCAGCTAGATCAAGTACCTTAAATGCCTCCACAGCTAAAGCACGAATCTTTTTGGCAATTAAAACTGGCAACGACGCTGGAATAATAGCTTTTGATTTTCCATCCACATATTTGGCATCATAATCATAAAACTCATTAGAAGGCACAATTTGCCCTAAGATTGATGCCTTAGGTTTATCATTACCAAGCACTGCTACTTCAATTTCCATGGGGTTAGGTACGGCCTGCTCAACAATTACTCGGCGGTCATATTTTAATGCCAGTTTAATGGCTGGTCTTAAATCTCTCCCTTGTTTTACCTTACTTACGCCAACTGATGAGCCAGTATTGGCTGGTTTTACAAATACCGGCAAATTTAATTTCTTTAAGCGTCGCAAAATATATTTAGCTGATTTTTTAAATTCAGGTGCCGGAAAGTAATCAAATTTAGGCGTAGAGATGCCAGCCGCCTGGTAAATTTGCTTTTGCACAATTTTATCCATGCCGACAGCGCTCCCCGAAACTCCAGCGCCAATATAAGGCACATCAGCTAATTCCAAAAAACCCTGCAGCTTACCGTCCTCGCCAAAAGTGCCATGAATAAGTGGAAAAATCACGTCCACTCTCCTCTGTCCTGGTTCGGGTAATAAAGCTTGGCTAGACTTTAAATTAAAATTCTTTCCAGCCTTAAGTAATTTAAGTGCTTGATTACCTATCATCCATTGGCCTTGCTTGTCTATTCCAATTGGCACAACTTGGTATTTTTTGCGGTCAAGGTTCTTCATAACCGATTCAGCCGAAACCAATGAAACTTCATGCTCAGCTGATCGTCCGCCAAACAAAACTCCCACTTTTAATTTTCTCCTGGGCATAATAATTAAACTAAATGCCGCGGTAATAAAGGATTAATTCTAGTAACAACCTCATAATTAATTGTTTGGGTAAGCCTGGCAATTTTATCAGCTGTTACCTCTCCCCTACCCTTCTTACCTATTAATATGACTTCATCTCCAACTTTTACGTTCCTTACAGCCGAAGCATCCACCATTGTTATATTCATGCAAATTCGCCCAATTATCGGACAAATAACGCCTTTAATAATAACCCTGCCTTTATTAGACAATCCCCTATCTAATCCATCCCAATACCCTATTGGCAATGCTACTATTGTTGTTGATTTCTTTGTAACAAATGTACGGTCATAACCAACCGGCGTATTTTTTGGCAGATGCTGTACTTCAATAATTTGCGTTTTCCAAGTTAAGGCCGGCTGTAATTTAAACTCAGAGTTCATTTTGTGCACCACTTGTTTATTCTCATCGCTCGGCCATAAACCATATAAAGCAATACCCAATCTCACTAAAGATAAATTAGCAGTCGGGGCGGTAGTAATGGCAGCACTACAGGAGATATGATGCAATATGCTATTAGGCAATTTACCGCTAACGGATTAGGTAAAACGCCGATAAGCTGACAGCTGTTTTTTTAAAAACTTCTGATCGCGCGACTCAGCAGTGGCAAAATGCGAAGCTATACCTTCCAGCTGAAGCCGGGGTGATTTTAAAATCTTTTCCAAAAAAATCCTGGCTTCTTTGGGAAAAAGCCCAAGCCTCGCCATACCAGTTTCCAGTTTTAAATGGATCTTGGCTGGCTTTTTCGCTTTTTGAGCAGCTAGGCTTAAAATCTTAAGCTGTTCAGTCTCATAAACCATAAAAGCTATACTGTGTTTTATGGCCCAAATTAAATCTGCCATCACAAACGGCCTAAAAAAACTCAAAACCAATATAGGTAATTTTACTTTGGCCTGACGAATTAATTTCGCCTCTTCAAGCGAAGCTACCCCCAGCCAATCAACTTGCCTTGTGCTGGCCGCAACCTGCGACACTAATTCAATACCATGCCCATACGCATTACTCTTGACCACGGCCATTAATTTAACTTTTTTGCCTACCATGCGACGATGGACACGGATATTTGCGATCAGTGCCCGCCTCGAAATTTCCACCCAACTGTATGCCGGACCTAGCTTCATTTTTTACCTATAACTTTTAATTTACCCATATAGGGCCGCAGGACCTTAGGTACTTCAATTGTCGCGTCAGCTTGCTGATAATTTTCTAAAATTGCAATAAGCGTACGTCCTACGGCAAAAACCGTACCATTCAGCATATGGACGTGCTCTGTTTTTCCTTCAGCATTCTTAAAGCGCGTATTTAAACGCCTGGCTTGGAAATCTGTAGTGGTTGAACAGGAATGAGTCTCACGATATCTACCCTCAGATGGAATCCAAGTTTCAATGTCATATTTACGAGCCGCTGGATCACCTAAGTCTGCGGTACACATCTTTATCACCTGATAAGGCAACTTGAGCCCTTGCATTAGTTCTTCTTCAATTGCCAATAATTTTTCCAGCTCCACATCAGATTCTTGAGGCGTTGTAAAAACAACCATTTCCAGCTTATCAAACTGGTGCACTCTTAAAATACCTTTAGTATCTTTGCCATAACTGCCGGCTTCACTGCGGAAGCATGAGGAAAAACCTACATAGCGACGAGGCATATCATTAAGAGTTAGCACCTCATTCATGTGCATTGGCCCGATTGATTGCTCAGCCGTACCGACTAAATAAAGTTTGTCCTTAACCAAATGATAGGTTTCATCTTTACCACCATGTTCTAAATAACCCATAGCTTCCATGGCTTCTTCATTAATTAAAACCGGTGGCACAACCGGAATAAATCCTTTTGAACGCGTAATTTCTAAACCGTATTGTATCAAAGCAAACTCAAGTAATGCCGCTTCATTTTTTAAATAGCCAAACCTAGAGCCGGAAACTTTAGCGGCTCGCTCCATGTCTATCAAATCATGCTGATGGGCTAATTCAAGATAATCTTTGGGCTGGAATTTGAATTTGGGAATTTTGCCAACCGTGCGAATTATTTCATTATCAGCCTCGCTGTTGCCAACTTTAACATCAGCCTTTGGTAAATTAGGCAGCTCTTTTAAGGCGGCCTCAGCTTTGACGCTGACCTGATTCAACTGTTCTTCCTTTTCCTTTAACTTAGCTTTATTAACCTTGCCCGCTTCAATATCGTTAGCCCCA